>NZ_JBSFIH010000105.1:0-12552 GCF_053597455.1 Streptomyces sp. NPDC001393
AGCACGAAAGACTGCGACACAGGGCCTCCTGGTGCTGCTCGGTTGGGATCGCAACCCCGAGCTACCAGGAGGCCCTGCCGTTATGCGCCGAGCACCGAGGTGTCACCCGAACAGGAACCGTGTTCGACTGATCAAGCCCATCGAGCGGTAAGCGGAAGCCGTCTCAGTATCTCGCTGGCCGCCGCCGCAGCTACCCAAGGACACTCACGTTCGACCGACACCCCGCAAGATCGGATTGAAAACAGCGACTTACGAATGATTGAACGCGCCCAGGAAGGAAGGTAAGGAACCGTGCGCGTCCTGCGGATTTCCCCCGACACCGCCGTCACGGAACTCGACCTGGCCGAGACCGATGTGCACTCCGCGATCCAAGTCCACATCGGATCGGCCGACGCGGTTGATCAAGGCGTGTACCACCGACGGGCCCTCCTGCACGTCCACGGGGGCGGATGCGGGATGGGGCTCGCGCAGAACATCACGGCATGGGCTCTGGCGAGCGCGTGGCGAGGCATCGCCTTGTACCCGATCCACGGGCCGGTCATCGTCACCGGGCGTGCTCAGGACGGGGGAGTCGTCGGCCTCGCCGACGACCTGGCCCAGCACGCGCACGCGGTTGCGCAGACCGTACGGGAAACACTGGGGGAGTGGCGCAGCCGGCCGCCCGCGTCCAACGAGGCAGCCCTGAGCGAACTGCTCGCCTACGCGGCCCGAGACGTTGCCCCCAGCCAGTAGCGCGCACCGCGCGGCCCTTGCGCACCCGCGGCTACAGGGCCTTGCGTTGTAGGTTCCCCTTGATCGTTAGCACTGGGCCCTGCGGAAACGCCGGAATCCGGGTGCCGTGAGCACTGGTCGCGTCGGTTCATCGTGAGCAATCCGGTCCCTGGTGGTCGGCGAGGGCGGTTACTTTCCGTTGTGCCACCTGGTTTCGTCCGCGGGACTTCGGCAGCTGGGGTTATGACGACGGGGCGGTCGTGTCTCCCAGGAACGCAGCGGTTGTCTTCACGAACCCGTCGGCGTCGTCGAGCCACGGGTAGTGTCCGGCCCTGGGCTGAACGACGAGTTCGGCGTTCGGGAAGAGGTCCGCGAACTCGGCCATGGTGTGGGGAGGGGCTCCCAGGTCGGCTTCCCCGGCCAGGAGAAGGACCGGCGCGGTGAGCTGGGCGAGTGCGGTGCGGGTGGTGTCCGGGGCGAAAGCGCCTTCAGCGCCGAAGGCGGCAACGATCTCCGGGGTCATCCGCTCGTCCCCGGCGGCCTCATGCACCTGAGCCGCTTCGTCCCAGCGGCCGTAGGAGAACGGTGCGATGGCCTTCCAGCTGTCGGCGGTGGCCTGGCCCGCCACGATCGCCTCCAGGGCCGCGAACGCTTCCGGGTACCACGGTTCGTCCCGGCGAAGTTGTGCGGTCTCCAGCCGGAGGCTTCCCGCGATCGTGAGGCCGACGGCCCTGACGCTTGGCGTGATCAGCGCCAGCCTGCTGACGTTTTCCGGGTGGCGGCTCACGTAGAGCGCGGCCAGGCTGGCGCCGGCGCAGTGCGCGAGCAGGTCCATCTGGGCGAGGCCGAGGTGCTCGCGCAGGGCCTCGACGTCGTCGACGAGCCGGTCGCAGCGGCAGGAGGCAATGTCCTGCGGTGTCGCGGACTGGCCGGTGCCGCGGAGGTCCAGCCTGATCAACTGCCGGTGGGCGGAGAGACCGCCGAGGTCGCCGAGGTATGCGGAATCCGTCGGGCCTCCGGGTAGACAGACCACCGGAGGGCCATCTCCGAACACGTGGTAGGCGAGCTTGGTCCCGTCGTGCGCCGAGAAGGTAGGCATGGTCGAGACCATGTCAGCGGCGTTCGAGAGGAGGCAACTGGGTTTCTCAGCCTGCTTGTTGTCGAGAAGGTCAAGCACTGCCCCGGCTTCGGCGAGGAACACCTTGCCCTGGTCCGTGGCGGTGAGTGGGCGGGACCTTTCGATGATGGTGAATCCTGACCACGTGCCCGCCCGTCGTCGCCGACGAGTACTTACCCGAGTGGTGGGTCATCCCGTGTACCGACCGGACATCCCGCCACGGCACCGACTCCGCGAAGTCCGCCAACCGCAACTGCCCTACCGGGGGGATGGCCGAGGTAAGCCCAAAAGGGGCCACGGGATGATCTTGAAGCTCTGACGGCTTGCTTCGGGGTCTCGGCCCCGAGGGCGTTCACGCGGTTCGCGTACTCGCGGCGGGCCTTGCGCTGGGCCGGGATCACGGCGGCCCCCGGGGAGCCGTCGAGGGGCCGGTAGATGTCGAGGAGTGGCGGGGGCGGCCGGTGTGCGGCGGTGCTTACACGGCGTCCAGCTCGAAGCTCTCCACGACTAGTGCCGCTCCGCGCAAGTCCGTGGAGGGGCGTGGGGGCTGATCAGGTGGCCTTGAGCGGGGTGCCGTCGTAGGCCCACTTGTATGGCTTCGCGGTTTCGTTGCAGCCGATGACGTAGGTATCCAGTTTGTCGATGAGGTCGTCGCGGCTGGAGAAGTCGCCGTGGCGCAGGACTCTGCGGGTCATGGCGGAGAAGTACAGCTCGATTTGGTTCAACCAGGAGGCGTGCGGCGGGGTCCAGTGCACGGTCCAGCGGGGGTGCGCGGCCAGCCACTTCTTGGTGTGTTTGGCGGTGTGGGAGGAGCCGTTGTCCAGGACCACGTGAATGTCCTGGCCTGGGGCGATGGCCGCGTCGAGCTGGTCGAGGAAGGCAGTGAAGGTCACCGCATCATTGCGGGCGATGACCTCGGTGAGGACCTCGCCGGTGCGCACGTCCAGGGCGGCGACCAGGGATGCAGTGCCGTGGCGGCGGTACTCGAACTCCTCGCGGGCGGGCTCGCCGGGCCGGGCGGGGCGGCCAGGGTGCCGCCGGGAGCGAGCGGCGATCGCGGTCTTCTCGTCGATGGACAGGACCACGGCGCCGGGGGGCGGGTTGCGGTAAAGGGCGCACACGTCCGCGGCACGTTCCCAGAAGTCCGGGGTGTCGCGGCGGGTGAGCCAGCCGCGGACCCGGTGCGGCTTGAGGTCCAAGTCCGCCAGGATCCGGCCGACTTGGGAGGCGGAGATGGCGGCGAAGACAGTGCCGGCGACCTGGGCGGCGATCGTGCGGTGCGACCAGGTCGCCTCCGGGTGCGGGGGCGCGCTGGTGGCCGCCGCCACGATCGCCACCCGCACGTCGGGGCCGTAGGTCTTGGGACGTCCCGAGCGGTCGGCGTCCTTGAGCCCGTCCGGCCCCTGGAGTGCGAATCGGCCACGCCACTTGCGGACCGTGTTCACGGCGACCGTCAGCTCCCGCGCGATGGCAGCATTGCTCAAGCCCTCGGCGGCGGCCAGTATGATCCGAGCCCGGAGAACTTGTCTCACCTGCGCTTTTGCCGAGGCAGCCACCCTTGTCAGGCGCTCGCGCACCGCCTCGTCCAGTTCCACCGCCACCGCGTCCACGCCCGGCACCTCGCCCGTCCGCCCCGACCAGAGGCCCTCATGAACCGATGATCACTGTGCTGCCCGGTGGGGCGCGGCGGCGTGGCTCATCGGCCAGGGGCGAGGGCGTGCCAGCCGCTCTCGAGGAGGTCGAAGGCGCGGGTGATGGCCTGACGGGGATCGTCGTGCCCGCGGGCGGCACGGGGGGCTTCGAGGGCGAAGTGGGCCAGAGCGGTGCAGACGGGATCTTCTGCGGGCAGGCCGCTCTCCTCCGCGATGACCTGGGCCAGGGCGACGGTGTGGCGCAGCCACATGCCCTGGCGGTAGTCCCGCAGTGCCGGAGTACCGTTCACCAGGTCGACGAAGGCCGTGAAGCGGGCATCGCTGTCCGCGGCGGCCACGCGGTAGCGCAGCGCGTGCTCGCGCAGAGCCGCGGGGATCGACTGGCCCTCAGGGCGTTCTCGTACGGCAGCGAGCAGCCGGGCCTCCTGGTCGGCGTCCTCGTCGAAGACCAGGGCCTCCTTGACCGGGAAGTGCTTGAACAACGTGGTGGTGGACACGTCGGCGGCATCCGCGATCTCGCGGATGCCGACGTCGTCGTATCCGCGCTCCAGGAACAGGCGCAGGGCGGCATCGGCGATGGCCTGGCGGGTGGCAGCCTTCTTGCGCTCACGACGCCCCATCGGCGCGGGCGCGGGGCCGGTCTCGGTCATATCCACGAGCCTACCTACCCAGGTTGCACAACTCCAAAAGTTGAGTCGTTGCACTTAATGAGTTGGTGTGCTCTTCTGGGGTAACGGTTGCGGGGCACTGCCCGGCCGCCCTTCTTCGCTCCCCATGTCCGAAAGGATTGATCAGCCATGTCCGCGCCTGCATCCCCCGCTCCCCCCGCCAGCACGGCCAACTGACCCCCCGGCACACGGCACCACAGTGCCGTGCGACGAACGGAGCAGCACCATGAACACCACTCCCACCCCCCGCATCGCGATCATCGGCGCCGGTCCCGGCGGACTGACCTGCGCCCGCATCCTCCAGCGGCACGGCATCACCGCCACCGTCTACGACCACGAAACCGGTCCCGACACCCGCAACCAGGGCGGCACCCTCGACCTGCACGAGGACAACGGCCAGATCGCCCTGCGCGAAGCCGGACTGCTGGAGGAATTCTTCCAACTGTCCCGCCCCGAAGGGCAGGAGATGCGCCAGATGGACCCGGCCGGCACTACCCTCTTCCACCACACCCCCGAAGAGGGCGAACGCTTCAAGCCGGAGATCGACCGCGGCCAGCTGCGCGACCTCCTCCTCAACTCGCTTCAGCCCGGCACCGTGCGCTGGAGCCACACCATCCAGGCCGTGGACGGCCCCACGGAGGGACCCCGGCAACTTCACTTCACCGACGGCACCACCATCGAAGCCGACCTCGTCATCGGGGCCGACGGCGCCTGGTCCAAGGTCCGCCGCGCAGTCTCACAGGCCACCCCCCAGTACAGCGGCGTCAGCTTCCTCGAAGCCTGGTTCCACGACGTCGAAGACCAGCACCCCCGCATAGCCGAACTCGTCGGCCAGGGCGGCGCCGCAGCAGCCGACGGCGACCGCGGCCTGTTCGCCCAGCGCAACAGCGGCGACCACATCCGCGTCTACATCATCCAGCGCGTCCCCGCAGACTGGATCCCCGCCCACGGTCTGACCACCCAGGACACCGACGGCATCCGCGCACTCCTCCTGGAGCGTTACCGCGACTGGTCACCCCGCCTGCGGCGCCTGATCACCGACAACGACGGCCTCTACGTCGACCGCCCCATCTACGCCCTGCCCGTCCCCCACACCTGGGAGCACAACTCCACCATCACCCTGCTCGGCGACGCCGCCCACCTCATGCCCCCGCTCGGCGTCGGCGTCAACCTCGCCATGCTCGACGCCTGCGAACTCGCCCTCGCCATCGCGAACAACAACATCGACGACGCCATCCACGCCTACGAGCAGACCATGCTGCCCCGCTCCAACCAGATGCAAAAGCTCCTCGACCACGGCGCCGAGGAGCTGCTGTCCACCGAACTGCCCGACTTCGCCACCGACGAAGCCCACTGACCACCGCAGCGTCACTCGGCGCTGAGGGCTCCTTCGATGTCCACCATTTCGGTGGCGGGTAGACGTAGCGAACGATCGTCGTAGTCACCCACCCGATGCCGAAGCCGCCGAAGACGAGCAGCAGCCTGCGCAGTGCCGACTCCCCACGCGATGCCGCTGTCAGATCCTCCACGGACTTGTGCGGAGCGGCACTAGTAGGACTCCGTTTCTGATCTCTTCGGGTTGTTGTCGGCGGCGGGGTGAGTGTGAGTCCGGTGCCGGTGAGGCAGCCGTCGATCAGGTCGGGGCGGAGTTGGATGTGGCGCAGACCTCTGCGGAGGGTGCGTTCGAGGTGCTCGTCGTCAGTGAAGGCGGTGTTGGCCAGCGGGCCGCGCCGTAACAGCGACCAGATGCCCTCGACCGGGTTCACATCCGGTGCGTAGGAGGGCAGTTGCATGATGGTGAGCCAGTCGTGTGCGGCGGCGTACTCGCGCATCCCGGCGGCCCGGTGGGTGTTGAGATTGTCCCAGATCAGCACGATGGGAGCCTGGAGCTGGATGTGGGCACGCACGACCAGGTCGCGGTAATCGCTCCAGGCGAAGGTGTCGCGTCCTTTGCCCCGGTGCTTGCGGTGGCGGCGCGGCCGGTAGATCAGCCGGGATGTCTCACCGGGCTTGTAACAGCACTTCGCCGCGATCGACCAGCGGCGCCAGGACCGGCCCCGCACCCGCACGACTGGCGTGTGTCCACGCCGGCCCCAGGTGCGGGCGCGCGGTGGTGTCATCGAGAACCCGGCCTCGTCCTCGAAGACGATGTACGCCCCCAGCGCCGCCGCAGTCATTCCGCCTGCGGCCACACATCCTTCTTCCACAAGCCCACGGCGGCTTCGGTGCGTTCGAGGGCCCGGCGGGCGGGACACTGCCAGGACCAGCCGTGCCGGTGCAGCAGCCGCCACACCGCCGCCGAGGAGCAGTCCAGCCTGAACTGCCTGGCGATCAGCACTCTGATCCGGGCCAGGGTCCACCGTTGGTCCTCCCAGCCGTGCACGGCCGGCCCCGCCGCCAACTCCTGCTCCAGCTCGGCGAACTGCTCGTCGGACAGCTTGGGCAGTTTCGGCGGCCCGGCAGAGGCGAGCGCGTCCATCCCGCCCTCCCGCCAGGCACGACGCCAGCGTTCCACCGACCGCTCACTGACCCGCAGGTCCTTCGCGATCACTGCGGTTCTCTCACCGCGAGTGAACCGCTCACCGGCCTCGTACCGGATCCGCTCGCGAAATTGCCGCCGCTCCGCGGTCAGCCCACCACCCTGCGCATACCGCATACCACCGGCCTACCGCAGGGATCACCACGCGTCACCACCCCCGACAACAACCCGAAGAACTCAGTAGGTCTGTCTGCCTGCAATGTTGAGGGGCATGAGGACTGTGTGGACGCACATGAAGTCAATCGTGTTCGGGCGAAGTTGGCGTTATTCGTGGCGGACGTGTTCGCCTCGATACCGCGCAAGGACCAGCGGGCCAAGGGCGACTGCTATTTGCGGGGACTGATGATGGACGGCCGCCGCAATTCCATCCAGGCCATGGCCTCGCGGCTGCCGGACGGCAACGAGCAGAACCTGCAGCAGTTCGTGAACCAGTCCACGTGGGATCCGGTGCCGGTACGCCGGCGGATCGCCAAGCGGCTGGTGCCGCAGATCGGCGCGGACGCCTGGGCGGTCGATGACGTGTCGTTCCCCAAGGACGGCAGGATGTCGGTCGGGGTTGCTCCCCAGTACTGCGGTGCGCTGGGCAAGCAGGCCAATTGCCAGGTCGCGGTCAGTGTCCACGCGGTCTCCGACACGGCCTCGTGCCCGCTGAACTGGCGGCTGTTCCTGCCCAAGGAGTGGGCCGATGACGCCGTCCGGCGACGGCAGACCGGCGTCCCCAAGGACGTCGGACACCGGGAGAAGTGGCGTCTGGCACTGGACGCCCTGGACGAACTGGCCACCTGGCAGCTGGTGCCGCCGCTCGTGGTGGCGGACGCCGGCTACGGCCAGAACGCGGACTTCCGCGCAGCGCTGGTCGAGCGGGAGATCCGTTATGTCGTCGGCATCCGCGGCGATCTGACCGTCCAGCCGCATGACGCGGTGCCCGCCGCCCCGGCCTGGTCCGGCAACGGCCGGTGCCCCGCTACCGCCGGCCGCCGGTGCCGGTGGCGGAACTGGCTGCGGCCGCCGGACGGGACGCCTTCAGCGAGGTGACCTGGCGGGAAGGCTCCCGCTCCCCGATGACCTCCCACTTCCTCACGGTGCAGGTCCGGCCGGCTGGTGTGCGTCCGCGTCGCCTGGCTCAGGCAGCCGCGGTGGCCGAGCACGGCCGGTGGGACGGCGTCCTACCCGAGGTGTGGTTGCTGGCCGAATGGCCCGACGGCGAGGACAAGCCGACCCGCCTGTGGCTGTCCGACCTGCCCGACGACATCCCGATCCCGGAGCTGGTCCGCCTGGCGAAGATCCGCTGGCGCATCGAGCACGACTACCGAGAACTCAAGCACGGCCTGGGCCTGGACCACTTCGAAGGCCGCTCCTGGCCGGGCTGGCACCACCACGCCACCCTGGTCACCGCCGCCCACGCCTTCCTCACCGAACAGCGGCTGAGCCCAAAAGCCGACACACCGGACTCACCCTCTACCAGACCCTCGACACCCTTCAGGACCTGCTGAACTGCTGGACCGGCATCTGCACCACCTGCCACCGACCTCTGCCCGGCAGGACCACGCCAAGATCAAGACAGACCTAACGGAGTCCTACTAGCACCAGTTCCTCGATGGCAACCTCGGTGGAGGTTGCGCTGAGTGAGGGTGCCGAGTACTGCTTGGGCCAGGCGTTGGTGAACTTCCACCGCAGCGCTGGCTTGCCGGCCTCGTCGTTGAGCGTGATGCGGCAGACCGTGCATCTGGCTCTTGCTCGCGCGCGAGGGAGAGCGCCAGCGAGGCACGGACTGGGCCACGCTTCGGGCTTAGCAAGAAGCGGCTTGCAGTCGGCGACGACACAGGTCCCCTGATGGGCCGAGCGAGATAGGCGCCACGGTTCACCTACCGCAGTCCGCGACATGTCGTGTATCGCACTGCCGCGCCATCTCAGCTGCGCCCGGCCGGCCACTCGTTCGTCGCCGCGGCGCCGCTGCGGCAGCGACGGAAAGGGCATAAAGCGACATTCCAAGTGGCGGCTATCAGCACTTCGTTGAACCGTCAAGAGGCACCTTCGCGTCAATCACCAAGACCCCTCTTTCGCTCTCTCGTCTCTCTTTTTAGGATCATGGGAAATGGTTAGAGGGGAGGTGGTTTCATATGTCGTACGGGTCCAAGTGGGAAAAGGCCCAGTCCGGTCGCGCCCTGAAGAAGAGCCTGCCGGACGCAGGGAAGTGGTAAAGACAAGAAGTTAGAGGGGCGCGCGTCTAAAGTCGCGCGCCCCTCCACATCTGCGACAGGAGCAGCTGTCTTGAGTCGCCTTTCCGACATTCAGAAGATCGACGAATCAGCCCTGAGGCCGGCGCTCAGCCACGCGGAAGTACGCAACCAGGTACACGACTACGTGGCTGCTATCGCATCGGCTCAGTCAGCAGATGCCTCTGACTTGGCTCCGGTGGGAGCCATGCACCCGTGGCCGTGGGTTCGTGTCGCCGTCCTCAGGCGTCTGGCGCACGTTGCGCCGACGCATGAAGCGACGCGTAAGTTGGCGCGCTGGTTGACCCATGACTATGACGACTTCGTCGCTTTTGAAGCCCTCCAGGTCGCGGGAGTCATCGGGGACGAAGAAGCCCTGGGGGATCTGATTCTCATCGTCGGTGAGGCCAGCAAAAGGATTACACATCACAGTGGTAAGCCCGTAGGAATCGGCCACGCCGTGGCGCTGGAGGCAATCCAGTCCATAGTGTCCCGCGAAAGCCAGTCGCCTAGGCGACTGGAAGAGCTAGAAATGGAGATCTTCCCCGAAGGTCGTCAGGAGCCGGACTCCGTGCCAAAAATCTACGAGGCAGGTATCCGGACCAGCAGCCACGCCCGCCATGATCACGACAACATGGCACTTGTGCCAGCGGGACGGGTGACCATGGGGGTTCCTCCAGTTTGGAAGGCCCGGGACCTTCTCTTCGACTGGAAAGACGACCCCACTACATCAGTTCATGTCGAGGCTTTCCACATCGACCGGCTCCCAGTGACCGTAGCCGAGTACGACGCCTTCTCCTCAAGCGAAGCAGCCATCACTCACGAGTTCTGTCATCCGAGCGAGGCTGCCGGGAAAATCCACTGGCGAAACACGCTGACGGACGACCGCGTAGCTCCGGATCACCCAGTGACTGGCGTGGACTGGTTTGACGCCTACGCGTACGCACGGTGGGCTGGCAAGCGACTCCCCCTGGAGTCTGAGTGGCAGCGAGCCGCCCAAGGACCCGACGGCACTCCGTTTCCTTGGGGCGATCACTTCGACCCGGCAGCTGCGCACTGCGTGGATCACCTCGACGGGACTCTCGGCTGGGAAACCATCGGGCAGTGGCGCAAGTACCTGCTGAGCTTGTTGGACGGTCCTACACCGGTAACCACCGTGCCGGTGGCTCTCCGAGGAGCCTCCCCATTCGGCGTATACGACATGAGCGGAAATGCATGGGAATGGACCGCCTCAGCGTCCTCCGGAAGGCCAGCGGATCCCGGCGACGGGTCCCGGGACGCAGTCGACGTCATCTATGATCCAACGTCATACGCCGTGATCAAGGGTGGCGCCTGGACCTCCCTTCCGGAACAGGTTTCGGCATCATTCAGGGGGAGGGACCTTCTCTTCGACCGGCATTTTGAAATCGGCTTTCGCTGCGTCTGCGACTGCACTGCGCGCTGATAGGGTGAACCACTTTGGGCCAGCAAGCAACAACTAGAGTGGCCGCGAATCAGCAAGGTTCGGGTTACCGAGCAGCTCTGGCCAACAGGAAGATTAGACGTCTCATACTAGGATATCTTCCGTACGCCTTGGCCGCGTCCATGGACGAGATCGCCATCGTGTGGATCGCCTCTCAACTGGCTCCTTCGAGTAAGTCGCTCGCGATCTCGGCCGTCACGATCGTCTACCTGGCCCCTGGCGTGGTGCTGAGTCTCATTTTCAGCCACCGGCTGTCTAAGGTTACTCCGGACCGGCTCACGCTCATCAACAGTGTGAACAAGTGCTTTTTCCTCACACTGTCCGGTGTTTTCTATATCGGAGACCTGCTGTCGTTCCCGCTTTTCCTAGTATTTCTGTCTTTCGCAAGTCTTTCCGGGGCTTTCGGGCGGGCCTCTTGGCAGTCAGCCATTCGGAATTCCGCCGACGAGAAACACCGGTTCGCAGCGAACTCTCTGTTCTCGACGGTCACCCAGGTCAGCGTCATCGCCGGGCCGGCTGTCGGCGGAACGCTTATTGCAACCATCGGCGCTGGCCCCGTTGTCATCTTGGACGGTCTGTCTTACCTGAGCGTGCTCAGCGCTGTGCTCTCGGTCAGCAAGGGGAGCGTTACGTCGGCAGCTGCGGCTTCTCTGCAGGATGAAGCAGTCCCGGAAGCCGAGGAACATATGGGTGCACGAACACGCGCGTGGATCCTTGTAGCAATGACAGGGGTGTTTTACGCACTGTATGGCCCGATGGTCGTGCAGCTCCCGCTCAAGCTCATCGAGGACTTCCAGATGAGTGGCACTGAGGCGGCACGGAGCCTCGGCTATGCCTGGTCGGCAGTGGGTGTAGGGTCGGCCTTCACTGCACTGATAGTCGGCACGAGGCAAAGTCTGGCGCGGCATGGTTGGGCGGCGTTCATTATCTTCGGCTGGGGAGCAGCCACTGTCATCGTCGGACTAGCACCTAATCTGCCAGTCGTCATTGCGGGCCTTCTGCTTGGCGGTCTCGTTTTCGCCCCCTACACCTCGGTTGTGCAAACGATCCTCCAGACAACACTGAGCCGGCGCAGCTTCAGCACAGTCAATATCTACTACTCAGCGGTACTCAACGGCGCCCAGCCAGTCGGTATCGCTGCCGCAGGCGCGCTGGGTGTGGTCCTAGGCCCCACCCCTATCCTCGTCGGCACCGGTGTCCTCCTCATCGCTGCGGCCCTGACGGCAGCGGCTCTCACCTCGCGAAAAGGAGCGAAGCTTGTCGCAGCCAAAGCAGACCACTGAAGAATTCGACGCATGGGTGAGGATCCGCTCAATGTGGACACCGGCCGACGACGCTGAATTCTATAAGTCGCTCGTAGAAAAATATGGCAGACCTGCCGTGGACCTCGGCATCGGTGACGGTCGGGTGGCTTCCGCAAGCCTTCCGGACATAGGCGTGGACATCTCCCCGGAGTCCCTACGCCGCTGCGCGGAAGCACTGACGGGTAAGGTGGAGCTACTTCAGTCGGACCTTGCCGATTACACGCTCAGGGAACCGGCTCGGCTTTCGTATTCTTCGCTTAACACCTTCAACCACATCCTTGATTCAGAACATCGAGTTCGCGTCTTTCGTAATGCGCTGCGCAACACGCAGGTCGGGGGATTCCTTGTTTTCGATGCAGCGAATACGAGCCGGGAAAGTCTCCTGAAGTACGATAGGATTCCCGTCGAACAGAAGCGCACTGCTGATTTCGTCTTATATCTCAACGAAACAGTCCTAGACGCCGAGCGCCTTTTGACCGCATACCATGGCGTGCTGGAGTACCTCGATAACGGGTCGATGGTCAGCAGATTCCACCTTCCGCCGCTGCACCGCGTTTACATTCCTCCACACCAGTTCGCTATCGAGTTGAGCCGGGCTGGTTGGAAGATTGAAGATCTCTATGGTGACTTCGACTTCTCCCCATACAGGAGTACGAGCCAGAGGCAGGTTTGGGTAGCATCTAAGAACGGCTGAACGCGTGCAGGATAACGCTCGGCGTGCCTCAGCAGGAGCATTCGCAGCATGCTCCTGCGGGCGCTAAGACAGCGTGCGTCGCAGCGTTTGGACCCATTGAGCTCTTTCAGAGCGGCCACCGGATGGGTGACGAGGCCGGCGCCCGCAACGCACGAGGCTCCCGTTCCGTTGAGAGAGGTGTTCGACGTC
>NZ_JBSFIH010000106.1:0-12551 GCF_053597455.1 Streptomyces sp. NPDC001393
TCACAGCATGGACATGCCCAGTAAGTGGTCGACCTGGCGATCAGTACCACGATCGAGCGATCACGAACCGAGAAAGATCGGACTTAACGTCCACTGAAAGGTGGCTGTGGTGCAACGCAAGGTCTTGGTGTGGGGTGGGATCGGCGTCGTGGTGCTGGCCGGGGGCGTGGTGGGCGGACTGCTGGCCACAGGTGGCGGGGGTACGGCGCCGAGAGCCCGGCAGTACAGCGCATCCGATGCTTGTTTGCTGACCGACAGTCACGGCGTGAGGGGTTCGCGGGCGGCTGTGGTGTGGGCCGGGATGGAGGATGCGTCGCTTGCCACGCACACGAAGGTGTCTTCGTTGCCTGTGTTCGGGCCGGCGGCGGTGGCGAACGCGGTGCCGTATGTGAATACCTTGGTGCAGCGGCACTGCGACGTGGTGCTCGCTGTAGGGGACACACAGACCGCGGCGGTGGAGCAGGTGGCCCCGCGGAATCCCAAGGTCCGCTTTGTGGTGGTAGGAGGGGGCCGTGTACTGCGCAATGTCGCGGTGCTCTCCGGTGCAGCGGGCGCACGCGTTGCGGTGGCCCATGTCGTGAAGGATGCGACGAAAATGTGACCAAGTGGCGTGGAACTGCTGCATGATGACGTAAGTGCACAGGTCAGTGGCTTGATCGTAAAGGCTTGATTTAGACATGACGCACCCTCTGGCGATGCGCTGATCATTTCCAGGATCCTCGGCTGACTTTCGTGCCGATCCTTCTGGGAGTTGTCATGCGCTCTCGCCCGTTCCGCCGCTCTGCCCGGTGGATACGACTGCAGCGTCGCCTCGGGCGAGCCGCCTCGGTGCTGGCGTTGGCGGGACTGGCGGTGGTGCTGACGGGCCAGGACGCACCGGCTGTGGACCGGGGCTGGCCCGCGCTGTCGATGCCGACGCTGTCGGATGTCGCGGCCTGGATGAAGGACCCCGTGTCGCCGCGGTGGGGACATCTGCCGCGGCAGGCGTCGGGTACGGCGGCGGGACGGGGCCACTACGCATCGGCCGCGTCGACACGGTCTGGACGAGGTGCCGGTCACAGACCTGGGCGGGGTAAGGGCGAACTGCCGGCGTACGCCCCATACGCGAGGAAGGCGTCCAAGGGGGCGAGCGCCGTTGTCCGGGGTTTCGACGCCAGGACGAGCAAGCGTGTGGCATCGAAGTCGACTGCGACGTCGGACTACTACCGGAACGCGGACGGTTCCTACACCCGGAGGCTGGCCCAGGGCCCGATCAACTACCGGGATGCGGCGGGGAACTGGCAGCCGATCAATACCAGCGTGCAGCGTGGCTCGGACGGACGCTGGCATGAGAAGGCGAACTCGATCGGGGTGGACTTCGCGTCGTCCGCGGCCGACTCCGGGTTGGCGCGAGTGGGCGGCGGGAGCGGGAGCGTCTTCTCCTACGGCCTGCAGGGTGCCGCATCGGCGGTATCGCAGGTGTCCGGCTCGTCGGTGGCCTACCCCCACGTCCTGCCCGAGACGGACTTGGTGCTCCAGCCGACCGCGGTCGGCATGAAGGAATCGATCGTCCTGCACGCAGCGAGCGCGGCCAACTCCTGGACGTTCCCGCTCGGCCTGAAGGGCCTGACGCCTGTCCTGGCCAAGGACGGATCCATCGAGTTGCGGGACGCCACGGGCAAGCGGGCCGGCGAGATCCCGCCGGCTTACGCATACGACTCGAAGGTCAACCCGAAGTCCGGGGAGCGCGCCACCACTCACGCCGTCAGCTACCGACTCACGCGTCAGCACGGCCGTACCGCGCTGGTGGTGACGCTGGACCCGGCATGGCTGCACGCGGCGGGGCGAGTCTTCCCCGTGACGGTGGACCCGTCCTACGACAACGCGCAGGCGACCACGACCTACGCGGAGTCGCAGAACCCGGGCGACCACTCCATGGAAGCCGTCATCAAGATCGGCTCCTACGATTCCGGCACGCACGACGCCGTCTCCTACCTCTCTTTCCCTGCTCTCGGCCTGGACGGCTCGAAGGTGTCGATCTCCGCGGCGACACTGAACCTGTATGACGTGTGGGCGTCGACGTGCACCGCTGAGCGGCTGGACGTCGCCCCGGTGACAAAGGCCTGGACGCCGTCGCAGGTGACTTCCTATCCCGGGCCCTCCTACGGTTCCTCGATCGGCAGTGCCACGCCGACGGTCTCGAACGCGTGCGGTAACACCGGCGGAAACCTGTCGACCGGCAACTGGGTTGCCGTAAACCTGTCGACGAGCCAGTTCAACACCTGGGCGTCGGCGTCCGGCGCCACCAACGACTACGGTCTGGCTGTCTACGCCTCAACGACGGACACTCTGCACTGGAAGCAGTTCGGGTCGGTCTACGACGTCGGCTATCAGCCGTATCTCGCGCTGACGTACACCGGCGCGGTGCTTCCCGAGATCGTGAGTTCGAGCCCGCCGAACAACGCTCCGGTGCAGACGCTGACCCCGCAGCTGTCCGCGACGGGGCAGGTCGACGGAAACCTCGGCGTGAACCCGAAGTACGACTTCCAGGTCTACGACACCTCGGGCAACAAGATCGTCGATTCCGGCACGATCACGGCGAACTACTACAACGTCCCGGCCGGGAAGCTGACCTGGGGCAAGACCTACTACTGGTTCGTGGAGTGCACCGACGGCACCAACTGGTCGTCGGGGCCGAACTGGCAGGCCATGACGACGCAGGTGCCGCAGCCGGTGGTCACCTCGGGCCTGTCGCAGAACACGGACGGTCACGGCTACAGCCCTGCGATCGGGAACTACACCACCTCGGCCACGGATGCGAACGTGGCCACGCCTGGTCCCTCGCTGTCGGTGGTGCGCGACTACAACTCACGTGACCCGCGCACCGCGGGAGCCTTCGGAGCGGGTTGGTCGACCGTGTTCGACGCGAGGGCGACGGAGCAGTACGACTCGTCGGGTGCGGTCTCGAGTGTGCAGGTGACCTATCCGGACGGGTCGGTCATCGGGTACGGGAAGAACTCCGACGGTTCGTTCTCACCTCCGCAGGGCCGGTTCGCCACCTTCAAGAGCGTGACCGGTGGCTACTCGCTGACCGACAAGAACGCGACGGTGTACAGCTTCACCCAGTCGCTCGGCTCGGGCGCGTACGGGATCACGTCGATCACTGACGCCAATGGCCGGGCGGAGAACTTCACCTGGTCCTCCGGCGAGATCACGACCGTGACATCGGTGGCCTCGGGTCGGGCGCTTCACCTGACCTGGTCCACACCGTCTGGTGCGAAAAGTGCGCATGCGGCCACGGTCTCGACCGACCCGGTGACCGCGGGGAACTCGTCGACCGCGCTGACCTGGACCTACAGCTACAGCGGAGACCAGCTGACGAAGGTGTGCTCCCCGGTGGACACCACGGGTTGCACCCAGTATGGCTACGCCTCGGGTTCGCAGTACTACAACGAGACGCTGGACGAGGGCCCGCACTCGTTCTGGCCGCTCACCGAATCCTCGGGAACCACCACGGCGAACAGTGCGGTGCTCGCCCAGGAAGGCAATGACGCTGGCACCTACAACAACGTGACGCTCGGCCAGCCGGGTCCTCTCATGGGCAGCAGCGCCACTGCGGCCGGCTTCAACGGGTCGTCGTCCTATGTCGCACTGCCGAACCTCAACCTCGCCAACTCCTCGTCACAGACGATCTCGCTCTGGTTCAAGACGTCCACGGCGTCCGCGGGCGTGCTGTTCTCCTACTCCGACATGCCGATCGAGCCGAGTGCCACCCAGGGCGACTTCACTCCGGCGCTGTACGTGGGCAGTGACGGCAAACTCAACGGCCTGTTCTGGTACGGAAGCACCACCACGCCGATCACCAGCTCGGCATCGGTTGCGGACGGCAAGTGGCACCACGTGGTGCTGGCCGGCTCCTGGACCACGCAGACCATGTGGTTGGACAGCAAGCAGGTCGGCACCGCCGCCGGATACGGCTCCTTCGGTTTCACCGGCAACATGCCATGGCTGTTCACCCACCCCTACCTGGGCACCGGCTACCTCGGCTCCACATGGCCCGACGAGCCGCATCAGAACTCCTCCACCATCTACGCCACCTACTTCAATGGTTCGATCGGGGACGCGGCGTACTTCGGCCGGCCGCTGGTCCAGGCGGACGTGTCGATGCTGTACAAGGCGGGTACGACGGCGGCCAGCCTGATGAGCTCGGTGACGCGGCCGTCGGGCAAGGCGTACGCGTCGGTCGGCTACGACCCGGTCACGGGTGCGGTCACGCACCTGACGGACGAGAACGGTGGATCGTGGTCGATGGCGGCGCCCACCGTGTCGGGCTCGAGCCAGGTCTACCGCGGCGCCGTGCTGGGAGCGGGACCCACCACCTACTACCGGCTGGGTGAGCCGGCCGGTGCCTCCCAGGCGGTCGACGAGGTCAACTCCGGACCAGCGACGTACAGCAATGTCACGCTCGGTGCGTCCGGCCCGTTTTCGGACCAGACCGCGGCACGGTTCAACGGCACCTCGTCCTACCTGCAACTGCCTTCAGCCACCAGCACCGTGACGACGGGCCCGAACTCGGTGGAGATGTGGTTCAACATGCCGTCGGGCAATACCGCTGGTGGTGTGCTCGTCGGCCAGGAGCAGTGCGCGATCGGTAACAACCCGGTCGGCTGCGGAGGTTACGACCCGGCACTGTATGTGGGAACCGACGGAAAACTGCACGCAAAGTTCTGGGACAGCAACGGGACCTCCTCGCAGATGGTCACCAGCGCTTTGGTCAACGACGGCAAGTGGCACCACGTCATCCTGGCCGCCTCGACCAACGCACAGGTTCTGTATCTGGATGGCAACAAGGCCGGAAGCACCTCCGGCACGCTGTCGGCGACGGGCCAGGGGTACACCTACGTCGGCGCCGGCGCCGCAGGCGGCAACTGGGCCAACCACCCCACCAACACCCTCGGCTACTTCCCCGGCTCGATCGCCGAGGTCGCCTTCTACAACACTCAGCTGAGCGGCCAGGACGACGCCGCGCACTATGCGGCGGGCCAGCAGTCGGGCGGGCTGACTCCGCTGGAGACGGTCAAGGTCACCGACCCGGGCAGCAAGACGGACACCTACCAGTACGACCTGTGGAACGGTGACCGGCTGGTCGACCAGATCGACGGGCTCGGGAACAAGACGTCCTACGGTTACGACACCGGCGGCTTCCAGCACACCGTCACCAACCCGGACGGCGATGTGACCACCACCGGTCACGACGTGCGCGGCAACACGGTCTCGACGAGCACCTGCCAGAACCAGGCCGGGCAGAAGTGCTCGACCTCCTACATGACCTACCTGCCGGACGACACCTCGACGCAGCTGTCCCCGAACGCCCAGAACGACCTGGTGGCCACGTCCCGGGACGGTCGTTCGGCATCGGCGACCGACAACACCTACCTGACCTCCTACAGCTACGACTCCTCCGGCAACCGCACCGGGGTGACGACTCCGGCGGTGGCGGGCTTCCCGAACGGGCGTACCACCACGATCTCCTACACCGACGGCACCACCATCGCCGCGGCGGACAGCGGCTACGCCCCCAAGGGCCTGCCGTACAAGACGGTGTCCCCCGGCGGGGCGACCACGACGATCGTGTACTTCAAGGACGGTGACATCGCCTCGATCACCGACCCGGACGGCCAGGTCACGAAGTTCACCTACGACAACATCGGCCGGATCCTGACCAAGTCGGTCACCTCCAACAGCTACCCGAACGGCCTGACCACCTCGTACGCCTACGACGGCGTCTCGCAGGTCACCTCCGAGACGGACCCGTCGGTGACCGACCGGGTCACCGGCGCCGTCCACCAGGCGCAGACCACCACCGTGTACGACGCGGACGGGAACGTCACCTCACAGACGGTGGCCGACCGCAGCGGCGGTGACGCCTCCCGGACCGTGTCGTCGACGTACAACAGCTACGACCAGTTGTCCACCGGCACGGACGCGGCCGGCGGGGTCACCACCTACACCTACGACGGTTACGGCAACCAGGCCACGGTGCAGGACCCGAACGGCAACACCCTCGCCTACGCCTATGACGCGAACGGTCATCTGCTGAGCCAGACGCTGAAGAGCTACACCGGCGACCCGGTCAACCCCTCGACCGCGCAGGACCTGGTGGAATCCTCCCGCACCTACGACGCCGCGGGGCGGCTGCAGTCCATCACCGACTCGATGGGCAACACCACCTCCTACACGTATACCGACAACGGACTGACCGCGACCATCACCAAGTCCGACCCGACGGGCAAGCAGACCTTCGTCCAGCAGTCCAACACCTACGACGCGGCCGGAAACCTGACCCAGCAGGTCACCAACAACGGCGCCACGACCACGACCTCGGTCTACGACGCCGCCGACCGTGCCACCTCCACCTCCGTCGACCCGACCGGGGTGGACCGCACCACCACCGTCTCCTACACCCCCGACGACAAGGTGGCCACCAGCACCCTCACCGACGCCACCGGTGCCACCCACACCACCAGCTTCACCTATGACCCGATGGGCCACCTGACCAGCAGCTCTGTACAGGAGGACGGCTCCGGGCACCCGGTGGTGTGGTGGCCGCTGACGCAGACCTCCGGCACGACCGTCACCGACAAGTCCGGCACCGGCAACACCGGCAACCTCAGCGCCACCGGGGTGAGCTGGTCGAGCGGGGCGGCCTCGTTCTCCGGCGCGGCGGGAGAGTCGATCTCCACCAACGGGCCCGCGTTCAACACCGCCTCCTCCTACTCGGTCACCGCCTGGGTCAACCTCGCCTCCGGCGGCACCGGCTCGGACCAGACGGTCGCCGCCGCGTTCGGCGCCAGCGCCACCGCCTTCTCACTCGGCTACAAGGCCAGCACCCAGACGTGGACGGTCAACCTGGCCACTACCGACACCGCCAACGCCACCGGCTCCTCCATCACGGCCGCGTCCAACAGCGCGACAGCCGGCACCTGGACCCAGCTCACCTACGTCTTCAACGCCTCCACCGCCACCGGCACCCTGTACGTCAACGGCTCCCAGGCCGCCACCGGCAGCGACAGCAGCCCGTGGAACGCCTCCCGCTCCTTCGTGATCGGAGACGGCAAGTACAACGGCAACACCACCAACCCGCTCAACGGCCAGGTCAACAATGTGCAGTCATATGCGCGGGCGCTGAGCGCGAGCGAGGTCTCGGCCCTGTACTCCGCCGGCCGCACCGGCGGCACCACCGCCTCGACCAGCCAGGCCACCACCAGCTGGCAGCTCGATCAGCGCGGCCTGCCGACCTCGATGACCGACCCGGACAGCAACGTCACCAACTACACCTACGACGAGGCAGGACACCTCGTCGTGACCAGCGCCCCCGCGGTCAACGCCGAAACCGGCGGCGGCACTCCGAGCCTGGTCCACCCGACCACCACGGTCGGCTACGACACCTTCGGCGAACAGGCCGAGACACAAGACCCCGACGGCAACACCGTCGTCACCGCCTACGACGCCGACGGCCGCAAGGCAGCCCAGACCCTGCCCTCCTACACCCCGCCCGGCTCCACCACGCCGATCAGCAACGCCACCACCAGCTGGACGTACGACAAGGGCGGCAACGTCACCAAGGTCACCGACCCGCTGACCAACGCCACCTCCTACCTGTACGACCAGCTGGGCGACGTCGCCAAGGTCACCAACGCCAACAACGGCGTCACCCACACCGTGTACGACACCAACGGCCAGGCCTTGTCGGTCACTGACCCCACAGGGGCGCAGACCCAGGCCACCTACGATTTCCTGGGCCGTCAGCTGACCTCCACCATGCTCGAGCGGTACCCCAGCACCGCCTCCTACACCACGACCAACTCCTACACCGCCTCCACCAGCAACCCCGGCGGCGCCTTCCTCGCCTCCACCACCAGCCCGGACGGGGTCTCCACCTCGTACGGGTACGACAACGTCGGCGAGCGGCTCCAGATCACCGACGGGGCCGGGAACACCACCCAGTACGCCTACGACCTGCAGGGCCGGAGGACCGCGGTCACGCTCCCCGACGGCACTCGCAACACCGTCGGCTACGACCAGCTCGGAGACGCCACCCAGGTCCAGGCGCTGGACACCGACCACACCACAGTTCTGAGCACCCAGTCCGCCACGTATGACGCGGCCGGCCGCCTGATGTCGGCCACCGATCCCAGCAGCCACACCACGACCTACACCCGTGACGCGCTCGGCAAGGTGACCAGCGAGGTCCAGCCCGTCAGCGCCACCCACTCCATCACCACCTCCTTCGGCTACGACGCCGTAGGCAACGGCACCCGATACACCGACGGACGCGGCAACCCGACCATCTACACCTACAACTCCTGGAACCTGCCCGAATCCACCATCGAGCCGTCGGTGACGACCTCGACCTACAGCTACACCACCGCCGCCGACTCCACCTTCACCACCGCCTACGACGCAGACGGCCGCCCGGTCACCCAGACCCAGCCCGGCGGCGTCACCGTCACCACGACTTACGACAACCTCGGCAACCTCACCTCGGCGTCCGGCACCGGTGCCGATGCCGCCACCGCCACCCGATCCTTCACCTACGACGCGGACAACCGCATGCTCACCGCGGCCACCGCCGCCATCGGCACCACCACCGCGGCCACCAACGAATCGTTCACCTACAACGACCGCGGCCAACTGCTCACGGCCGGCGGCGCCGCGGGATCCAGCTCGTTCGCCTACAACGGCGACTCCCTGCCCACCTCCCGCACGGACGCGGCCGGCACCACCAGCTACGGCTACGACACCGCCGACCGGCTGGCCACCCTGAACGACCCGGCGACCGGCACCCAGCTGACCTACGGCTACAACTCCCTGTCCCTGCCCACCACCATCACCTACGGCACCGGTGGCAACGTCCGCACCTACGGCTACGACCACCTGCACCGCCTCACCAGCGACACCCTCACCGCACCCGGCGGCTCCACCATTGCCTCCATTGCCTACCGCTACGACAGCAACGGCAACGAAACATCGAAGACCACCACCGGTCTCGCCGGGGCCTCGGCCAACACCTACACCTACGACTGGGCGAACCGCCTGACGTCCTGGAACAACGGCACCACGACCACGGCGTACGGCTACGACGACTCGGGCAACCGCATCCAGGTCGGCTCCAACGTCTACACCTACGACGCCCGGGACCAGCTCACGTCCGACGGCACCAACACCTACACCTACAGTGCCCGCGGCACCCTCACCCAGCAGACCTCCAACTCCGGCACCGTCAACGTCACCTCCGACGCCTTCGGCCAGCAGGTCACCCAGGGCACCCAGACCTACCTCAGCGACGCTCTCGGCCGGGTCATCACCGACACCTCCACCAACGGTCCCAACACCACCTTCAGCTACACCGGAGCCGGCAACACCCTCGCCTCCGACGGCACCAACACCTACACCTGGACCCCCGGCGGCTCCCTGATCGGGATCGGCACCGCCGGCGGCACCACCAGCACCGCAACACTGGCCTTTGCCGACCAGCACACCGACGTCGTGGGCAACTTCTCGGCCAACGGCACAACGATGACCGCCTCCACCGCCTACGACCCGCTCGGTAACACCACCGCCACCACGAGCGCGATGGCCGGCAAGCTCGGCTACCAGTCCGGCTGGACCGACAACGCCACCGGCAAGGTGAACATGGCCGCCCGCTGGTACAACCCGGCCACCGGCCAGTTCATGAACAAGGACACCGCCTCCCTCAGCCCCCTCCCGAACTCGGCCGCGGCCAACCCCTTCGCCTACGTCGACGACAACCCGCTCACCCGCACCGACCCCACGGGGCACGGCTGGTGGAGCGACATCACCGGGGCCGCCTCCGACGCCTGGGACACGGCAACCAGTTGGGCCTCCGACGCCTGGGACACGGCGAGCAGCTGGGCCTCCGACACGTGGGACACCGTCACTAGCTGGGCATCGGACGCCTGGAACACCGCCAGCAGGTGGGCTTCGGACGCCTGGGACAGCGCCGTCTCGGCGTTCGACGACGTCATCTCCTCCCTCGATCGCGAGATCGCGCAGCTCAACCGCGAGATATCCCAGCTCAGCGCGGAGGTCTACGACGGATATCGCGCAGTCTCCCGACAAGTGTCACGTGGCTGGCACGCGGCGACCAGATTCGCCAGCAACGCCTACCACGGCACGATCAACGTAGTGAAGACCGCCTACCACGCGGCCGCCCGCGCGGTGCGCACCACCGCGACATACTTCAAGAACCACGCCGCGGCCATCGCATCCTTCGCCGTCTCCACCGCGGTCTTCGCCGGATGCGAAGCCGTCGTCACCGCAGGCAGTGCAGGAACCCTCTCCGTCCCCGGAGCGATCGGCTGCGGGGCCCTGGCCGGTGCCGTCGGCGGAGCCGTCGACCAGGGCGCCAAGTGCATGGACGGCCAGGCCGGAGCCTGCTCCGTCGGCGCCTTCGCTGAATCCACCGTGCTCGGCGCGGTCGGGGGAGCGGTCGGCGGCGGCCTCGGCGGATCCCTCGGCGGCAAGTTGGCCGAGTCCGCTCTCGGTGAGGCACTGCCCTCGCTCGTCACCAACACCCTCGAAGGTGCAGCCTTCGGAGGCGTGTCCGGCGCTGTCACTGGCGCCGCAAGTTACGGCATGAATTGCCCGGACACCGGCAGCGGCTGCTCCTGGAGCGGGGCCGCCGACGCCACCCTCAGCGGAGGGGCGGACGGCGCCATCGGCGGGGCTATCAGCGGAGCGGTCGGCACCGGTGTGGCCGCAGCCAAGGCGAGAGTCTCCAGCGGGGCTGGCGACCCGGCGTCCTCCGAGGTCCCCGAGGAAGAGGCCGGTGGCGCCTGCCCCACCAACGCCACTGCTCAAGACGAAACGCATAGCTTCACGGGCTCAACCAGCGTCGTCATGGCCGACGGGTCGACCAAGCCCATCGATGAGATCAAGGTCGGCGACAAGATCAAGAACAGTGTCCCCGGCCAGCCAGGAACCCAGACCCACACCGTCGACAAGGTCATCGTCACCCACACCGACCACGACTTCGTTGACGTCACCATCGCTCAGGCAAGAGCCACGGCGAAGCCCACACCGACCTCACTGCGATCTCGCCTGCTGGGCAAAGCAAAGTTGGGCCTCGCCGGCCTGGCAGCAGCCGCAGCGGTCCTCGTTGGCGGTCAGCCCGCCATGGCAGCCGATCACCACCACGAGGGCGCCCCGGCCGCTTCGACGAACGTCGCCGTCCATGGCTCGACCCTGACCACTACCTTCCACCACCCCTTCTACGACGAGACGCAGTCCTCCTTCGTCGACGCCGACCACCTCCACATCGGCGACGTCCTCCAAACCCCCACGGGCACCGCAGAGGTCACCGGCGTCCGCCTCTACCACGCCAGCACCACGACCTATGACCTCACCATCGGCGGCCTCCATACGTACTATGTTGTGGCGGGCGGCATCCCGATCTTGGTCCACAATGCCAATCTTCCAGAGGTCTGCGGTCCGATCACGAAGAACACACATTTCGCAGATGTGGAAGTGTATGACGCGCAGGGGACCCAGATTGACTCTTACTCCCTTCGTAGCGGCGCCACGACTCCCGAGGAGGCCAGTTTGGGCGTCGGGAGGGCGCGTCAGGCTGTCCATACCGAGAATCGCGCTGCGAGGGCATCTGGCGGCGCTCCGATGATCGGGGAGCATGAGATTGCCGGTGACCCATTCTGGGGGGCCAGTCCAGTTCCTGAAGGTGGATTGGTGCGAATAACTGGCACTCGACCACCATGTGGGAACTGTCAAGGCCAGATGAGACTTTCTTCGGAGGATACGGGCGCAACGTTTGAATACTTGTGGCCGGACGGGAACGGCGGGATGAATGTTTGGTCTTCGGATGACTACTGACGGATTCACCCCTGACCCTGCCGCGAGGTAGCTGTTAGGCAAGAGTGTGGCCCCTGCTGGATTGGGTATCGATCACAGGCCGATGCCCACCCGTAGAGGCCTCACGCCTTCCCCGGTCCTCTGGCGTGTGGGGCTTGGGAGTGGGCGAGTTGGGCCATGCCTTGTTGCGTTGGCCTAGCTGCTGATGGGTGGTGGTCGACTCCCGGGGAACGATTCGCGGCAGTATCATGCCTACCATGAATAACTCGTCAGAAGACACAAGGTGCGAACTGTGTGGCCAGTCGAGTGGCGGTCACTCTCACCAGTTGCAGGATGTTCCCGGCGCGGCCAGAGAGGGTAAGCGTGTCGAGTACGTTGTTGTCGAACGGCGCGGAGCCATCGCTCTCTATCAGGAGGCCGAAAACCCGTCCAGGATGTTCAAGACGCAAGCCATAGGCCTTGCGAAAGAGCTTGGAATTGAAGAGGCGGACCTCCTTGGGGCCCATTACACGTGTTGGGTGGCTCCTGCTGAATACGGGGTTGTCCGGAGTGAATTTAGGCTGGTCTAGAGGGCAAAGCCCTATAGAAACTGAGCCTTTTCCGTGCGCCCAGCAGAACAGGAGGTGACACCGTGACGTAGCGGTGTTCTTGCTGTTCGGAAGCTCGTCGTCGCCTGCCGGTGG
>NZ_JBSFIH010000107.1:0-12120 GCF_053597455.1 Streptomyces sp. NPDC001393
CAGCCTGACAAGGACGCCGGGTGCGGCCCCCGACGCCGACCGACCAGCGGACCAGGCACCCCTCACAGTTCCGCGCCGCCGCCTCGCGCTGGGCCGCAACCAGTACGCGCACAGCACTGCACAAGGACCCCGACACACCTGCCGGGGTCCTTGGTCGAGCGGCCCGACGATAATGCTCGCCGTCATGATGTGGCCGACGATCAGCACCGCGAGAGTCACCTTCAGGCCCAGTCTCCTGGGTGCGGCCGGCCGCGGGCCGAGCTGCGGTTCAGCCGTTCCCAGGGGATCGGAGGTGACCTGCACAGTGCTTCCGACTCGCGGATAGCCCCCGACGGCGAACGTCGTGCCGTCGCCCAGACGGACATGGACCCTGACCTCCATGGGACCATGGTCGCCTTATCTCTCGGGCGCGTGCGCCGCCAGCGCACGCCCTCGGCCAACAGGATCCGGCGCACCTGGGAGCGGCTGACCTCGATGCCCAGGCCCCGGGCCGCGGCAGCCAGAGTGTCCAAGGTCCACTCCGAGGGCCCGGACTAGGGCCTGTGTGATGTCGTGATCAATCCTGCCGATCCGGGCCCCTCGGGAAGGTGGATCCGGTGGGAAGGCGATCGTGACACGCAGGCAACTTAGCGACGAGCAATGGAAGTTGATCGAGCCGTTCCTGCCGATAGGCGAGTACGGGCCGTACCCCGAGCGACTGCGAGATCAGTTCGAGGGGGTGATCTGGCGGTTCCGCACCAGCAGCCAGTGGCGGGAGATGCCCGGCGAGTTCGGCCCGTGGCCGACGGTCTACGGCCGCTTCCGGGTGTGGAGGGACGCCGGCGTCTTCACCGCACTGCTCGAAGGCCTGATCGCCGAGGCCGCCCGCCAGGGACAGACGGACTTATCCCTGGTCAGCGTGGACTCCACCACGGCCCGCGCCCACCACGACGCAGCCGGGATGCGCATCGACAAGGAGGTCCTGGATGCCCTTGAAGAAGCCGCCGTCGAGCAGGAGCGGGCCCGGCAAAAAGGGGCGGCCCGCCAGAACAGAACGGACAGCACGGCAGTGACGACCCCGGTCAGAAGAACGGCGGCACATCAGGCGACGGCGCAAGCTCCGCTTGAACCAGGCCCTGCTCGGCAGATCCCACGGTGGTCTGACCAGCAAGATCCATCTCGCCGCAGACCGCAAGTGCTGTCCCTTGTCCCTCGTCCTGACCGCAGGACAGGCCGCCGACAGCCCTCAGTTCGTCACCGTGCTGCAGAAGGTGCGCATCCGTCTTCCCGTCGGCCGACCCCGGACCCGGCTCGACGCGGTCGCCGCGGACAAGGCTTATTCCTCCCGCGTCAACCGCACCTACCTGCGCAAACGCAACATCAAGGCAGTCATCCCGGAGAAGAAGGACCAGGCTGCCAACCGGAAGAAGAAAGGCAGCCGGGGCGGGCGCCCCACACGCCACGACGCCGATCTCTACAAAGCGCGGAACACCGTCGAGGGCCTGATCAACAGGCTGAAGGCCTTGCGGGGCATCGCGACTCGACACGACAAAACACCCGAGAGCTACCTCGCCGGCCTCCACCTACGCGCCTCGATGATCTGGATCAACGATCTCCTGAAGACAACTGGTTGATCACGACTTCACACAGGCCCTAGTGCGCGGCCCACATCTCGTTCGACGGCTGCACCTCAAGTCGGCCGGGCGGGGCCTGCTTGACCATCGCGATGATCCGGGAGCGTTCGGCCTCGGTGATCCTTCGCTTGCGTCCCTGCCCGCCCAGATCCTCCAGGCCCTCAAGTCCCGAGCGGTTGAAGCGGTGTAGCCAGCGGCGCACCGTCTTCTGACTGCACCCGACCTGGTCAGCGATCTGCGGGACCAGCCAGCCGTCCCAGCTCAGCTCGACCATCCGGCACCGCTCCACCAGAATCTTCGGCGCCTTCCTGGCAGCCAGGCGGTGCACCACCGCTTGCTCGCCCTCGTCACGGCTCGGGCCTGCCCTCAACACCATGACCCAGCAGCCGCCCTCGAGCACCCGCAACCACCCCGCTACCAGCAGCTATACCCACCGATAGCGGAATCCAGCATTAGGTGGAGTACGCCTGCCGGCTGATCCCGAAGCACCGGCAGGGCATTGCAACGTTCCCGCTGACCTCTTCGACGTGGCGTATGACGGCAAGGCGCCGCTTGGCCTCGCGGTCAAGCGGCGGGGTGGTGGGCGTGGCACGAGCCCGCCCCCGCGCCGGGCAACCACCATCGCGGCGACAGCCGAGTACAGCGGCGGAAAGGTAACCCGCGCCGTGACAGTGCCGGGCTGGGTGGTGGCCCGGGGTCATGGCGGGGATATCCCCACCATGGCCCGGGGTGCCTGCAGGATCGTGCACAAAGGTCTGTGCACAGCAATCTGTAGACATGACGTTCACCCCCTCCCTCAGCGGGCTGAAGGCTCTCGCACATCCCAGACGCCAGCAGATGCTGGAGCAGTTGGCTATGCAGGGACCGGCCACGTCCGCCACCCTCGCCCGTGCCCTCGATCTCAACACCGGCGCGACCAGCTACCACCTGCGAGAACTCGCCCGGCACGGTTTCGTCGAGGAGATCCAGGCCGACGCCGCATCCGGGAACAAGGGCAAGGGACACGGTCGCGAGCGCTGGTGGCGTGCGGTCTCGGGCGACCTGCGGCTGCCGGCGCGCAGCGCGCAGGATCCGCAGACCCGTGTCGTCGTCGACGAGATGAGCCGGCTCGCCTACACCGCGGACCTGCGGCTGTTTGAACGACTGCAGCAGCAAGGCGACGACCTGGGGGCGTGGATGGACGCCTTCCCCTACTCACGCGGAACCGTCCAGGTGACCCTCACAGAGCTGCACGACCTCTTCGAGGAGTACATCGCGCTCCTCAACCGGTACAAGCGGCCCGAGGGAGCCCCCGCGGGGGCCCGGACCGTGCTCACCCGATTCCTGGCCTTCCCGGCCCCGAACCCGTCAGGAGAAGACGTTGCTTAGCGGCATGCCCCAGGCCGTCCGGCTCGATTCGGTGACCAAGATCTACGGCAGCGCAGACCGCAGAGGGCGTGACGTCCGGGCGCTCGACACGGTGTCCGTCGCCATCCCACCCGGCACCTTCACCGCGGTCATGGGCCCGTCGGGATCGGGCAAGAGCACGTTTCTGCACTGCGCGGCGGGCCTGGACAGCCTCACCTCCGGCGCATGCTGGATCGGCGGCATCGCGCTCAGCGGCATGAACGAGACCCAGTTGACGAAGCTGCGCCGCAAGCACGTCGGATTCGTCTTCCAGGCGTACAACCTCGTGCCGTCACTGACGGTCCGGGACAACATCATCCTGCCACTGAGGCTGTCCGGTGAACGGGTCGACAGGCGCTGGCTGGAGGAGGTGCTGGCCCGGGTGGGTCTCACGGGAAAGGCCAACACGCGGCCGTCCCAGCTCTCCGGCGGCCAGCAGCAGCGGGTCGCCATAGCTCGTGCGTTGATCACGCGCCCTCATGTCATCTTCGGTGACGAGCCGACCGGCGCGCTGGACACGGTCACGGCCAGGGACATCCTCACCCTGCTGCGTTCGTGCGTTGACGCCACCGGCCAGACGGTGGTGATGGTCACCCATGATCCGGTCGCGGCGTCCTACGCGGACACGGTGCTCTTCCTCGCGGACGGCCGCATCGCCGACCGGATGCAGTCGCCGTCTGCCGACCGCGTCGCCGACCGCATGACGCACCTCGGAGCGTGGGCCTGATGCTGCGTTATGCACTGCAGTCCCTGAAGTCCCGCAAGGCGGGGTTCATCGGGGCGTTCCTGGCGCTGATGTGCGCCGCGGCTTTGGTGACCGCCTGCGGTGGTCTGCTGGAGACCGGACTGCGCGGCGAGATCGGTACCGAGCGGTACTCCGGCACGCCGGTCATCGTGGCGGCAGACCAGAACGTTCACCACGTCACGAAGAAGAAGGGCAAGACCAAGGACAAGGCCAAGCCGCTCGGCGAAAGGGTGTGGCTGCCCTCGGCCGCCCGGGAGCGGATCGAGACGGCCCCCGGGGTGCGGAAGGTCGTGCCGGAACTCGACTTCCCCGCGTACGTGGTCGGATCGAACGGCAGGATCTTCGGCGGCCCGGACGGCAAGGAGTCGTCGGGGCACGCATGGGCGTCTGCCCAGCTGACACCGTTCCGCATCGACAAGGGGACGCCTCCGCGGACCGCCCGTGAGATCGTCGTCGACCGGGGGCTGGCCTTACGCGCAGGTCTGGCCCCCGGCGACAAGGTGACCGTTCAGGCCACCGGTTCGCCTTCGACCTACACGGTGACGGGGATCGCAACCACCCCCGACGGTGATCTGAAGGAACAGGCCGCGGTCTTCTTCTCCTCGGACGAGGCTCGGCGGCTGGCCGGCCACCTTGGCCAGGAAGCCGTGATCGGCGTGCTGCCCAAGGAGGGCGTGAGCACCGGAGAGCTGGCCAGGGCGGTGCGGAAGGCCCTCGGTGAGTCGTCGCACGAGCAGGTGTCCACCGGCGGTGACCGCGGCCGGGTGGAGTTCCTCGGGGCAGCCAAGGCCCGGGTCAAGCTGATCAGCATGGGAGGCGCGATCGGCGCCATCGGACTGCTCGTGGCGGTCCTGGTCGTGTCCGGCACGTTCGCCCTGTCCATCCAGCAACGCCGCCAGGAGATCGCCCTGTTGCGGGCCGTGGCGGCAACCCCCAAGCAGGTGCGCCGGCTGATCGGCCGGGAGGCGGTGTGCGTCGGCTTCGCCGCCGGTCTGCTCGGCGCGCCGGCCGGTCTGCCGCTGACGTCCTGGCTGCACGGAAAGTTCGTGGACTTCGGGACGATCCCGGAGACCCTGAGGCTCGTCCGCAGCCCCTTCCCGGTGTTGGCGGCGATGGCCGCGGCACTGTTCGCGTCGTGGGCGGCGGCGCGTATCTCGGCGCGCCGCATCTCCCGTATCCGTCCGGCCGAGGCGATGTCCGAAGCCGCCATCGAGGGCGACCGCCTGCCCTGGGGTCGGCTCGTGGCGGGGGGAATCGCACTGGTCGGCGGGGTCGTCCTGTTCGTGGTCCTGGCCGCACTGCACACGGAACCGGCCTCGATGCCGGTGACCTACCTCGTGGTCCTCGTGGTCTCGATCGGGCTCGCGCTGCTCGGCCCGCTGACGGCCAGGGGCGCACTGGCTGTCCTGGGTGTTCCGCTGCGGCTGTCCAGGGTCGCCGGGTACCTCGCGGCCCACAACGCTCGCGCCAACGCCAAGCGGCTGGCCGCGGTGATCACACCGCTCACCCTCCTGGTCGGCATGGCGTCCACCATCATCTTCGTCCAGACCACCCTGGGCCACGCGGCCGAGCATCAGGTCCGCAACGGTGTCACAGCGGATTGGGTGGTCGACTCCACAGGTCCCGGCGTGCCCGGCGCCGTAGCCGACCGGATACGGGGCCTGCCCGGCGTGATGGCCGTGACCGAGATCGTCCACACATCCGTCCGCACGCCCGGCCTGGACAAGTACTCCGTCCAGGGCGTAACCCCCCGCGGCCTTGCCTCGACCATGGACCTGAAGGTCACCGAGGGCTCATTGGACCGACTCGGCGGCCACGCGGTCGCCGTCAGTGATGTGGTCGCCAACAGCAAGGGCCTTCATCCTGGCGACACGATGAAACTGGTGTTGGGCGACGGCACTCCCGCCACCGTGAGCGTCGTCGCGGTGTATAAGCGGGGTCTCGGCTTCGGAGACCTGACCATGGCACATGATCTCGTGGCCGCTCACATCGACAATCCGCTCAGCGACTCCGTGCTCGTCGCGGTCGGCGGTGGTGCCAAGCGGGACACGGTACGGGAGCAACTGGCAGGTGTCGTGAGGGGCTTCCCCGGCGCGGTGGTCACCGGCAGCGGAGGTATGGCGGACCGTCAGGCGACGACGCACGAGGAGAACGCCGAGGTCAACTACGTGGCCATGGGGCTCATCGTGGCCTTCACCGCCATCGCCTCAGTCAACACCCTGGCCATGTCCACCGCCGACCGGTCACGCGAGTTCGCCCTCCTGCGCCTGGCCGGCATGACCCGGCGGCAGGTCCTGCGGATGCTTCGCCTGGAGGCCTTGACCGTGGCACTCACCGCGATCGTGCTCGGTACGGGGATCTCGTTGGCCACGCTCACGTCCTTCAGCATCGGCATGGCAGGTGAGGCGGCTCCGGCCATGTCCCCCGTGATCTATCTGACGATCGTGGCGGCAGCCGCGACGCTGGCCCTCATCGCGACGGTGCTGCCCGGCAGGATCACCCTGCGGTCAAACCCCACTGACACGATCGCAGACTGAAGATCCGAAGCGAGAAGAAAGGTCAGGCAGGTCCACGGGCTTGCTGTCGGGTGAGGGTCTTCGGGATCGGGTTGTGAGGCCCGACGTGGAGGCCCTCCTGGGCCGCTTGACCGCGCTGCCAGTCGAGCGGCGAGGGGCCGGTCGCGGCACTTCGCTTCGCGTTGCGCCCCCATTGCTGACGCGGCCCAGTGGACGGCAGGCGCGCGCATGATGGTCTCCGAACCGGCCCTGCAAGGTGCAGATGCTGCAGGCCGGGGCCATCGCCGAGGCCGAGATCGCCGCGGCCGTCGCCGACCGCACCGGCGCCGACCTGAGGCAGGACCTGTACCCACACCTCGTCGCTCTGCAGTCGTCGCCGCGATCAACACGGTCATGGCACACCACCTCCGCACCGATCCGCCGGTACCGGTGGGTCGTCTTCTCGGGGACGCCCTTACCCGGGTCGCGGCGGGGCTGTCCACCCCCTGCGCCCGCATCGCGGTCCGCAGTCCGCGTTGAGCGGATGGCCTCCGACTCGGCTCAGGGCAGTAGGACGCTGGTGACCCGGCCCGGCAGGAAGTCCAGCGGATCGCCGCTGAAGGCTGTCGTTCGGTGCGCGTGGAAGCGGCTGGGGGTGCAGCCGATCATGGACCTGAAAACGTGATCGAAATGAGCCTGGTCGTAGTATCCGGTCTCGGCAGCGACCTGAGCCCAGCGCAGCCCGCCCTGTCGCAACTGCAGTGCCGACTGCAGGCGGAGGATCTGGGCCATGGCCTTGGGCGACAGACCGACGCATTCGCGAAACCGCCGCTCCAGATGGCGGCGGCTGCAGCAGCAGTCGGCCGCCAGCTCCTCCACGCGTGCGCGGCCCGCCGTGCGGTGCAGTTTCCGCCAGGCGTGGACGAGGTCGGGGTCGCAGGTGCGCCCCGTGGAGAACCTGGCCACGAACACCGCGTCCAGCAGGGCGAATCGCTGGTCCCAGCCGGAGCACTCCGCAAGCCTCTCGGTGAGGAAGCGTCCCTCCCGGCCGAGGAAAGCGACCGGATCGACCGGCTCGTCCGTCCACTGCGGCGCCGGCACGCTGAAGACGCGGTAGGCGGCGAGCGGGGTGAGCAGGGCGGTGACCCCGTGCAGCAGGCCGCTGTGCTGGCCGATCACGGCGGTCGTTCTCAGCGCGTTGACCAGCGACGCGGCGTCGCAGCGCCGGCGGGGGTCGACCGCATCGACCATGCTGACCGGTTGACCGAACCCGAACATTATTTTCACGATCCCGTCCGGCACCATCAGGCGGCGGCGTATTCCGAATTTACCGAAACGGAATCCCCGGTATCCGAGCACGTGTCCGCGTAGGCGCCGGTGAGCAGGTCGGCAAACCAATTCGCGCTGCACGTTCGGAATAGCGTCCTCCGTGATTGGCTCGCCCACTTGGCTCCCCCGGGTTCTTCTCCCTGGCAGATCTTCGAAGCGATGCTAAGCCTGCGCGCGGCACCGCGCAGGAGTGCTAACAAGCCATACTCCGCCGCCTCTGGAAGCGGCTTGTCAGATACGTGTCGCGTTTTTACAAGCGCTGCATTCCGAAGCCGGGCAGACTTGCTCGCGGCTTCGTCCATAGAAGGGAGACAACTGTGTTCGCCAAGCTGGAGGCCATGGGAACGGCCCTGCTGGGAAGGCTTGTTCCGGCCGTAGACGCCTCGGCATCGTCCGAGTGGTGCAGTTGGATGCATTTCGGCCAGTGCTGGCAGTGCCGCAGTATCTGCGGATACAACGCATCCTGTGACGCGTACTGCTGCAACAGCGCATACAACTGCGGCAAGGTGTCCTGCTACTGCTGAGGACAATGCCCCCTTCCAGATCCTGAAGGGGGCATCCCGGCGGGAGGAAAGGTGCGCGGTGCAGTATTTCCTGTTGGGTATCCGATGTCTGATCGGCGTCCTCTTCTTCGTTTCTTCGATCAGTAAGGTGGCGGGCGTTTCGGCGTTCGGGGAATTCCGGGCGTCAGTACAGCGGATGACGGCGCTGGCACGCCTGCCGACAGCACTGGTGGCCTCCGCGGTCGTCGTCATCGAGTTCTCGGTGTGGGGCCTGCTCGTGGTTCCGACGACAGCCACCGCGATCAGCGGTCTGCTCCTCGCCTCCTTGCTGCTCACGGTGTTCGCGACGGGCATCGTCCGCACCCTGCGGCGAGGTGTGCCGGCCGCGTGCCGGTGTTTCGGCTCGGCCACACGCCCGCTGAAGAGGCGGCACGTGGTCCGCAACCTCGCCCTTGCCGTGCTCTCCGTGGCGGCGACGGCGGCACTCCTGCGCACCGGCTCGCACACAGGGCCGGTGCGCATCGCCGGCGGCGCCCTCGCATTGTTCGGCGGCGCGGTGACCAGCGGCCTGGTGGTCGTACTCGACGACATCTGTGACCTTTTCCAGCCCGTCAACGAACGAGAGGAGACAAGCCGTGGCATTGCTCACAGCGGTGGTGGTGCTCGTAGGAGCGGTCTGCCTACTGGACCTCGTCCTCACGCTGGGGGTGATCAGGAGGTTGCGTGAGCACACCGAGCTGCTGGGCCGGGCCGGCGGTCCGGGCGGTGCGCCCCCCGTCATCGCCGTCGGTTCACCAGTCACGGACTTCGTGACCGTGACGCTGGACGGGGAACAGGTCCGGCGCGACCTGCTGACCGATCCGACGCTGGTGGCCTTCTTCTCTCCCACGTGCGAGCCGTGCAAGGCCAAGCTGCCCCGGTTCGTGGAGTACGCCGCGGCCATGCCGCACGGCCGCGCCTCCGTGCTGGCGGTGGTGGTGGGAGAGGCCGACCAGGCCGAGGACTTCGTCTCCCGGCTGGCGCCGGTGGCCCGCGTCGTGGTCGAGAACCACGACGGACCGCTCAGCACGGCGTTCCAGGCCGAGGCGTACCCCACGGTCCTGATGATCGCCGACGACGACCAGGGCCGGCCGGTCGTGCGGTCCAACCGGGTCGACCTGGAGCGCCCGTTCGCCGGGGCCGCACCCGCATGAGCGGGCCGGCCGGCACTCGGCGCGACGCGGCCGCACACGGGCGCCGGCGCACAGAGTCGGTACGCGTCACGACGCGGCGCGTCGCCGACGCCTGCGCCCTCGCGGTGAAAGCAGCCCCACGCACGCTCGCCCGGTACCTGACGCTCACGCTCGCCGCAGGGCTGCTGCCGGTCGCGAGCGCCTGGCTGACCAAGCTCCTCGTGGACGACCTGGCGACGCATGCCCCGACGCCGGCGGTGCTCGCCTCGGCCGCGGGACTCGGTATCACCGGTCTCGTGGCCGGCGTCACTCCGCAGATCACTCGATACCTGCGGTCGGAGCTGGACCGCCGGGTCGGGGTACTCGCGCAGGACCGCCTCTTCGCCGCCATGGACCGCATCACCGGACTGGCGCGCCTGGAGGATCCGCGTTTCCTGGACAGGCTGCGGCTGGCCCAGCAGGCGGGCAGGGAGCTGCCGAACCAGACCGTCGACGCGCTCCTGGGCATCCTCCGCTCGGCGCTGACGCTCAGCGGATTCCTCGGCTCGCTCACCCTTCTCAACCCCGTCATGACCGCCTTGGTGCTCATCGCCGCCCTGCCCGTGCTGGTGGCGGAACTCGCCTTGTCACGGCGGCGGGCCGGCGTATTGTGGGAGGTCGGGTCCGCCGAGCGCAGGGAGTTCTTCTACAGCCAGCTGCTCACCAGCAGCACGGCGGCCAAGGAGATCCGGCTGTTCCGCATCGGAGCCTTCCTTCGCGGGCGGATGCTGAGGGAGCGGCAAGAGGCCAACTCCGCGAAGCGGGCCGTGGACCGCCGCGAGGTCCAGACCCAGGCGGGCCTCGGGCTGCTGGCCACCGCCGTGTCCGGCGGCGGGCTGCTGTGGGCGGTGGCGGCCGCGAGCGGCGGGAAACTGACCATCGGCGGCGTGATGGTCTTCGTGGCCGCGGTCGCCGGAGTCCAGAGCACCTGCGCCTCCATGGCAGCCGAGGTGGCCCGGGTCCAGCAGGGCCTGCTGCTCTTCGAGCACTACCGCGCCGTCACCGCGGCTGGCCCGGACCTGCCGTGCGCGACCACCCCGGTCACGCCGCCCGCGCTGCGCCACGGCATCGAGCTGAAGGACGTCTGGTTCCGCTACTGCCCGCACGGGCCGTGGGTGCTCCGCGGCGTCACCATGGTCATCCCGTACGGCACCGCGGTCGCCCTGGTCGGCCTCAACGGGTCCGGGAAGTCGACGCTGGTCAAGCTGCTGTGCCGGTTCTACGACCCGGTGAAGGGCGCGATCCTGTGGGACGGAGTGGACCTGCGCGACATGGACGTGGCCGACCTGCGGCGCCGCATCAGCGCGGTCTTCCAGGACTACATGACCTACGACATGACCGCGGCGGAGAACATCGGCATGGGGGACATCGCATCCCTTCACCTGCTCGACCGCATCCATGGCGCCGCGCAGCGCGCCGGGGTCCACGAAACGCTCGCAGCCCTGCCGTATGGATACGACACCTTGCTGTCCCGTACCTTCGCCATGCCCTCCCAGACTGCCTCCGCGCAGGACGGCGTGACGCTCTCGGGCGGGCAGTGGCAGCGCCTCGCGCTCGCCCGTGCGCTCCTGCCCGAGCGTCACGAGTTCGTGATCCTCGACGAGCCCTCCGCGGGGCTCGACGCGGCGGCCGAGCACGAGATCCACTCCTGCCTCAGACAGCACCGGAGCGGGCGTACCAGCCTGCTCATCTCGCACCGGCTCAGCGCCGTGTGCGACGCCGACCTGATCGTCGTCCTCGGGGACGGCCGGGTCGTGGAGCAGGGTGATCACCGATCCCTCGTCGCGTCCGGCGGCGCGTACGCCCGGCTCTTCGCCCTGCAGGCCGACGGCTACCGGCCGCCGCAGTCCGCCACGTCTGCGGACGCACCCGCGCTGGGGCGACCGTGACCACCGGGTACGGCCGCCGGGCGCTCGTCGGGGTGTGCTGTCTGGGCGCCGCGTGGGCGGTGCTGCGGCGCAGCGTCATCCGCGTCACCGTACGTGGCGTGAGCATGGAGCCCACCTACCATGACGGCGATCGCCTGCTGGCACGGCGCGGTCAGCCGCTTCTCCCGAGCCAGGCGGTGGTCGTGGAACAGCCCCGTCCGGACGGCAGTTGGCCACGGCCCCCCATCTCCTGGCGCGACGGCCCGGCCGAGGTACGCAAGCGAACCTGGATGATCAAGCGCGTCGCGGCTCTTCCGGGGGACCCCGTGCCACGCGACGAGTTCCCGGCCCTGTCCGGCGCGGTGGCGGACCGGGTGCCGTCGGGCGCGCTGCTCGTGCTGGGTGACAACCGGGAGGTCAGCGCCGACTCCAGGGTGATGGGCTTCCTCCCGGTCCAACGCGTGCTGGGTGTCGTCCACCGGGCGCGCGGCCACACCCGTCCGGCCCGATGGCTCGGGGCGCTCCCCGCACGGGATGGACACAACACGTCCGGGATCTGAGGACCGGCTCCCGTGTTCGGGTTGATCTGCCGGGTAACGAGGGAGGGCCCCGCACCCACACCGTCAGCTCGGGGCGTACCGATACCGCCGGCTGGCCGGACGCCGTGCACATCCTCACCGGCCAACGTACGGACGACGTCGAGGGGCACGTTGAGGTTGGCCGCCAGATCCCGCCGGTCGCTCTCGTGCGTGCTCGCCGCGAGCCGCTCTGCGGTGGCCGTGCTCATGGCGCGGTGCCGGACCACCTCCTGCCGCTCGAAGGGCCGCAGGTCCGTGTACGAGCGCATCGACCGCGCCGTCCCTAGTACTCCAGCTGGACTTCTGTATTTGTCCTGGTCAACGGCCTGGCGGTGGGGAGTGTAGCGGGGGCTGAGTATGCGTGGGGCGGTCTTGGGTCGGCCGTCCCACCA
>NZ_JBSFIH010000108.1:0-12111 GCF_053597455.1 Streptomyces sp. NPDC001393
TTCGACCCCGAGATCACGCCCGAGATGGACGCGATCGTCCTGAAGGCGCTGGTCAAGGACCCGAACTACCGCTACCAGTCGGCCGACGAGATGCGAGCCGACATCGAGGCCTGCCTGGACGGCCAGCCGGTCGCCGCGACGGCCGCGCTCGGCACCATCGGATACGGATACGGCGGCTCCACAAACAGCGCACCAACCCCGCTGCCGACGCTGCAGCAGCCGCGTCCCACACATGCCCAGCAGCAACAGTCTCGCCACGGCGACGACGGCGGCCGCCCGGGCGGCGCGGGCTTGGACGCCGGGTACACCGATCCGGCCCCCGCCGGAGGCCGACGTCCGTCCCTGGGCGCACTCATCGGCATCGGCGTGGCCGGCCTCGCTCTGATCGGCATTGCCGTGGGCACCGCGCTCGGCCTCGGCGGCAACGACCAGCAGCCAGCCGCCGACACCTCCGCCATCTCGGACAGCGGCAAGTTGGGGACAGACGCCGCGCAGACCCAAGCGAAGTCGCTCGACGCGCTGCTGCAGTCGAGCAACAGCAGCCGCACCACAGTGATCAACGCGGTCGCCTCCGTCAAACAATGCAGCAACCTCGCTGGTTCGGCGACCGACCTGCGCACCGCCGCGAGCCAGCGCGACGACCTGGTCACCAAACTCTCCCAGCTCACCGTCGACAAACTACCCAACCACAGGGAACTGGTGGCCCAACTCACCACGGCCTGGAAGGCGTCCGCCGCCGCCGACAACCACTACGCCGCCTGGGCCTACCAGGTCGCCGGCACGACGGGCTGCCAAAACGGCCAGGCGAAGAACACCAGGCAGACCCTCCGGGGCAACGCGGCCAGCGAGCAGGCGACCCTCGCCAAGAAGAAGGCCGCCGCCCTGTGGAACCCCATAGCACACCAGTACGATCTCCCGCAGCGCCAGTTCACCCAGCTCTGAGCGAAATCCCGCGCCGACCACTGCATTCCGAGACGATCACCGAGCCGGATGCGGCGAGCGGCGCGCTTGGCTTACGGAGCCCTTCGGGTCAGCACCGCATGGGTGTCTCATGGACGCTTCGTCCTGCCCGCTCCGTCGTCCGGGTGAAACCCCTGCTCCGGGCGGGCACCGTCAACTTGGGCGGGCGGGCGCCACCACAAGCCGAGCGTGGAGAACAGCTCGCGGCGCAGATCGCGGATGGAGAGCCAGCGGGGAGGACGCGTTCACCGAGCCGGCGCCCTGGACGGCCAACGGAACACCCCCGCGTCGGCGGGGAGGACCCGAGTCTCCTACCGGCAACAAGGACCGATGACGGAACACCCCCGCGGGTGCGGGGAGCAGCTCATGCCGCTCATCGTCGTCGTGGGCAAGCGGACGTCTGCGCCCGAATGCACGCCGCTACGTACTCTTCGACGATCTCAACGAGACCTGGCGGCTGGGCCGGACCAGGACCCTACGCTCGGCCCGAGGACCGAAGTCATCAAAGCTGATGGGGCCGGGCGACTTCAGCGGTTAAGATCGAAAACGCGGATACTGCGGCCTTCGTATGCTTTCGGGGCCACCGTGGCGACCAGCGCGTCCGCGCCCCACTCGGGCAGATGCCGGGTGGCATGGATCGCGGCACCAATGCCAAAGGGAACGCCGTCCCGGTGCAGTTGAGCCACTTCGAGCGCCGCCGGGTAGTCCAGGTCCACGGTGTGGATGACCTCAAGCTGCCCGATGTGCTCGGCGATCCCCAGGTGCTCGCGGTCAGCTTCCAGGATCGAGAGGACTGGTGCCCACAGGCGGGTGTCGGTCTCGAAGTGAGCCCGGTGGATGAGCGCGGAGACCTGGCGGTTGCCCGCGAGCGCCACCAGCGTTGGTGCATCGAGAATGAGATGGTGCAAGATCACGCGGCGGCGCCTTACTGATGGGCGAACGCTTCACGGAGCCTGCGACCCATGGCCGCGCTCTCCTCGTCGGACACCTCGACGCCGAAGTGCTCACCCAGGTAGGCACGGGTCTGCTCGGCCCGCTCACGACGCTCTTCCTCGGTCAGCGTGGACTCCGCAAACTCCTGCACCAGAGAACGGATCGAAGTTCCCCGGGATTCGGCAATCACGGCGAGACGGTCACGGACTTCGGCAGGCACACGAATCATCGCGTCAGACATACCTCACAGTATACATTCATGTATACGCGCTCCAGCGTCAGCGCCGCGCACCGGCCGAACGAACGGTTGCTGCCGAGCCGGGCCCTGTAAGGCTTGCAGGGGTGATGGGAGCTTTCTTCCGGGTATTCCCCTGGGCGCAGCGGGTTTTGGGGCGCCTGGCCGGGGCGCGCCCACTTTGTCCGGTCGGTCTTGGGAGGACGTGAGGTCGGCGCCTGCTGCCTCAGCGGGCGACGCGTTGGTGTGCCCCTGCAGACCCCTGGCCTGCGGACCACACCCGGGCCGCCGTCCTGCTGGACACGGCCGTCCAGACCACGCTCATCGTCGGGCAGCACACCGTCTACCGGCTGGACCCGGCCGCCCGGTCCCGCCTCGACAGCGCCTTCATCGCCATCTTCTTCGCGGGCGGCGCCCTGGGCTCGCAGCTCGGGTCCCTCGCCTACCACGCGGCGGACTGGGCCGCCGTGTCCGTGCTGGGCGCGGCCCTTCCCGTCCTGGCGCTGCTGTACTGGCTGACGGAGCGGCGCACGCGGTGACGGTCAGGCGGGCTGCCACAGTTCGATCCGGTTGCCCTCCGGATCGGTGACCCAGCCGAAGCGCCCGACGCCCTCCATGTCCTGGGTCTCCGGGTGCACCTCCGCTCCCTTCTCGCGCAGCTGGGCGAGCATGGCGTCCAGGTCGCGGACCCGGAAGTTGAGCATGGTCCGCTGGGTCCGGGACCCGAAGTAGTCGGTCCCGGACTCGAAGGCCGCGAACACGGTGGGGCCGGTCTCCTGGCGCCATGGCCCCTTGTCGTCGGCGTCCAGCCCCAGGCACTCGCGGTACCACGCGCTCAACCCCTGCGGGTCGGTGACCCGCAGGAAGTATCCGCCGATTCCCAGCACACGTTCCATGCCGCCATCCTGACAGGAGCGGGATGCCGTCCGGCCGGTCCCCCGCCCGCGTCGGGCCGTCCCTGGCGGGGAACCGCCGGCTCGGGCAACGTCTTACGGCCGGCCCACTACGCAAGGATCTCCTGCTCGGCCACCGCCTCCGCGTGGGCGCGTACGTGGTCCAGGAACCGGGTGGAGTTCGGTGGCAGGGTGCGTGGGGTCAGCCAGGCGATGCCGATGTCCCGGGCCGCCGCCACGTCGGTGACCTGGAGGTACGACGGTCCGCCGGTGGGCGCGGCGGCGTGCGGGCGCGGTACGAGGGCGACGCCCAGCCCAGCCCCGACCAGGCCGCGCAGGGTGGCCACCTCGTCCCCCTCGAAGCCCACCCGGGGGCTGAAACCGGCCTGGGCACACAGTGCCTCGGTCACCGAGCGCAGGCCCTGTTCGTTCCGCAGCAGGATGAACGGCTCCTCGGCGACCTCGGCCAGCCGCGCCCGTCGGCGCTGGGCCAGCCGGTGCCGGGGAGGTACGGCCAGCCACAGCGGCTCGACCAGCAGACGGCGCCAGGTGATCAGGGGGTGGCCAGGGTCGCCGGCGGTCAGGAGCAGGTCGGCGGTGCCGTCGAGCAGCGCGGCCACGAGGTCGGCCTCACTCCCCTGGCGCAGCTCGAACCGGGAGAGCGGGAAGCGCTCGCGGAAGCCGGTGATCAGCGGGGGCAGCAGCCAGGTGCCCAGCGAGTGCAGGAAGGCCAGCGGGATGAGACCCGCCTCGGGGGCCACCGTCTCGTGGACCGCGCGCAGTCCGCGGTCCAGCCGCTCCAGCGCCGCCTCCGCGTGGTCCCTGAACGCGCGGCCGGCCGGCGTGAGCCGCAGGACGCGCCCCACCTGCTGGAAGAGCTCGGCCCCGACCTCGGTCTCCAGGCGCCGCAGGGCCCGGGAAAGGGCCGACTGGGTCAGGTGCGCCTCCGCCGCGGCCTGGGTCACCGTCGCGCCGTCCGCCACGGCCACGAAACAGCGCAGTACCTGCAGGTCCATACGATCCATGCTACAGGCGCATGGATTCCTGCGCATTCAGTCATTGGACGCATGGAACTTCCGGCGCCACCCTGGGAGGACAGGGCGACCGACGGGTCGCGACCCCGGACACGTCTGGAGCGACGATGAGTACCCAGTGGAAGGCCCGCGCCGACCGGTTCGAGACCTCCGCGCGCGGCCGCACTGTACTGGCCGACCCCCGGCTGAACCGCGGCACGGCGTTCACCGAGCAGGAGCGCCGGGAGCTGGGCCTGGACGGGCTGATCCCGCCCCGGGTCCTGACCCTCGACCAGCAGGCCGACCGGGCGTACGGCCAGTACTCGGCCCAGCCCACCGACCTGGCCAAGCACGTCAACCTCGCGGCCCTGCACGACCGCAACGAGGTGCTGTTCTACCGGCTGCTGAGCGATCACCTCTCGGAGATGCTGCCCATCGTGTACACGCCGACGGTCGGTACGGCCATCGAGCGGTACAGCACCGAGTACCGGCGGCCGCGGGGCATCTACCTGTCGGTCGACGCGCCCGAGGACATGGAACGGGCCCTGCGCGCCTCCGGACTGGGCGCCGAGGACGTCGATCTGGTCGTGGCGACCGACGGCGAGGCCATCCTGGGCATCGGCGACTGGGGCGTGGGCGGCATCGACATCTCCGTCGGCAAGCTCGCCGTCTACACGGCCGCCGCCGGCATCGACCCGGCCCGCACGCTCGCCGTCGTCCTCGACGTCGGCACCAACCGCAAGCAGCTCCTCGACGACCCGCTGTACCTGGGCAACCGCCACCCCCGGGTGGACACCGAGACCTACGACGCGTTCATCGAGCGCTACGTCAGCACCGCGGAGCGCCTGTTCCCCGACGCGCTGCTGCACTTCGAGGACTTCGGTCCGGCCAACGCGCGCCGCATCCTCGACCGCTACCGGGGTGAGCACTTCGTCTTCAACGACGACATCCAGGGCACGGGCGCGGTCAACCTGGCCGCCGTGCTGTCCGGCGTTCGGGCCAGCGGGATGCCGTTGCCCGAGCACCGGGTCGTGGTCTTCGGCGCCGGTACGGCGGGCATGGGCATCGCCGACCAGCTGCGGGACGCCATGGTCGCGGAGGGGCTGAGCCGTCAGGAGGCCACCGCCCGTTTCTGGGCCGTGGACCGCTACGGACTGGTCACCCGGGACCAGGAGGGTCTGCGCGACTTCCAGGCCCCCTACGCGCGGTCCGCCGACGAGGTCGCCGACTGGCAGCGGGACGAGGAGGTCGGCGGCTACTCGCTGGAGGAGGTGGTGCGCCGGGTGCGGCCCACCGTGCTGATCGGCACCTCGGGACAAGGCGGTGCCTTCACCGAGAGCATCGTGCGGGAGATGGCCGAGCACACCGAGCGCCCGATCGTCCTGCCGATGTCCAACCCCACCCGGCTCGCCGAGGCCGTGCCCTCCGAGCTGCTGGACTGGACCGACGGCCGTGCGCTCGTCGCGACCGGCAGCCCCTTCGAGCCGGTGACCAGCGGCGGGGTCACCTATGAGATCGGCCAGGCCAACAACGCGCTCATCTTCCCCGGCCTCGGCCTCGGCGCCGTCGTCGCCCGCGCCACCCGCGTCACCGACTCCATGCTGTCCGCCGCCGCCCACGCCGTCGCCGAGCAGGTGGACTCCACGGAACAGGGCGCCTCGCTCCTCCCCCACACCCGGGACCTGCGGCGCACCTCCGCCGCCGTGGCGGTCGCCGTGGCACGGGCCGCGGCCGAGGACGGCGTCGCCCGCGAGCGGGTGGACGTCCGCATCGAGGAGCGGGTGCGGGAGGCCATGTGGGAGCCGGTGTACCGGCCGGTGGTGGCGGTCTGAGGCGCCGGGGACAGGGACCGGTATGAGCGGCGGAACGATCGAACGCCGGCGGGCCACCCGGTTGTTCGCGGCGACGAGGGAACTGGTGGGCCAGGACGACCGGCTGCTGCCGCCGCTGCTGGTGCTGACCCTGCTCAGCGGGGTGGTCGACGCGGTCAGCCTGCTCGGCCTGGGGCATGTCTTCGTGGCCAACATGACGGGCAACCTCGTCCTCGTCGGCCTGTCGCTCGCCGCGTCGCCGAAGTCCTCCGCCGCCCATCCCGTGGTGGCCCTCGGCGGCTTTGTCGCGGGTGCCCTGCTGGTGCGCGCGGTGGCACCCCGCCATGTCGACCACCGGTCGCTGCTCGGCGTCTGCGCCGCGCTGGAAGCGGTGCTGTTCGTCGCGGTGGCCCTGAACTGGTCGTACGGCGACGGGAAGGCGCTGCCGATCCTGCTGTGCGCGGTGGCGCTGGGCATGCAGAACGCGGCGGTCCGGCGGCTCGGCCTGAGATGGCTCACCACCACGGTGATGACCAGCACGCTGACCGGCCTGGTCGCGGACCGCGCGGAAGAGCGCACGGCCTCGACGTCGCGCCGACAGACGCTCAGTGTGCTCACCCTCGTCGCCGGTGCCGCGCTGGGCGCGGTGGCCGTGCGGTCGGCGGGCACGCCCGGGACGCTGGCGGCGGTGGCCGTGCTCGCGGTCGTCGTGGCGGTCACCGTGCTCGTGCGCGAATCCGGCACGAGGAGCGGGGCCAGGGCGTGATCCGTGCGCTCAGCTCGCGTTGGGCCGGGCGAGGCCGATGTCGTACGCGAAGATCACGGCCTTGATGCGGTCACGGGCGCCGATCGTGGTCAGGACCCGCCCGACGTGGGTCTTCACGGTGGACTCGGACAGTACGAAGTGGGCGGCGATCTCGCCGTTGGTCCACCCCTTGCCGATGGCCTCGAGGATCTCGCGCTCCCGCTCGGTGAGCGTGGTCAGCCTCGGGTCCTCGTCGAGGTCGCGTCCGGTGGGCGGCCGGCCGTGGGCGTACTCGTCCAGAATGCGGCGGGTCAGGGGGCGATGACGGCGTCGCCGGCGGCCGCGGCACGGATCCCGGCGAGGAGTTCCTCGGGCGGGCGTCTTTGAGGAGGAAGCCGCCGGCTCAGGCGCGCAGGGCGGCGTGGACGTGCTCCTCGAGGTCGAACGTGGTCAGCACCAGGATGCGGGAGCGGTCGTCGGCGGCGACGATGCGGCGGGTGGCCTCGATGCCGTCCATGCCGGGCATCCGGACGTCCATCAGGACCACGTCGGGGCGCAGTTCGGCGGCCTTGCGGACGGCCTCGGCGCCGTGCGCGGCCTCGCCGGCCACGTCGGTCCCGGGGACCGACTCCAGCAGGATGCGGAAGCCGTAGCGCTGCAGCGGCTGGTCGTCGACGATGAGGACAGTGGTCACTCGGTACCGCCCTGGGGAGTGAGGTCGAGGGTGGCGCGGACGCTCCAGCCACCGCCGGGCGCCGGCCCGGCGCTCAAGAGGAGGCCGTCAGTCTCCTGCTCCGAACTGGCCGCATGCGAGAGGCCAACGTGTGGGTTGAGCGCTCAATCGCCTCAGGCCACGCTGGGTACTGAGGCAGGTCGCAAAGCCGCTCACAGGAGGCCCTCGAGTGGCTCAACCGTGCGGTGTCGTACGGGGACACCGAGGCATTTCGAGAGATAGCAAATCAGCTCTCGCACACCCGCCGCTTGGACGAGGCCCTCCCCTGGTTTGACCGCACTGCCGCCATCGGCGACATCCAGGCTCTGCGCATGGCCGGCGGATACCTGGCGAACGGGGACCGGTGGGGTGAGGCACTCGGCTGGCTGATGCGCGCGGCAGCCGCCGGACTCGCCGACCACACCCTCACAGTCCGTGCACTAACCCAGCTGGGCCGAATGGAAGACGCTGACCGGCTACGGCTGTAGGAGGCCAGGACGTTGGTGACGTGGTCGGCTGGCCGAGAGGCCGGTGGCTGGCCCCCTGCTCCGCTGTGGGGGCGGTGGTAGTTGTAGTGGACGTTCCAGACGCCGAGGGCTGTGCGGCGTTGATCTTCAGATAGCCAGGTGTGGGCGTAGAGGAATTCCTCGGCGATGATCCGGTTGTAGCGCTCCACCTTACCGTTGTGTCGCGGGGTGTAGGGCGTGATCCGCTGGTGGCGTGACCCGAGGAGTGCTCGGGCGAACGCGTTGGCGCGGTAGCAGGCTCCGTTGTCGGTGACGATCCGTTCGATGTGGGTGATGCCGTGGGCGGCGAACCATGCTCTCGCCCTGTGCATGAACGCGATGGCGGTTGCTGCTTTCTCGTCGGGCAGGGCCTTGGTGTAGGCGAGTCGGCTGAACCCGTCGACGGCGGAGTGGGGGTAGGTGTAGCCGCCGCGCCCACTTTTCTTCTTGCGACGCTCGACGTTCTTGGCCTGTTCGCTGCCGCGCCCGTGGGCTCTCCAGCCGCCGCCGTCAGGGATCCGGCCGACCTTCTTCACATCGACGTGGACCATGTGCCCGGGGCGGCGCGCGTTGATCTTCCGCGGCTCCCGGTTCGATTGGCCGTTCGGGTCGATGAACTTGCGGTGGTTCAGCCCGAGCTCGAGCAGGTGCCGTGACACTGTGAGGCAACTGATCGTGACGCCCTCCGTCTGGAGCTCGAAGGCGATCCGGGACGCCGGCCATTTCTGGCTGCGGCGGAGGTCCTCGATCCGGGCCGCGACAGCGGCGTCTGTCGCGGTCGGCTGGCGGCGCGGGGTTGAAGGGAGATCGTGCAAGCCCAGCTCACCGTGGCGGCGGTAGCGGTTGACCCACTTCGACGCGCAGGCGCGGGATATTCCCATGTCCGCTGCGACGTGTGCGATCGGCCGCGTCTTGCATCGCTCGACGAGTCGGCGGCGTCCTTCGATGGATAGAGGTGCGTTGGCGTGCGTCACGAGAAGGCTCCTTGAGGCGGCGCGGAACGGGGCCGCGAGCAGCGGCTCGCGGCCCCGTTCCGCATGCAGGCCATCACTTGCTCGCCGAAGCCGTTCCGTGTCACGACGGTGCGGCGGCTGGGCAATGGCGAAGAAGTGTCAGGCAGTGAGGCGTGCGCCGCCGTCTGTTTCGATGACGGTTCCAGTGATGTTGGGGTTGGTGGCCAGCAGCACGATGGCCTCGGCGACATCGGGGGCGGTGGCTATGCGTTTGGTGGGCAGGGCGTCGGCAGCCTGCTTGAAGAACGCGGATCGGTCCTCGGCGGCGAGTCCGTCCCACCAGGGCGTGTCGACGTATCCCGGCGAGACGGCGTTGACCCGGATCGGCGCCAGTTCGGCGGCGAGCGGTTGGACGAGCCCTTCGATGGCGGCGTTGAGCGAGCCGATCCCGGCGGTGCCGGGCAGGGCAGCCCTCGCTGTGACGGCTCCGACGAGGGTGATCGAGGCGTCCTCGCTGAGGTGAGCGAGCGAGGCCTGGAGTGCGGTGACGGTGGGCCAGTACTTCTCCTCGAACGCCTGCCGCAGGCTATCGAGCGGCAAGTCGCCGAGCGGGCCGGCGCCGCCCTTGCCGGCGAGGGTGATGACGAGGTGGCGGATCGGGGCGATCTTCGCCGTGAGCGCGGCGGCCGCCTCCGCATCGGCGGCGTCGAGAACGTGCCCGTGGACATCTCCGCCGATGGCCGCGGTTGCCCGGTTGAGCCGCTCTGCGTTTCGTCCGGCGATGTGAACCGCGTGTCCTCGGCTGGTGAGTTGCCGCGCGACCGCCAGGCCGACCCCCGACGTGCCACCGATCACGAGTGCAGTGGTCATGCTCACTCCCTATTTCGAGACGTGACGTCTCGCATGAGCGTAGCACCATTTCTAGACGTGACGTCTCGATAATGGGTTAGGCTGACACGCATGACCGGCGCTACGACACCCGCCCGCGGCCGCAAACGGAGCGAGCAGACGAGGCTCGCGATCCTCACCGCGGCCTACGAGCTCACGACCGATGTCGGCTTCCCGGACCTCACCATCGAGGGCATCGCCGCCCGCGCCGGGGCAGGCAAGCAGACCGTGTACCGCTGGTGGCCCACAAAGGCGGACGTCCTGCTCGAAGCCCTGGCGCTCAAGGCAGACCTGAAGGTCTCAACCGCGGACCAGGGTTCATTTGACGCGGAGCTGGACGCGTTCCTGCGTGACTCCGCCGCCCTGATGGCCTTTCCAGGGGCGGTCCCCGTCCTGCGCTCCTTGATGGCCGAAGCGCAGCGCGACGCAGACTTCCGGCGCCGCTTCCAGGACGGCTTCCTGAGCAAACGCAGGGCCGCGCTCGAGACCATCGTCGAGCGGGCCGCAGCCCGCGGCGACAAGCCCGCTCACCTGACGGCAGCCTTCGCCGCCGACCTGGTGTTCGGCCTGATCTGGTACCGGGTCCTCGCCACCGAGCGCCTGCTCGGCCAAGACGACATCACCGCCATCCGACGACTGCTGAACGAACACCCCGGCCAGGAGTAGCGCATGCCCAATCGAACCATCGTCATCACCGGAGCAACGGACGGGCTGGGCCGCGCACTCAGCGGCGCCCTCGCACACCGGCCCGCAACGACGCTCATCCTCCACGGACGCAACCAGAGCCGGCTCGACGAACTGGCCACCACGCTGGCCGATGCACCGGCCTCGATCCACACGGTCCGGGCCGACTTCTCCGAGCTGACGCAAGTGCACCGCCTTGCGGACGAGATCACCGAGTTCACCGATCACATCGCGGTGCTGGTCAACAACGCCGGCATCGGCGGCGGCGAACCCGACGGAACAAACCGCCGACTCACCGTCGACGGGCACGAGCTCCGCTTCGCGGTCAACCATCTCGCCCGCCCGGCTCGCTGGCGACTTCCCCACCGCACACGCCGCCGCACAGAGGCTGGGACGGGAAGGACGCCACCAGCGCGTTCTGGGCGACCTGTGGTGGCTGCAGGGAGAACCGGAACGCGCGGCTGCCGCTCACCTCGCCGGACGTACGGAAGCCGAGCACCATGCCAAATCCGGCGAGGTGGCACATAATCAAGCCCTGCGCGCCCTCGCCGTCGCCTTCTACGACCCCCACCAGGCCCACGACGAAATCGACCTGGCCCACCAGCTCCTCGCCAACCTCGACCTGCGTGCCACCACGATCAACGCGTCCATCGCCCCCCTGATCCGCGACGCCGGCACTCCCGCTCTCGACGACCGCATTCACACCCTGCGCACCGAGCTCGACATCGCCGGCCTCACCTCCATGACCCCCACCCTCGAACTCGCCGCGGCGTTCCACCAGGCCGTCCTCGACGACCACGACGCACTCGCCGCCACCCTCTCCCGGCTGCGCGAACAGACCCAGAACGGCGACTACGCCTACTACATCGACATCGTCTCCTTCATGGCCGGCCTCCCCCTCCCCGCCGACCACACGGCGCCACAATGGCTGGATGGCGAACAGGCCACTCGCACCCGATGGCGCACCCTCGTCACCACCCGCCAGCACCACCTCCACAACGACCAGTAGCAGCGGATCGGGGACGCCAAAGCACCGCGCCGAAACGTCTGACCTACACACATACGGCTGCGACCCGCGAGCACACCAGGTGCTCGCGGGCCGCAGCCTCAGGAAGATCAGATGATTCAGACGGTGTCCGGGTCGACGCCCTGCGCGCGGGCGAGAGCGAACAGGACCCGTTCAATCGTGTCCAGACGGTCGGTGATCGACCGCTCGCCCGGCGCGCCGACCGCGTTGGCGAGGAAGTCGATGTTCCCGAACGCTGTGCGCTGCTACTCACGGATCGTCGCCAGCTGCTCACTGTGCTCCGCCAGCGTCCGGCCGGTGCGAAACGCCTCCGCCTCCAAGTCCCGCAGCCGCTCGTCGTGCGTCGCCGTCTCATTCGCCATGCCCACTAACCTGCCAGGCCCGCGTACCCCGATCAGCCGCCCTGTCGAACGAGCAGGACCCACGTGCTCAGGCAGAAGGCCGGCAGGCCGACTGCGGCCATGCAGTGCCCGCAGCCAGCCTCGCTGCTCCCGCTGGTACGGCAGTCCCGGACGGCTCCGGCGCCGACGTGAGGTTCCCCCGACATGCGGGGCGAGGTGACAGCAGGTCAGATAGGGCTCACGAGAGGAGCTCTGACGATGCCTGCCCCGAGGAAGTACCCGCTGGAGTTGCGTGAGCGTGCGGTGCGGATGTACCGCGCTTCCGAGCCGAAGCCTGTGATCCGCCGCATGGCCGAGGAACTCGGCGTGCATCACGAGGCCCTGCGTAACTGGATTCGCCAGGCCGAGGC
>NZ_JBSFIH010000109.1:0-11644 GCF_053597455.1 Streptomyces sp. NPDC001393
GAGCACAATGGGTGCGCCGAGCTGTTGGTGCGCGGCGATGAGCAGGTCGCGGTAGTCGGTCCAGGTGAAACTGCGTCTGCCGCCCCGCTTGTGATTCTTCGACTTCCCCGCCGAGCACTGGATCCACCTGCGGACCACCAACCCGATCGAGTCGACCTTCGCCACCGTCCGACTGCGCACCAAGGTCACCCGCGGCGCCGGCTCGCGCACCGCCGCCCTCGCGATGGTCTTCAAGCTCGTCGAGTCCGCCCAGCAGCGGTGGCGAGCAGTGAACGCACCCCACCTCGTCGCCCTCGTCCGTGCCGGGGCCCGCTTCGAACGCGGCCAGCTCGTCGAGCGACCCGAGCTCAGCGCGGCCTGAGCCACCTCAACTGATCCACAGGAATTGACAATTACTCGGTGCGGGGCCGTGACCACCACTGCGTCACCCCCGTCCACGACGTCCTCAATGACCAGCTCCGACAGTCCGGAAAACACCGTCCCCATAAGGGAATTGACATCGATCACAAGATCATGATCACAGACGGCTACTCGGCGTCACCACCGACTACGGGCCAGACCCGCGTCCGACGTCCGCTACCGGTTCGTGATCGACGCCAAGACGTTCGCGTGAACCGGCCGGTGCGGCCCAGCACCAGCGCACGGCCCGCACCACCGACCGAGGGCGGTCGACATGACGAAGAAGGACGACGTACGCGAGTTCCTCATCTCGCGTCGCGCGGCCATCACTCCAGCCCGGGCCGGCATCCCCGCGTACGACGGCGCAAAGCGACGCGTCCCCGGCCTGCGTCGGGAGGAGGTGGCGATGAGTCCTATCGTTGCAGGTCAGGGGCGCTTTCCGTGTTTTTGATCACCCCTCGGACAGGCCATCTCGTGAAAGCGCGAGGTTTAAGCGGGCCATGATCTTGGTTCGTGGCGCGTGGAGGTCTGGCTGACGAACAGTGGGCGCTGCTGGAGCCGCTGCCCCGGAGGGCAGGAAGTCTGGCCGGCCGCTGATATGGACCGGCGGCAGTTGATCGACGGCGTGCGGTGGCGGACCCGGCCGCCATGGCTGCCCGGTCCGGAGTGGTGCGCCGAACATGGTCCAGTTCATCTTGCTGGACTCCCGCGTCCCTGACTTCTACGTCGATCGGCCCATGGCCCGGCGGAGGACGGCCGTGGCCGGTCTACTCGCCTTGGTGGACGGCCAGGACGTGGAGCCGGCCGAGGATTCCGACGGGCATGACGGGCGATGGCGCACCGCGGCGGACCGGGGCGTCTCAGCCGTCGCCCCGCCTCGCCCGCAAGACTCGCGACCAGCGCCGCGATGGCTACAAGCCCCACACCTCATGGTCGAGCCCGAACACCGGGATCATCACCGCGCCGGCGGGCATGACCACCGGCCGGTCCACCGTCGACGGGACGAGCAGCGCCGCCCGGCGGCTCGGGCCAGAACTGGCGTCGCGCTTGGTGCTGTTCCTGCTCCGCGACATGCCGGGCTTCGCTTCGGACCTGAAACCTCCGAGTCTCACTGAGGGCACCCCGACCGCCTGAATGCCCGCTTTGCCCATCGAACCCGCCTGTTGGCAACGTGTGCGCCACATCTTGACAACATGTGCGCCATGCCAGAGCATCTGAACGCTTTACGCAGTGGGCGTGCTTATTGCGCACACGACGTGCGAAGTGGCAAGTGGGTGATGAGCGATGGCGACCGTCGCGCGGGCCCCTTGCGCAGGAAGGCCTACCGATCCCTCCCCGGGGACGCCACCTCGTCGCGCGCCGGGGCCTGACCTCGTTACGGCAGGAGTTTGCAATGGAGCGAACACAAACGTCTCGAGCCACCATCAGAAAGATCGCCCTCAGGGTCCTGCCGATCATCATCGGCGCCTACTTCGTGACCTTCCTGGACCGGGTCAACATCGGTGTCGCGTCCATCCATATGAACGGCGACATCGGGCTCACCGCCACCGCTTTCGGCATCGGGTCAAGCCTGTTCTTTGTGACGTACATCCTCTTCGAGGTGCCGTCCAACGCATTGATGCATCGGATCGGAGCGCGGGTGTGGATTCCCCGGATCCTGATCTCGATCGGTCTGGTCTCGGGTGCGACGGCGTTCATCCAGGGCGAGACGTCGTTCTACATCATGCGACTGCTGCTCGGTGTGGCGGAGGCGGGCGCCGCCCCCGCCTTCGTGCTCTTCCTGTCGCTCTGGTTCCCTCCGCGGGTACGGCCCCGGATCATGGCGCTGTACCTGCTTGCTGTCCCCGTCGCCTCCATCGTGGGATCGCCGCTGAGCATCCTGAGCCTGCACCTCGACGGGCTCTTCGGGCTGGTCGGATGGCGCTGGGTGTTTATCTGCCCCGCCATCCTCACCATCCTGATCGGCGTCGCATGCTACTTCCTGCTGGTCGACACGCCGGACAAGGCCAAGTGGCTGAGCCCGACCGAACGGGCCGAGCTGGCAGCAGAACTCGAGGCGGAGGCCGAGGAGGTGGCGGACAAGACGACGGGGCGCCACCGGTATGCGCAGCTGCTCAAACCTGCCTTCATCGCCCTGGCCATCGCCCACCTCACGGGTAATCTCGCCAACTACACCCTGTCGTTCTTCCTGCCGCAGATCATCAAGACGCTCGGCACCTCGGACACAGCGGCGGCGGGTCTGTCGGCGCTGCCCTACGCCGTGGGTGGCATTGCCGTGGCGGTCTTCGGCTGGCACGCGACCAAGTACGGTCGCGGTCCCCTCAATCTGGCGCTGCCGTTCGCCATCGGCCTCGTCGGGTTCATCGTGGCCGGGACGGCGTCGAACCACGCAGTGGTGCTTATCGGTCTCAGCCTGGGCGCGGTCGCCGGACTCGGCTACCTCCCCGCCTTCTGGAGCCTTCCCGCGACGATGTTCCGAGGTGCGGTCCTGGCTGTCGCCATCGGCGCCGTCAACTCGTTCTCGCTCTTCGGTGGCCTCATCGGCCCCAGCGTGATGGGCTACCTGAAGGACACGAGCGGCTCCTTCGGCTCCGGGCTGATGTTCTGCGCCGTTGTCGTCGGGATCGGCGCTGTGCTGACCTTCTTCGCCCTGCGCGCGATGAAGATCGGAACCGCACAGGGCGAGGGGCCGGCAGAAGTCGAGACGAGCGGCGCCACCGGGGCCGCAGAGAACGCCGAGAAGCAGGAGGGTGGGTCGGCCGCGGTCCGGTCGGCACACCCGGTTCCCCGCCGGTGATCGGCATCCCGGCGCGCTCCTCCGCTCCGCCGCGGATTCGGCCCACCGGGCGCTCCGACGCAGTGTGCGGCGTTTCGGCGCCCCCTCTCGAACCTTCCAACGCCTGTGAGGTCGACGCATGAACCGCGAGCGGTCACTACCCGAGCGCACCACCCGGAAAGTGCTGCGGAAGTTCCTTCCGCTGCTGGGTCTGTGCTACTTCGTGCTGTACATGGATCGGGTCAACATCTCGGTGACGGCACTGCAGTTCAACACCGAGCTGGGCATCACGCCGGCGGTCTTCGGCCTCATCAGCGGCGTCTTCTTCTGGACGTACTCGCTGTTGGAGATCCCCAGCAACTACATTGTCTCCCGCGTCGGCGTCCGCGTCTGGATCACCCGGATCGTCATCAGCTGGGGCGTCGTCACCATCGCCACCGCCTTCGTGCAGGGTGCGACGGGCCTGATCGTGCTGCGGATGCTGCTGGGTATCGCCGAAGCGGGCTTCTCGCCCGCGATGCTCTTCTTCGTCTCGCTGTGGATCCCGCGCAAGTACCGTGCCATGGCGCTGTGCCTCATGCTCTCGGCGATCCCGCTCTCGGGCATCTCACTGCCGCTGATCGGGCACGTCATGACCGGCACAGACGGCCTGCTGGGCATCTCCGGCTGGCGCTGGGTCTTCATCCTCACCGGCATCCCGCCGCTGCTCCTTGGCTACTTCTTCTACCGCATCATCCGCAACAGGCCCTCGGAGGTGGACTGGCTCGCCGACGATGAGCGGCAGTGGCTGGAGGCCGAGTATGCCGAGGAGTCCGCAGACATGAAGGGCCGCACCCCGCACTCCTTCGGGCGCGGCATGTTCACCGGGGCGACGCTCGCGATGGTGCTGGTGATCTTCCTGTTCGCGTTCTGCCAGTGGGGCTACACCTTCTTCATCCCGCTGATCATCCAGGGCTTCGGGCTGGGCGCGAACGCCGTCAGCTGGTTCGCCGCTCTTCCGTCGGTCATTGCGATCGTCCCGATGCTGTGGTGGGCGCGGCACTCCGACCGCACCGGCGAGCGCATCAAGCACTACGTCGCCGCCTCGGTCCTGTCCGCGGTGGGATTCCTCCTCGCGGCCTACTTCGTGAGCACGGACAACCTCTCACTCGCGATCACCGGCTTCTGTATCGCCGGGATCGGCCTGTTCTGCTGCCTGGGCGTCCAGTGGTCCATCCCCTCGATGTTCCTGTCCGGCCCGGCCCTTGCCGCGGGCCTGTCCACCGCGAACGGGCTCGGCGCGACCGGCGGCTACTTCGGTCCGCAGGTCGTCGGCCTCGTACGGGACGCCAGCGGCAGCTATGCGCTGTCCATCGTGGTTCTCGCCGTTGCCGTGCTGATCAGCGGTGCGACGGTGCTCGTGCTCGGCACGCGGCTCAAGCGGCGTAGCGAGACCTCCCAGGGAGTCCTCGATCCCGCGACGTCCGCCTAGTACGCGCGCCGGTCCCGCCCGCGAGAGGGTGGGGCCGGCGCTGCCTCTCGCATGACGGCCGACAATGTACGGACCTGCGCACATCTCGTGCGCATGGCGCCGAAGCTGTGAGGTTTGCTATCCTGCGGGCGGTCCGACGGTGTCCCAGGGAGGTTCAAGTGCCGCTTCGCGCACATGACATGAGCACGGGCGTGGTCGGACCCGAGTCGAAGGGGCACGACCGGCGGTCCGTCGTCCAGTCCGTCGAGCGGGCCACGAAGGTCCTGTTCATCCTGCGGGACTCGCCCGAACCTCTCTCCGCCATGGAGGTCGCCGAGCAGGCGGGGTTCGAACGGACCGTCGCCCACCGGCTACTGCGCACGCTCGTGCTTTCCGGGCTCGTCTCCGAGCCGCGCAGCGGCCGGTACGGGATCGGAGCCGCGGCCGCCCTCCTGGGCAACCGTTACGTCGATGGTCTCGCGGTCCGGCGGGCCGCCCTGCCACTGATGGTCGACATGCAGGCGCGGCTTATGGGAGACCAGCCCTGGACGCTCACCCTTGCGATCGCGGTCGGGGACACGGCCACGATCATCGAGCGGATGTGGTCCGCGTCGACGCCCCTCGAGCTGGTCTTCGATACCGGCGGCGCGTTCCCGATCGACACGTCCTCGGCGGGCCGCTGCATCCTCGCGTACCTGCCGGAGGAGGAGGTCGTCGCCCTGATCGGTGAGGCGCGCTCGGCCGCTCTGAGCGTCACGCTGGAGGAGATCCGGCAGGCGAACGGGGTCGGGCTGTCCCGGGGTGAGGCATCGAAGTACCTGCAGTCGGTGGCCGCCGTGATCCGGTCCCGCAGTGGCGCCCCGATGGGAGCCCTCGGGGTGGGTGGCGCCGACCTGGGTGCGGAACTCGACTACGATTCCCCGCTCGCGTCCCAGCTCCGGCGCTCCGCGAGCGTCATCGGCAACCAGCTCCCCTGAGGCCGGGCCAGGTCGGGCCCGGCCCACGGTCAGCTTCCGACCCGTTCGGGGATGAGCACCTTGGGCTCGGTGGCCCGGCGGACGTCGTCGATCGTGACGTCGGGGGCCAGCTCCACGAGCTCGAGACCCGCCGGGGTGACATCGAGGACGCACAAGTCAGTGATGATCCGCTGGACGACCCCTCGACCGGTGTAGGGGAGCGAACAACGCTCGACGATCTTGTACGAGCCGTCCTTGGCGGTGTGCTCCATCAGCACAATGATGCGCTTGGCCCCGTGGACCAGGTCCATCGCGCCGCCCATGCCCTTGATCAGCTTGCCTGGCACCATCCAGTTGGCGATGTCCCCATCGACCGAGACCTGCATTGCGCCGAGGACGGCCGCGTCGATCTTGTGGCCGCGGATCATCGCGAAGCTGGTGGCGGAGTCGAAGAAGGACGCGCCCCGGCGGACGGTGATGGTCTCCTTGCCCGCGTTGATCAGATCCGGGTCTTCCTCGCCCGCGACCGGGTAGGGGCCGATTCCGAGGATCCCGTTCTCGCTCTGCAGGATCAGCTCGACGTCGTCGGGGACGTAATTGGGGACGAGGGTCGGCAGGCCGATGCCGAGATTGACGTACCAACCGTCGGACAGCTCTGTGGCCGCGCGGGCGGCCATGTTCTCGCGGCTCCAGGGCATGACGGGACCTTTCGCGTGTCGAGGGGGGTGAGGGCGTGGTGACGCCTCAGGCGGACGGTCGCACCGTTCGGCGTTCGATGGGCTTGTCCGCGGCCTGCTCGGGGGTTAGGGCGATCACCCGCTGGACGAACGCGCCGGGTAGGTGGACCTGGTCCGGGTCGAGGTCCCCGGGCTCGACGAGCTGCTCGACCTCCGCGATCGCGACGCGTGCACTCATCGCCGCGAGCGGGTTGAAGTTACGCGCCGACTTGTGGAACACCAGGTTCCCGTGACGGTCGCCGCGGGCCGCCCGGACCAGGCCGAAGTCCGCGGTGATGGCGGTTTCCAGCACGAACTGGGCCGGCCCGTCGGGGGTCGCGAAGGTGCGTACCTCCTTGGTTGGGGACGCGAGCTGCACGGCGCCGGTGGAGTCGTATCTCCACGGGAGCCCGCCGTCGGCCACCTGGGTGCCGACGCCGGTGGCGGTGAAGAACGCGGCGATGCCGCTGCCGCCCGCGCGCAGCCGCTCGGCGAGGGTGCCCTGCGGGGTCAGCTCGACCTCGAGCTCGCCGGTCAGGTACTGGCGCGCGAACTCCTCGTTCTCGCCCACGTAGGAGGCGATGATCCGGCGGATGCGGCGCTTGCCGAGCAGCGTGCCGAGGCCCCAGCCCTCGATTCCGCAGTTGTTGGACACGATCGTGAGGTCGTCCGTGCCCTGCGCGAGGATGGCGTCGATCAGGGTGTTCGGCACCCCGGAGATCCCGAACCCGCCGACGGCCAGCGTGGCGCCGGAGGGGATGTCGGAGACGGCCTCGGCGGCCGAACCTCGTACTTTGTCCACTGCTGTACCTCCTGCGGCATCCAGGCAGTCGATGCCGGTCCCACCCGGGACCAGGGCACGACGGCATGCCCGATGCTGCCCTCCGCGGTCGTGCGGACGCTATGTTTGAGGCACAACCAACAGCCCTCAGGGTTGTGACTCTCACAAGCGATGTTCGAGGTCTTCCCGCGTGTCTCCGAAACCCGTCCGGCACTCCCTTGCGCAGTGGATGTCGGCGATGACCGCATGCGTCCGCGCGATCAACGAGGAGCGGGAACTCGCCCACGTCCTGAGTCTGATCGCACGGCACGCCTGCGAGCTTTTGGGCCTGCGCCAGTGCGCCGTCTACGTGCTCGACGAAAGCGCGGGCACCTTTCACATCGGCGGCTCTCACGGGCTGACCGAACGCTACGTCGCGACCGCGAACGCCCATCCGATCCGGCTGGACGAGGCCACTGAGGACACGGGCCCGCCGACCGCCCGAGCCGCGCTGATTCGTCGCCCGGTCGTGGTACCGGACGCCTTTGTCGAACCGGGCCTTGAGCGTTGGCGGGAGAGCATGCGCAAAGAGGGCCTGAGGATGATGGTGGTGGCCCCGTTGCCCGGCGCCGACGGGGCGCCGATGGGCACCCTGACCGGGTACGTCGATTCGGTCCGATCCATCGAGGACGACGACCTCGACCAGCTCACGCTGCTCAGCGACCATGCGGCCGCCGCCATTGTCGCCGCCCGGCGGCGGGACCGCGAGCGGCTCGCTCTCGCCGCGCTGCGGGAGACGAACGCGGCGTCGCAAGTGCAGAAGGAGGCCCTCGCGAGGTTGAGCGACGTGCAACACACCCTGACGGGCCTTGTGCTGGAGGACGCCGGCCTGCATCGCATCGCTGCAACCCTCGGCGCGGCACTCGACGCGGACGTTTACCTGGACGATGAGCAGGGCCAACCCATCGTGAGCTCGACCAGGGCCGGGCTGAGAACGGTGCCTGCCCCGTTTCGCGGAATCGCGGAGGTCGATGACGAGACCATCGCGGCGGCGATGGCGAGCGGGCGAGCCACCACGACGGGGGAGAGGCGTTATCTGCTCGTCCCAGTGCCGAGGGTGGGGCGGACGCAGATCCGCATGTGGCTGCGGCCCCGTGGTGCGGGCGAGCTCGACGAGCACACCGTGCGCGCCGTGGAGGGCTGTGCCGCCCTGATCGCGGTGGAGCGCAGCAGGCTGGAGGTACAGGCACACGCCGAAGCCCGGCTCGTCAACGACCTGCTGGCGGACCTGCTCTCCCCGGCGTCGATGGCATATCCGGAGAGTGTCGTCGCCAGGGCGCGTGCGCTCGGGCACGATCCCACGAGCTGCCACACTCCGATCATCGTGTTGCCGTTCGCTACGGAGGCGGCCGACGCGGAGACAGGAGTGGCGGACCTCGCGGCATCGCTCGTCGCCATGGTGCGGGGAATGCGGCCCCGGCCCGTTGTCGGCACGGTGGGCCAGGCGGCGGTCGTGCTGGTGCCCGCCGGGGAGCGGTCCGACGCGACCGAAACCGTCCTGCGCTACGCGCGCGAACCCGGCCAGGGGCAGTTCCGCTGGGTGGTGGGCACGACTGCGCCCACCCTGGTCGACGTGCGCACCCCGCTGGACGTGGCTCTACGCGCCGCGAACCTGCTCACGGCCGACTCCCCGCGCGTGGTCCACATCGCGGGCTTCGGGGTGCCGGGCCTGCTGCTGGAGGCGGGCACAAGCGAGCGGATGCTGCGCTTCGCCGAGGACACTCTCGGTCCCATCATCGGCGACGACCAGGCCAAGGAAGGCGGACTGCTCACGACCCTGACCGAGTGGTTCCGCTGCGACATGTCCGCTCGGGACACCGCCCGGCGGCTCTACGTCCACCCCAACACAGTGGGCTATCGGCTGCGCCGGATCAGCGAACTCACGGGCCTGCGGCTGACCAACCCGGGCGACCTGATGACACTTCGCCTGGCGCTGGACGTGTTCGTGCTGCGGGGCCGGCTGGGATGAGCCGTGCGGCGGGACCTGACCGGGGCCCCGCCGCACGACGCCGTGCAGCGGCGTCAGTCGTTGACGAACTTCGGCGCGCGCTTCTCCAGGAAGGCGGCCATGCCCTCCTTCTGGTCCGCCGTGGCGAACCGGGCCTTGAACAGGGTGCGCTCCTGCCGGACGCCCTCGGCCAGAGTGGTCTCGAACGCCCGGTTGACCGAAGTCTTGGCCGTAGCGGTCGCGCGGTGCGACATCTTCGCGATGACCGCGGCAACGGCGATCGCCTCGGCCACGACATCGGACCCCGCGGCGGCGATGCGGCTGACAAGCCCGGCGCGCTCGGCCTCGTGGACGTCCATCGTCCGACCGGTCAGGCAGAGGTCCATGGCCTTCGCCTTGCCGACCGCGCGGGTCAGGCGCTGCGTGCCGCCGAAGCCGGGGAGGATGCCAAGCTTGATCTCGGGCTGGCCGAACACGGCGGTCTCGGAGGCGATCAGTACGTCGCAGAGCATGGCGAGCTCGCAACCGCCGCCCAGGGCGTAGCCGGAGACCGCGCTGACCAGCGGTGTGCGGAGGGCGGCGAGTGCGTCCCAGCCCTCGAACAGCGGCGCCGCGTCCATCTCGGCGAAGCTGCGCGACGCCATCTCCGCGATGTCCGCGCCGGCCGCGAAGGCACGCTCGGACCCGGTGAGGACGATGGCCCCGATCTCGGGGTCCGCGTCGAACGCGGTGGCGGCCGAGAGGATCTCGCGCTCCACGGTGCTGTTCAGCGCGTTGAGCGTCCCGGGGCGGTCGAGCCGGATGAGCCCCACCCCGGGCTGCGGGACGCTGCTGTCAATCATGGTGTACGTAGGGGACTCGGTCATCGGGGAGGGCTCCTCGCGCGGGTGGTCGGCTCCCGGCGATCACCCGCCGGGAGCGCGGTCGGTGCGGTGACTTGATGGCGTGCACTGCCGCTCCTGGGCGTCGGTCAACCGATCGGTGCGGTCTCCTCAACGGGGACGACGGCGCCCGGGCTGGCCCGCTCACGGCGGAGATCCCGAGGGCGAGAGTGATCCTCGCCCGGAACCTGTCGAGTGGACGGCGCCGCCTGGCATCGGGGCTCCTCGTGGCTGTGCCGCAGGTGCGCGGGTGCCATCCAATGGTGGGTGACGGCAGTGAGAATGCCTATGTGCACAGCACAAACAGATTGCCGCCTCACTGTGCGGGAGCACATGGCCCTCCGGCCGATGGCAGGTCAGGATGCAGGGCGGAGCGCCGCGTCCGCGGCACGGCCGGTGCCGCGCGCTCGAGGACGAAGGGTCGAGATGCCAGAGCGGAATGCCGACCGGATTCTCTTGGTCGACGGAGCACGCACACCAGTGGGGAGCTTCGGCGGTGCGCTGAAGTCCGTCCCCGCACACCAGCTGGGGGCCGCGGCCACCCGGGCGGCCCTCGACCGCACCGGGATCGGGGTGGCGGACGTCAAGGAGGTCGTCATGGGCTGTATCGGGCAGGTCGGGGGTGACGCCTACAACGCCCGCCGGGTCGCGATCACCGCGGGGATCCCGGATTCGGTGCCCGCCTACACCGTCAACCGGCTCTGCGGATCGGGTTTGCAGGCCCTTTGGTCCGCCGCGATGGAGATGCGGTGGAGCGACCTCGACGTGGTCGTCGCGGGCGGTGACGAGTCGATGTCGTCGATGCCGTTCTACGACTTCGGGGCCCGCAGCGGCTACAAGCTCGGCAACCGCGAGCTGCTCGACGGCACGGTCATGATGCTCACGGACCCGTTTCACGGGATCCACATGGGCGTCACGGCCGAGAACGTCGCCGCCAAATACGGCGTGTCCCGCACCGAGCAGGACGAGTTCGCGCTGGAGTCCCAGCGGCGGGCCGCGACGGACGCCGCGAAGGCCGCGTTCGCCGAGGAGATCGTCCCGGTCGAGGTCGGGGGCCGCACCCCGACCACGGTCGAGCTCGACCAGCACCCGAAGCCGCACACCACGCTCGAGGGCCTCGCCGGCCTCCGTCCGGCGTTCCAGAAGGGCGGCACCGTCACCGCGGGCAACGCTGCGGGTATCAACGACGGCGCCGCCGCGGTCGTTCTCGCCTCCGAGTCCTACGCCGCCCAGCGGGGACTCACCCCGCTGGTGGCGCTGGAGGCGGTGACCACCGCTGCGATGGAGCCCGAGCTCATGGGGTACGCCCCGGTGCCCGCTCTGCAGGCGCTGTTCGAGAAGACCGGGACCACGGCGGCGGACATCGACGTGTTCGAGTTGAACGAGGCGTTCGCCTCCCAGGCCGTCGCCGTCGTGCGGGACGCGGGGCTCGACGCGGAGAAGGTGAATCCCTACGGCGGGGCCATCGCGCTCGGGCACCCGGTGGGGGCGACCGGGGCGATTCTCTCCCTACGGCTGGCGAAGGAGCTGCACCGCAAGGACAAGGAACTGGGCGTCGTCACCATGTGCATCGGTGGCGGTCAGGCGCTGGCGGCGCTGTTCCGCCGGATCTGACACCCGGGGCCATGCACACGAGAAGGGTCCCCGCCGAGAAGCCAGTGGTCCCGTCGCATCGGGTACCACTGGCTCGGGCCACGC
>NZ_JBSFIH010000110.1:0-11048 GCF_053597455.1 Streptomyces sp. NPDC001393
TGACTTTTGGCACGCTGTTGAGTTCTCAAGGAACGGTCGCTTCCTTCGTACTCACCCTCTCGGGCTTTCCTCCGGGCGCTTCCCTTCGGTGTTTCAAACTCTACCAGGGTTTTTCCGTCTCTCTGACCACCCTCCTGCGGACATGCAGAAGCGGATCCAGAGATAGGATCTGACGAGTTTGGGTGCTGCCGAGGCTGCGTGAGGGCGCTCTCGCGCCTCCGCCCCAAGCAGGAGTACGACTGTACACGGAGTCTCGAAGGCGCTGCAAATCCACGGGGTTGGTGGTCTAGACCACTAGCTGGTAGCTTCCATACGGAACCGCCACTTCATCTGACATACGCTGCTGCAAGCGCCGTCCAGGACAGGCAGTGACGGCCCGTACGCAGCTCCACTCCTTGGGAGGCTTCCCATGACCACCGTGACGTCCCCTCTCGCTGGACGTGCCATCGGACTGGCCGAAGTGCCGGATCCGGTCTTCTCCGGGGCCATGGTCGGCCCGGGCACCGCGATCGACCCCGTACGTGAGCCCTCCGAGGCCGTGGCGCCCGTGGACGGCGTCATCGTCTCCCTGCACCCGCACGCCTTCGTCGTGGTGGACGAGAGCGGGCACGGTGTGCTCACCCATCTCGGCATCGACACGGTGCAGCTCAACGGCGAGGGTTTCGAGCTGCTCGTCAACAAGGGCGACACCGTGACGCGCGGCCAGGCCGTCGTGCGCTGGAACCCCTCCGCGGTCGAGGCCGCCGGCAAGTCCCCGGTCTGCCCCGTCGTCGCCCTCGAAGCCACGGCCGAGTCCCTCTCCGACCTCCGCGACAGCGGGGACGTGAAGGCCGGCGACAGCCTTTTCGCCTGGAACTGACGGCAGTGCCGTCATCCGACGGCGTTCACGACAACCACCGCGGCGGCGGGACCCGCCGCACTATCGGAGACGGGTGAGATGGAGACAACGCTGCGAGGCGTGGGCGTGAGCCATGGCGTGGCCATCGGCGAGGTCCGGCACATGGGTACGGCGGTGCTGGAGCCGCCGGCCAAGCAGATCCCGGCGGAGGAGGCCGAGCGTGAGCAGGGGCGCGCCCGCCAGGCCGTGGACGCGGTGGCCGCCGATCTGATGGCGCGCGGCAATCTCGCGGGGGGCGAGGCCCAGGCGGTACTCGAGGCACAGGCCATGATGGCCCAGGACCCCGAGCTGATGGCGGACGTGGACCGGCGGATCGCCGTCGGCAGCACGGCCGAGCGTGCGGTGTACGACGCGTTCGCGGCGTACCGGGAGCTGCTGGCCGGTGCCGGTGAGTACCTCGCCGGGCGGGTGGCCGACCTCGATGATGTGCGGAACCGTATCGTCGCCCGGCTGCTGGGCGTTCCGATGCCGGGCGTCCCGGACAGCGACCAGCCCTATGTACTCGTGGCGCGGGACCTGGCTCCCGCCGACACCGCGCTGCTGGACCCCTCGCTGGTCCTCGGTTTCGTGACCGAGGAGGGCGGGCCGACCAGTCACAGCGCGATCCTGGCGCGGGCGCTGGGTGTGCCGGCGGTCGTGGCGCTGCCGGGTGCCGGTGAGCTGGCGGAGGGCACGGTGATCGCCGTCGACGGCAGCACCGGCGACATCTTCGTGAACCCTAGCGAGGAGAAGAAGGCGCAGCTGGAGGCCGCGGCCGCCGAGCGCAAGGCCGCGCTGGCCGCCTCGACCGGGCCAGGTGTGACGGCGGACGGTCACAAGGTGCCGCTGCTGGCCAACGTGGGGGGCCCGGCGGACGTACCGGCTGCTGTGGAGGCCGGGGCCGAGGGTGTGGGTCTGTTCCGTACCGAGTTCCTGTTCCTGGACGACAGCAAGAACGCTCCTTCCGAGGCGAAGCAGGTGGAGGCCTACCGGCAGGTGCTGGAGGCGTTCCCCGAGGGTCGTGTGGTCGTGCGGGTGCTGGATGCGGGTGCGGACAAACCGCTGGACTTCCTGACTCCGGCCGACGAGCCGAACCCGGCGCTGGGCGTCCGGGGTCTGCGGACGCTGCTGGACCACCCCGAGATCCTGCGTACGCAGCTGACCGCGCTGGCGAAGGCCGCTGAGGGGCTGCCGGTCTACCTCGAGGTCATGGCGCCCATGGTGGCGGACCGCGCGGATGCCAAGGCGTTCGCGGATGCGTGCCGTGAGGCGGGGTTGCGGGCGAAGTTCGGCGCGATGGTGGAGATCCCGTCGGCCGCGCTGCGGGCGCGTTCGATTCTGCAGGAGGTCGAGTTCCTGTCGCTGGGGACCAACGACCTCGCGCAGTACACGTTCGCGGCCGACCGGCAGGTGGGCGCGGTGTCCCGGCTTCAGGACCCGTGGCAGCCTGCGCTGCTGGACCTGGTGGCGCTGTCCGCGGAGGCGGCCAAGGCCGAGGGCAAGAGCTGTGGTGTGTGCGGTGAGGCCGCGTCCGACCCGCTGCTGGCCTGTGTGCTGACCGGTCTGGGTGTCACCTCCTTGTCCATGGGTGCGGCGTCGATTCCTTATGTCCGGGCGATGCTGGCGAAGTACACGCTGGCGCAGTGCGAGCGGGCGGCGGCGGCCGCGCGTGCCGCGGACAGCGCCGAGGAGGCGCGCAACGCTGCTCAGGCGGTGCTGTCCGGCGAGTAGCCGTACCGGCGGCGCGGCGCGTGTGCCGGGTGCAGGGGCGTCCCGCCTTCGGGTGGGGCGCCCCTGGTGCGTTCCGGCATGTCTCGGCCCGGGAGGCGCCTCGGCCGCGCGGTTTGTCTCAGTGCCGGTGGCCGGGTGCTGTGTCCTCGATCCCGAGGTCGGGGGGCTCGCAGTAGTCGACGTCGGATTCCGGGGAGATGAGGTCGCCGGTTTCGACGTCGGTGCAGTAGGCGTCGAAGACTTCGGAGGCGGTGAGTGCTTCGAGGCCTCCGGAGCGCAGTCGCCAGCCGTAGACCCGGTCGGCCGCGCCCGGGGAGCTGGCGCGCAGGACGAGTCCGCCGGGGCTTCGGGTGGCGAGGCCGAGTGCGAGGACGCTGGTGAATTCCAGGGCCTCGGCCTCGTCGAGGCGGATGCCGCCGTCGCCGTCCTGGTCGCCGTGCAGCACGGAGACGAGGGTGTCCGGCGGTCCGGAGACGCTGCACACGAGGTGCCGGTCGCCGGGCGGTGCGGTGTCGAGGATGCGGACCAGGAGCTCGGAGGCGCGGGTGAAGGCGGCCCTGCCGATGTCCTCGCCGCAGGTGGGGCAGGGTCCGAGGCGGGAGAGCAGGGTGGTGGCGTACTCCCACGTCGCCTGTCGTACGGCTTCGTCGACGAGGGCGGGTACGAGGGTGGCGAGGGGTTGGCCGTCGTAGGGGATGGTGGGGCCGGTGGCCGCGAGTTCGGCGGTGAAGCGGGTTCGGCTGGTCGGGGCTTCCGGGTCGAGGCCGGCGTCCGCGCAGTAGGCGGCGTAGTCCTCGGGGTCGAACAGGGCGAGTGTGGTGTGGGTGCCCTGGGCGGCGCGGGCTTTGAGGACGGCCTCGACCTGTTTCAGATAGGTCGCGTGGTCGTCGAAGGTGAAGCTGCGGTAGCGCCGCATGGCGCGGAAGTCGTGTTCGTCGGTGAGCAGGCCGATGGTGCCGGCGATCTCACGGCGCAGGACGCGTCGCATGGTCTGGTGGTCGGTGTGCGCCATGTTTCCCCCAAAGTGCGCGGTCGATCAATGCTCACTCACCGTAACCGGCGGCACTGACAACGGGCTCCGCCGGAGGCGGTCGCGGACCAGTCGGTGCTGGAGTGCGCAGGTCGCGGCGATGGTGGCGCCGAAGACGGTCCAGCCGAGCGGGCCGGTGGCGATGGCGGCGGTGACGGCGAGCGGGCCGAGGCTGCGCTGGCCGGACTGGGCGAGGCCGTGCACGCCGAGGTAGGCGCCCTGCGCGGTGTCCGGGGCGAGGGTCAGGGAGAGTTCCCAGGACACGACGGCGTGCAGCATCTCGGCCAGGGTGAAGAGGGCGGCGGACGCGGTGAGAAGGCAGATGGCCTGGGTGCCGCCGGTGGCGGACAGGGCCATGGTGACGCCGCCGGCGGCGGAGGCGGCGGACAGCGGAACGAGCAGTCTGCGGGCTGCTGCCGTGGTGGTGCCGTACCGGGCGAGCGGCACCTGGAAGGCGACGACCATCACGTTGTTGAGGACGAGCAGCAGGGGGGCGAGACCGTGCGGTACGCCCGCGGTGTGCGCGATCCACAGGGGCAGGCCGACCTGGAAGACGGAGTCGTCGAGGAAGAGGACCAGGTCGGTGGCGACGTACCCGAGGTAGGTGCGGTCGCGCCAGGGATTGGCCGGCTTTGCATCGCGAGGTGCGGTGCTGGTGGCGGCGACGCGGCTGCTGGAGGGGGGTTCGGCGCAGGTGAGGGTGAGGAGCGCGATCGCCAGGAAGGAGAGTGCGTCGCCGGTGAGGAGCCAGCGGTAGGCCGTGGTGGTGCCGGCGGTGAGGGCGGCCGCGGCGGCGAGGCCGCCCAGGGCCCAGCCGGCGTTGGAGCAGGTGCGGTTGACGGCCTGGTAGCGGACGCGGTCGGCTCCCGCGATGCGGGCGGCGTACAGCTTGGTCAGGACGCTCGAGGCGCGGTCACCGAGGCTGCCGACAGCCGATATCGCGAGCAGCGGGAGGTAGTGGTCGCTGGTGAGCAGGCCGAAGGAGGCGAGTGCGCGCAGGAGTTGGAGCGCGATCAGGATCCGGGTGAGGGGGAAGCGGTCGGCGATGCGTCCGCCGAGGGGTGCGCCCGCGATGCCGACGGCGCCCGAGACTGCGGCGAGGGTGCCGACCTGGGCGACGGAGAGGCCGGAGACGTAGGTGAAGTACAGGACGGAGACGGATGCCCACAGGCCGCTGCCGATGCGGTCGATGAAGGTGATCAGAAGCATCCGGCGTCCGTCGCGGCCTCCTGGTGTGCGCGAGGGCCTGATGGCGGCCTCGGGTTTTGCGTCCACTGTTCCCCCTCAGATGGAGCTTGTTTCGAGTTATGTACTGATACATAATCAGAAACGTGGCAACACAATATGAGATCACTGGTGCGACGGCCAAGGGAATTGCCGCATCCGTCGAACGGGGCGTCGCGGAGGGCGCGTTGGTCCCGGGGTGCGCGCTGCCGCCGGTGCGCGGACTGGCGGACGAACTGGGGGTGAGCCCGGGCACGGTCGCCACGGCGTACAAGGAGCTGCGACGGCGGGGCATCGTCGTCACGCGCGGGCGCGGCGGCACGGTGGTCGCTCCGGCCCCGGCGGTCGCCTCGCGGCGGCCGCCCAAGGTACCCGCAGGGCTGCGGGACCTGGCCGGCGGGCATCCCGACCCGGCGCTGCTGCCCGCGCTGCTACCGCCGTCACGCCTCTCCCCCGGCGCCCGTTCCCATCGCTCCGCGCCCCGGCTGGCGCGGCTCGAGGAGGCGGTGCGCGCATGGCTGGGCGCGGATGGCGTCCCGGTGGAGCACGTGACGTTCGCGCACGGGGCGCTGGACCTGCTCGACCGGGTGCTGTCGGTCGAGCTGCGTCCCGGGGACGGCGTGGCGGTGGAGGACCCGGGGTATCACCATCTGCTGGATCTGGTCGCGGCGCTGGGGCTGCGCACCGTCCCGGTCGCGGTGGACGACGAGGGGATCCGCCCCGAGGCCCTGCGCGGGGCGCTCGGCGCCGGGGTCCGGGCCGTGGTGTTCAGTCCGCGCGCGCAGAACCCGTACGGCGGACACTTCTCCGCCGCCCGTCGCGACGCGCTGGCCGAGGTACTGCGGGGCGCGCCCGATGTGCTGGTGGTGGAGAACGACCACGCCTCCGAGGTGGCCGGCACCGCGCTGCACACGGTGACGGGCGCCGGTCTGGCCCGCTGGGTGCATGTGCGGACCGTGAGCAAGTTCCTCGGGACCGATCTTCGCTGGGCGGCCGCGGCCTGTGATCCGGTCACCCTCGCCCGGCACGACGGTCGGCTGCTGCTGACCTCCGGCTGGGTCAGCCACCTGCTGCAGGAGACCGTGCACGGCCTCCTGACGGACGGGGGCACGCGCGCGTTCGTGGCACGCGCGCGTGCGGCGTACGTGCTGCGGCGCACCGCGCTGGCCGGCGAGCTGGAGGCGCACGGCATTGAGTCGCACGCCGCGAGCGGGATGAACGTGTGGGTGCCCGTGCACGACGAGTCGGCGGTGGTGAACGGACTGCGGTCGTACGGCTGGTGGGTCGCGGCCGGGGCGAGGTTCCGCCTGGCTTCCGGGCCGGGCGTGCGGATCACGGCCGCCGGTCTTGAGCCCGCCGATGCCGCGCGGCTGGCCTCGGACTTCGCCGCCGTGCTGGGCGAGTCCGAGGCCACCTATGGAGGGTGAGGGTGCCGTCCGCGGGAGTCAGGCGCGCTTGCGGGCCAGTTCCTCGTAGAAGGCGAGCAGGGCGAGGTTGTCGATGGAGCCGGGGTTGACCGCCTTCTCCAGGGGCGTGCCCTGCAGCAGGCGCTTGACGGGGACCTCGATGCGCTTGCCGGTCAGGGTGTGCGGGACGCCGGGCACTTCGATGATCTCGTCGGGTACGTGACGCGGCGAGAGCTGCTCGCGGATCGTCTGCCTGATGCGGTTCAGGAGTGCCTCGTCGAGGACGGCGCCCGGCGCGAGGTGCACGAACAGCGGCATCCAGTAGCCGCCGTCGGGCTGCTCGACGCCGATGACCAGGGACTCCTTGATCTCGGGCAGGCGCTCGACGACCTCGTAGATGTCGGCCGAGCCCATGCGCACGCCCTGCCGGTTGAGGGTGGAGTCGGAGCGGCCGTGGATGATCACCGTACCGCGCGAGGTGACGGTGATCCAGTCGCCGTGCCGCCAGACGCCGGGGTAGGTGTCGAAGTAGCTGTCGTGGTAGCGGCTGCCGTCGGGGTCGTTCCAGAAGCGGATCGGCATGGAGGGCATGGGGTTGGTGACGACCAGTTCGCCGACCTCGTCGATGACGGGTTCGCCGCTCGGGTCCCAGGCCTGCAGGTCGGTGCCGAGACCGGCTGCCTGGAGTTCGCCGGTGTACACCGGGAGGGTCGGTACGCCGCCGGCGAAACAGGAGCAGACGTCGGTGCCGCCGCTGACGGAGGCGATCCACAGGTCCTCGCGCACCTCGTCGTGCAGCCAGCGGAAGCCGTCGGGCGGCAGCGGGGAGCCGGTGGTGGCGACGCACTTCACCGCCGACAGGTCGTGGTCGCGCCCCGGGTGGACACCGGCCTTGCGGCAGGCCATGACGTAGGCGGCGGAGGTGCCGTAGAGGGTGGCCCCGGTGCGCTCGGCGATCCGCCACTGGGCGCCGGTGTCCGGGTAGCCGGGGCTGCCGTCGTACAGGACGATCGTCGTGCCCGTGAGCAGGCCGGAGACGAGGAAGTTCCACATCATCCAGCCCGTCGAGGTGTACCAGAAGAAACGGTCCTCGGGTCCGAGGTCGCAGTGCAGGCCGAGCTGCTTGAGGTGCTCGACCAGGATGCCGCCCTGGGACTGGACGATGGCCTTGGGCAGGCCCGTGGTGCCGGACGAGTAGAGCACCCACAGCGGGTGGTCGAACGGGACCTGCTCGAAGACGGGCTCGGCGTCCCCCGCCGTCAGCGCCGACCACTCCAGCGCGCCCTCGGGTGCCCGGGTGCCGAGCAGCGGGATGTGGACGACGGCGCGCAGCGTGGGCAGCTCGCGGCGCAGCTCGGCGACGATCTCGCGGCGGTCGTGCTCCTTGCCGCCGTAGCGGTAGCCGTCGACGGCGAACAGGACGACGGGTTCGACCTGCTGGAAGCGGTCGAGGACGCTGCGGGCTCCGAAGTCGGGTGCGCAGGAGGTCCAGACGGCGCCGACGGCGGCCGTGGCGAGGAGGGCGACGACGGCCTCGGGGATGTTGGGCAGGTAGCCGCTGACGCGGTCGCCGGGGCGGACACCGAGAGCCCGGAGTTCGGCGGCGAGGGAGCCGACCAGGCGGCGCAGTTCGGACCAGGCGACCGGGCGCGGTTCGTGGGTTTCGTCGACGTACAGGAGGGCGGGCTCGTCCGGACGGGTGGCCGCGGCGCGCAGGGCGTGCTCGGCGTAGTTGAGGGTGGCTCCGGGGAACCACTGGGCGCCGGGCATGGCGCGGTCGCCGAGCACGCGCGCGTAGGGCGTCGAGAAGCGGACGTCGAACCACTCCGTGACGGCTTTCCAGAAGGTGTCCAGCTGGTCGACGGACCACTGGTGCAGGGCGGGGTAGCCGCCTTGGGCCGGGGCGCCGTGCTGCTCGGCGGCCCAGGCCTGGAACTGGGTGATGCGTGCCTGGGCGATCCGCTCGGGATCAGGCTGCCAGAGCGGCTGGGGGTTCGCGGTCGTCATGGGGCGGCTCCCGGGCTGTGCGCGTCGTGTGCGTCGGTCCGCGCACGGGCTGGGGTGTGCGCGTGACGCGGCTGACAGGGACGATGCCATGTGATCGACTTCTGCACCAGGGTGTGCTCCACACAGTCCGTGTCGTGAAGATGTGGTCCCAGCACGGGTGAACGGCAGTTGAACGACACGCGCGCGTGGGGCGCTCAGTGGCAGGGTGAGCAGCATGGACGGTCGTGACCTGGTGCGTTCGGTGAGTGTGGTCGGTTCGGGGAGGGCGGCGCAGGGGTTGCGTACCGTGCGGGCCGCGTGGCGCAGGAGGCGGATCGACGCGGCCGGGCTGCCGCCGCGGGGGGCCGAGCGGGCGCGGGTGCCGGGGCAGGTCACGAGCGTGGCGCCGGGGCCGGGGGGCGGTGTCATCCGGTTCAGCCGGTCCGAGCTGCGGATCGCCGTGGCGGTGAACGGGGCGGTGTTCTGGGGGTGGGACGGGGCGGGGCCGCTGCCTTCGTATGCGCTTGCCGGGAGCTGCCCGGAGGCGGACCCGCGTGCGGTGCTGGAGCCGGACAAGGACGGTGGCTGGCGGGTGGTCGCCGAGCGGGTGACGGTGACCGTCTCGCGGCACGGCGCGGTGGAGGTGTGCACGCCGGGTGGCGTGACCCTGCGGCGGGATCTGCCGCCGCGCTGGTGGGAGCCGGTCGGCGGGGGCGCGGCGCGCTGGATGCAGCGGTCGGAGGTGGCGGCGGACGCCCGCTTCTTCGGTCTGGGCGGCCGGGCCTGCGGGCCCCGGCTGCGGGACGGCACGTACCGGCTGTGGAACACCGACCCCGGCCGGGCGTTCGGGCCCGGGGACGATCCGCTGTACGTGACCATGCCGGTGCAGCTCGTGGTGGCCGACGCCGGCACGCATCTGGTGTTCCACGACACCACGTGGGACGGCAGGGTCGTGGTGCGCGAGGGCGAGGAGGGGGCCGGGTCCGGGCACGACCGGGCGGGGCGCTGCGAGCTGCGGATGGACGGCGGGCCGCTGCGCTGCTGGGTGATGGTGGGCACCCCCGCGCGCGTGCTGCACACCTGGGCCTCGCTGACCGGTGCGCCGGCACTGCCGCCCACATGGGCGCTCGGCCACCAGCACGCGCGGTGGGGGTTCGGCAGCGAGCAGGAGGTGCGCCGGATCGTCGCCGGCTACCAGGAGCGCGAGCTGCCGCTGGACGCCGTGCACCTGGACATCGACCACTACGACGACCACCAGGTGTTCACCGTCGACCAGGAGCGGTTCCCGAAGCTGCCGCAGCTCGCCGACGAGCTGCGCCGCGACGGGATCCGGCTGGTGTCGATCGTCGACCCGGCGGTGAAGGCGGCGCCGGGCAACGCGGTGTACGACAGCGGTTCGGCCGTGGACGCGTTCGTGCGGGACGCCTCCGGGCGGACGGTGCGCGGTGTGGTGTGGGCCGGGGAGTCGGTGTTCCCGGACTTCACGCACGCGCGCGTGCGCAAGTGGTGGGGCGCACTGTACGAGGAGCGGCTGGGGCAGGGCTTCGCGGGCTTCTGGCACGACATGAACGAGCCGACGTCGTTCAGCGCCTTCGGGGAGCCGACCCTGCCGCGTTCGGCCCGGCATGCCCTGGAGGGACGCGGCGGCGACCACCGGGAGGCGCACAACGTGTACGCGCTCTGCATGGCCCGGGCGGGCTACGAGGGGCTGCGCGAGCTGGCGCCCGGCGAGCGGCCCTTCCTGTTCTCCCGGTCGGGCTGGGCGGGGATGCAGCGGTGCGGGGGCACCTGGTCCGGGGACGTGGCGACGGGCTGGCCCGGACTGCGGGCGTCGCTGTCGCTGGTGCTGGGGCTCGGTCTGTGCGGGGTGCCGTACTCGGGTCCGGACGTGGGCGGTTTCGACGGCAGTCCGTCGCCGGAGCTGTACCTCAGGTGGTTCCAGCTCGGCGCGTACCTGCCGCTGTTCCGCACCCACGCGAGCCTGCGGGCGGGGCGCCGGGAACCCTGGGAGTTCGGTGCCGAGGTGCTGCAGCACGCGCGCGTGGCGCTGCTCGAACGGCGACGGCTGCTGCCGTACTTCGTCACGCTGGCGCATCTGGCGCGGCGCACCGGCGCGCCCTATGCGCGGCCACTGTGGTGGGGAGCGCCGGAGGACCGGGCGCTGCGCGACTGCGAGGACACGTTTCTGCTCGGGGACGGTCTGCTGGTGGCTCCGGTACTGGATCCGGGTGCCGACCGGCGGGCGGTGCAGCTGCCGCGGGGCCGCTGGTACGACACCGTGACGGAGCAGGCGTACGAGGGGCCGGCGCAGGTGCTCGTGGACGCGCCGCTGTCACGGACACCGGTGTTCGCGCGCGCGGGTGCGGTCATTCCCGTGCGCGGCGCCGACGGCGGTCTCGAGCTGGAGGTATGGGCACCCGCACGTGGCCGGACGGGCGGCGGACTGGTCGTGCCGGACACGGGCGACGCGTGGGACGAACCGGAGATCGAACGCTATGTCGCCCGCCGGCAGGGCCCGCGGGTGGTGGTCGCCCGGCAGCGGGAGGACGGTTCCGCCGAGCCGCCCTACCCGGTGCGGGTGCGGGGGCTTGGCTGAGCCGGCCTGTGCGGTAGGAGCCGTCTGCCTCGCCCTCGGACGGGGGCGGCCGGCGTGCGCCGCGTCGTGCGCTGGATCGCCGGCGCTGGTGGCCGGGGACGCCGCTCGGCGACCGAGCGCCGGCGGCCGGTCGCCGGCCGCCCGGGACGCGGCGTCGGCGCGCCGCCCGGCCGCCGTGGCCCGCGCGCGCACGATGCC
>NZ_JBSFIH010000111.1:0-10890 GCF_053597455.1 Streptomyces sp. NPDC001393
TCCGACCAGGCAGCGGCCGAACAAGTGAACCTGAAACCACGTCAACCCGTTCTGACCAGCTAGTCATCCACTCCCGCACGTCGGGGGAACCTCAGAACCCGCGCTGCACCCCGAGTGCCTGCCATACGCCGCCGCGCACTGCCCCATGCTCAACGGGACGGCCACGCACTACCGGCACCGCCCCGTCGTGGCCAGCCATCCGGCGGGCCGGCCCTGCACCGATCCGTCCTGCCCGTGCCCGGCCCGCAAGCCCGACGACGGCCACGCCGCCCGCAGCGGCAGCCCCGCCGACCGGTACGAGGCCTGGATGATCCACACCGACCACTACCGCCTGCTCTTCCCTCCCGAGCGGCCCGATGCGCCCTCGGGCATCAGCCTCGACGTGCCCGTCCTGCGCCGGCGCGTCCTGCGCCCCGCCCAGCTCACGTCCGAGCAGGAGCGCCTGATGGGGCTGGTGCGTGGCCTCCTGGGCGGCAGTCCGTGACCCCCATTCGCCCCGCTGTCTCTTCGTTGAAGGAGTCTTCCGTGATCACGCCCGACCCGGCCACGCCCGAAGGCGCAGCCGTCATCGACCTGTACGAGCAGATGAAAGCGCTGGAGGAACGCACCGACGAGTGGCCCGGCGCCGACACCGTCGACATTCTTGATGGGTGGCTCGCGCGCTTCGACTTCACCCGCCCGGTGACGCGCACACGGCACGTCGCGGGCAGCGTCTGGGTGCTGCGCCGCCAGGACCGGCACGAGGACGAGGTGACACTCTGGGCCGACGAGGCCTCGGCGCTGGCCTGCCTGGCACAGCACGTGCGCAGCAGCTGGGACAACGTGCTCGGCAACGACGGCATCCCGAAGTGCCCGCCCCTCAACGACCGTGAGGCCGTTGACCTGTACTACGGGCCGCAGGCACAGCGCGCGGAGGAGCACTACTCGCTGTACGCCGACGACATCGGCCGGCTGGTGCGGACTCTGCCAGCTGCGAACGGCGTCCGCTTCCCCGGCGAGGAGGTCTGCGCCGAGGTCAACAGCGCGGCCGTCTTCCACCCGATGGCCGGCCCCGACGACGAAGGCCTGCCGTGCATCGAGATCGCAGGTGTTCTGGTCTTCGCCTACCTGGACGCCGACGTGCAGGCTGTGCGGGTCTCGGTGCATCTCGACACCGCCGACCAGCTGCTGATCAAGCCCGGGCACATGGTGCCGCTGCATGTGGAGGTCGAGGAGTCCACGGTGTTCAGCGGGGGTGCAGTACTGGCGGGAGCGGCGGCCGCAGGGTGGCGGCAGAGGCTGCGGCGGCTGGTCCGCTGGGTGCTGCGGGCGAAGGGGGATTGACTCACCACCAATACACACTATTATTTGAGATAGGAGGTGTTCACATGGCCCCGTCGATCAGGCACGTGTCCGGCACCGTCAGCAGCGACGTCGAATGCCGCTTCACCCCATCCGGCATCGCCGTCTGCCGCTTCCGCCTCACCGAGACCCCCAGCCAGTGGGACGCCGCCACACAGAAGTGGCGGGACGGGACCCCGATCTCCTACGTGTGCACCGCCTGGCGGGACCTCGCACGCAACGCCACCGAATCCCTCACCAGCGGGGTCACCGTCCTGGTCAAGGGCCGCATCACCGAGATCAAGGACAACTCCGTCTACCTGAGCGTCGACGACCTCGGCATCAGCCTGCGCCAGCGCGTCGCGTACACCGAAGTCAGCCTGCCCAGCCCGGTTGCCGCCGGCCCCGTCACCCCTCCCCCGGCGCCTCCTCTCTCCACGCCGAACGCGGCCCGGCCGTTCGCCAGGCGGCCGGGCAACCCACCCGCGTGGTGGGAGGAGCAGAGGTCCTCCGGCTGGTCCAACACCGGCACCTCCGCCGCCGACGGCTCGCCCCTTCACGTCGGCCGCTGACCCTCTCGCCCTTCTTCCCCTTCACCGCCCGCCCCGGCGCGGCACCGGTTCGCCTGCCGGTGCCGCGCCATGCCCGAAAGGCCGCCATGCCCGAGAGCACCCTGCCCGAACGCGCCGCGGAGGAGTGACGCACCGCCATGCCCGGCACCACGTACACCCCGTCGCTGCCCGGCCTCACCGCCAACGACGACCTGGACACCGTCATCAACTGGGGACTGGGCGCGGACTCGACCGCCTACCTCGCACGAGTGCTCACCGCCCCCGCCACGTACGGCATCGACCTGGAGCGCACCGCCGTCCTCTACATGGCCACCGGCAGCGAGTGGCCCGAAACCCGGCTCCTGGTCGATGAGTTCATGCTCCCGCTGCTCCGCGAGCACGGCGTGCGTTTCGTCCAGCTGGCGCGCAACGGGCGCCTGAAGGAGGACGGCTTCACGATCCTGGACGACTCCCGCCACCCCGAGCGGCTCTTCGCCCGTGGGCCGTGGACGCTGTGGGACGACCTGGAGTCTGTGGGCACGGTGCCCCAGCAGGCCGGCACCCGCAAATGCAGCCTGTGGGCCAAGGGTGCCGTGGGCGACTGGTGGCTCACCCAGGTCTTCGGCGGCCGCCCGTTCAGGCAGATCATGGGCTTCAACGCCGACGAGGAAGGCCGCCGCTTCGGCGACCAGGCCGCCTCGAAGATCCCTGGACGCACCGGTGAGTTCCCGCTCATCGATTGGGCCTGGGACCGGCAGCAGTGCGAGGCCTATCTCCTGGACCGGTTCGGCGTGCACTGGCCGAAGTCGTACTGCACCTTCTGCTTTATGTGGAATCGGGCGGGTCTAGCCTGCAGTCATGGCCCCCATCCCGTGGGGCAAGTTCCCCACTGTTGCCGAGCATCAACAAGCTCACCGGTGGCTGGAGTTCACGGCCAACATCGGTCGAGCACCCAACACCATCGACGCGTACGGGCGGGCAGTCGAGGACCACCTGCGGTTCTGTGCGGCGGAAGGCACGGACCCCATGCTGGCCCGTGCGGACACCGTCGCCGCCTGGATCAGGGACATGCTGGACCGTCCCGTGAAACGCCCCGCGAAAGGACCTCGCCGAGCCGAGGCGGGTCTGGCGAACGCGACCATTCAACAGCGCCTGGTGGCCGTCCGGTCCTTCTACGAGTACCTGGTGGAAGACGGGCTGCGCGAACACAACCCGGTCCGACGAGGACAGGCAAGCCGCCGCGGACGCAGAGCCCGGCAGGGCCTCGTACGGCGCATCGAGCAAGCTCCCTGGATCCCCAACGAGGAGGTCTGGCAACGGATTCTGGTCGCCTCCGTGAAGGAGACTCTGCGCAACCGGCTGATGATCACGCTCGCCTATGACGGTGCTCTGCGCCGCGAAGAACTCGTCCAACTCGACGTCGACGACTTCGAGCCCGCACACAGCCTGATCCACCTGCGGGCGGAAACCACCAAGTCCCAACGAGCCAGGGAGGTGGTCTTCGGCGCCACCTCGTCCCGACTGTTCGTCTCCTACCTTCACGAACGCCGCACGATGTTCGGCCGGATCGACGGTCCGCTATTCCGCTCGTCCTCGAACCGCAACTACGGCTCTCCACTGGGACCGTCCAGCTGGTCGAAGACCGTCGAACGCATCGCCCGCAACGCCGGAGCCGACCGGCTGTCCACCCACACCTTGCGACATCTGCGGCTGACCGACCTGGCCCGCGCCGACTGGACCATCGACCAGATCGCCCAGTACGCCGGCCACCGCGATCTCGCCACCACCATGCGCTACATCCATCTGTCCGGTCGCGAACTGGCCGCCCGATTCCACCGCACGAACAAGACCATCCAAGCCGATCGCGAGCGACTGCTCGCCTCACTGCTGGAGGAGCGATGAGCACAGCCGATCCCGTCCAGGCTCCCGACGGCACAATGCCGCGGGAGGCCCTGCTGGAGCTGATGCAACCGGTCGACGAAGCCGTGCGGGCCTGGTCCCGCAACGGGGGCCGCACCGCTCGCAACCGGATCCTCGACGAGGTACGCGCCCGCGGAATCTCCTACCAGTCGTGGGACGAGACCACCTGGGCGGAGATATCCCGGACGGCCGGTCCCGCCCGTCTGCATATCGCGGCTCTGGGCCACCTCCTCGGCGGGCACCACCGCCTCCACCACACCGCCGGGATCAACCAGCTCCGCAGGCTTGCCGACTTGATCTTCGGCCCCGGCGCCACCAGTCCTGCGCTGCACGAGATCGAACAGACCCTGAGTTCCTGGCAGACCTCCCCGCACCTGCTGGAATGGCAGGTCGGCAACGCAGTCCTCGACGCCCTCCTCAGCATGGGCAGCCCGCACCTGGACGACCTCACCGACGAGCTCGTACGTCAACTCGTCGACGACTACAAGGCAGCCGGTCTGACCAGTCGGCGCCGCGGCCTCATCAAGATCTCCCGGGTGCTCGCAGCCAAGGGCATCATCCCCGCCCCGCTGCACGCCAACGAGGACAAGGCCGGGCCCCGTTCCGACATGCTCTCCACCGTCCCGCAGGAATGGGCCGAATGGGCATTGCGCTGGCGGAAGTTCTCCACCCACGAACCCGGCACCATCCGGTCGATGTTCTCCGTCATCCTCATCGGCGGACGCTGGGCCGCGGAGAAGCACCCGGACGTCATCTCGCCGGACCAGTGGACCAGGGACATGGCGGCCGAGTACATCGCCGACACCATGCAAGCCACCGTCGGGCAGTGGGCCGGACACAACCGCAACCACAGCCGCTTCGGCCAGCCCATCTCCGCGGGAGGCCGGGCAGCGCGGATCGACAGCATCCGCGGGTTCTTCTGTGACCTCATCGAATGGGAATGGATCAAACCGCGCTTCGACCCGCGCCGAGTGATGAGCATGCCGCTGTCTCTGCGCGCCCAGATGGGACCGAACCCCAGGATTATCGACGACGCGTCGTGGGCCAAGCTCATGGCCGCCGGACTGACCCTGAACAGCGAGGACCTCAAGCGATACGGCTCCGGCCGGGCTCGCAAAGCGGGATGGAAGGCCACCTACTATCCGATCGAGATGGTCCGGGCGATGGTCGGGGTCTGGCTGTTCGGCGGCTGCCGCGTCGACGAGATCCGCCGTCTCGAACTGGACTGCGTCACCTGGGACAAGGGCACCGACGACACCAGCGGCGAGCCCTTCACCGTCTGTCTGCTCCACATCCCTCAGAACAAGACGTCCCGTCCGTTCAACAAACCGGTCGACCCCGTCGTCGGCCAGCTCATCGACGCCTGGAAGCTCGTCCGCCCACCCCAGCCCGACCTAGCCGACCGCAAGACCGGCCAGAAACGGCAGCACTTGTTCTGCCACCGGGGGCAGCTCGTCGGCAAGGACTACCTGAACCACAACATCCTCCCGGCTCTCTGCCGCAAGTCCGGCGTCCCACAGAGCGACTCCCGCGGCGCGCTGACCAGCCACCGGGCACGCGCCACCATCGCCACCCAACTCCTCAACGCACGCGAGCCGCTAACCCTCAACGACCTGCAGCAATGGCTTGGTCACAAGCACCCCGCCAGCACGCGCTACTACGCTGCGACCCTGCAGCGCACCCTCACCGCGGCCTACAAGAAGGCCGACTACTTCGCCCGCAACGTCCGCACCATCCAGGTCCTCATCGACCGCGAGTCCATCCTCACCGGCGCCGCCGCCGGCGGCGAACAGCCCTGGAAGTACTACGACCTGGGCAGCGGCTACTGCAGCTACGACTTCTTCGCCAAGTGCCCCCACCGGCTGGCCTGCGCCCGCTGCCCGTTCTACGTCCCCAAGGACTCCACCCGCGGCCAACTCCTGGCCGTCAAGGACGGCATCGACCAGATGCTCGAACAGCTCGACCTCACAGATGACGAACGCGAAGCCCTCGAAGGCGACCGCGAAGCGGTCACCGCCCTCGCGAAACGCCTCGCCGACACCCCCACACCCGCCGGACCCACACCGAGGGAGCTCGGCACTGCGACCGATGCCTTCGTTCCGCTGACCCAACTTGCCCAGACGATGCCCACCGGGAGAAGGCTGCCGCCGTCCCCCGCCTGGCCTACTCCTCAACCCGATACGACGGAAGGTCACTGAAGGCCAGCAGCGCCTGAACCGGCCCGACCGTCTGTCTCCGCTCCTCACCGAGCTGATCAACGACGACGCTGCAACCAGCCCAGCTGCTGCCGCACTCCGCGACCATGTCCCTGACCGCGGTCGCCTGGTTCCCGGTCTCGATCCAGTCGTCAACCAACAACACCCTGTCGCCCGCCTTCAGCGCAGACCGCTGAAGACGAAGGCGGTGTTGTTGGTGCCGATAGTCCGGCGCCGCCCGACGCTCAACCTTCTCGCCGGGAAATAGCCCGTCGCCCTTACGAACCGGCACGAAGCCAACCCCCAGTTCCACCGCAGCGGCGGCACCCAGGAGGAAACCTCGCGACTCGACGCCGCAGACCGCGGTGACGCCAGCCTCCCGGAACGGATCGACGAGCGCCTTGACGACCGCATTGAGGGCCTCAGCGTCTCGGAAGATCGCCCACACATCGGCATGGCCGTCAATCCATGCGAAGTGCTCCAGAACAAGGTCACGCGCAGCTTTGGTCACGGCCTGGAGTCTCCACACCGCCCCGTCGGAGATCAACCGAGTATCGCGACGGCCGTCTGCGCTGCCGAACCAAACCCACACAGACCCCACGACAGAAAGGTCACGCTCCTGTCTCGATTCTCAATAACTTGCCGCTTCCCCGTCTCCATGGGCGCCTTGCCCGCCCACCTGGAGCGCATGCGCTGCCACCCCGATATCGCCGGTGAGGTGCTGCGCCTGGAGTACACGGCGATGAGCCTCAACCCCAACGCCAAGCTCTACGGCCGCAAGACCCTCCTGGAGATGTTCGACCGCTCCCGGCCACGGGACCGCGCGTGCCTGGAGGCGTTCGAGCGCGAGCTCGACATGCCGTGGGCGCTGTACCACGTGCGCCGCCTGTTCCTGCTGTCCGGCTCCGGCAAGCGACGGCCCGTGATGCGCTCCACCGAGCGCGTAGACCTCGGCCGCCCAAGGCAGCTGGCACAGCGGCTGATCACCGTCTCCGAGAGGCACGGCGTCGAGGTCGAGTACGACCCGCTGTACGGGCGTGCCCGGTCCTGGGTCCGCGCCCGAGGCACGGCGTGGCCGATGGCGGAAGAGCTGTTCGCCACCGCCCCTGCCCGCGTGATCGACAAGCAGGAAGACACCTTCGAGCAGGAGTGGGACGCCCTGCTCTCGGGCTCCGCCGCCCAACTCTCCCTCGCCTGAACCACCTCTCCCCCTTGCCCGGAAGGATCTCCGCATGCGCGCGCCCATGCCCGTATCCCCTGCTCTTCCCGCCCGTCTCCCGCGTCGTGCTGTACCTGGCCACGCCGTCCGGCGCTGACATACGGGCCGCCATGCAGGCCGGCCTCCTGGCCTGCATGACGACCCCGGCCCAGGGCAACGTGATCCCGCCCGGCGCCCTGTACGCCTGCGACAACGGCAAGTTCGGCAAGGGCTGGCCCGGTGCCGAAGCCTGGTTCACCTGGCTGAAGGCAACCGTCGACCGCTACGGACGCGACCGATGCCTGTGGGCCGTGGCCCCCGACGTCCCCATGGACGCCGCGGCGACCTTGACCGAGTCGATGCCGTGGCTGGAGCGGATCCGCTCCCTGGGCGTTCCGGCCGCTTTCGCCGCCTAGGACGGCAGCGAGCACAACCTCATCCCCTGGGACGTCATCGACGTGCTGTTCCTCACCGGCAGCACGGCCTGGAAGACCGGCCCGGCCGCGCACCGCCTAGCCCTTGAGGCCCGCGAGCGCGGCCTGGCCGTCCACATGGGCCGGGTCAACTCCCGCCGACGGCTGCGCATCGCGCAGGCCTTCGGCTGCACCAGCTGCGACGGCACCTACCTCGCCTTCGGCCCCGATGCCAACCTCCCCCGCCTCCTGGCCTGGATGAACGAACTCCACACCACGCCCACCCTGTTCGGAGACGAGACATGACGACCTGGCTGCGCTTCATCGGCGCATCGATCATGGGCATCCTCGATCCCGTCCCCTCCACCGTGCCTTCCCCGATGACCGAGGAGGAAGCCTCCTGGGTCCGCGCGAACGCCTGGACCAAGGGACTGCGCAAGATCGAGGACGCCTACCCCCACGGCTTCCACCGCTGGTGCTCCTGCGAGCGCGGCACCTGCCACCCCTGCGCCTCAGGCCACCATGACCAGTGCGTCAGCGTCGGCCACCCCCGCGTCGACAAGGACGCCGGCACCATCACAGACCGGGGCGGCTTCGTCGTCGCCGTGATCCAACACGGATCCGGCCAACGGCCCTGCCGTTGGGTCTGCCCCTGCACTCACCCCACAGACGTCGAGCACACCGCCGTCGCCGACGGCTCCGAAGCGCCCCCGGGCCCCCAGGATCCACCGACCACGCCCCGGCCTGCCTCGTCCCCGGCCGGTCAGCTCTCCCTCTTCACCGGCGCGGCCCCGACGGAGGGGCCCGCGGGCGGGGAGACGCCGTGACGTTCCCTTCCGGCTCGGCTGAAGCCGCCACCAGCCAGAGGAGATCAAGCCCGGTCTCCCTCCCCCGGCGGCCCGCCTCACGCGTTCCCGACCGCCGTCTCGCGCGCCCAGCCCCACCGCCCGCTTCTGTTCTCACCGGAGCCGTCATGTCTTCGTGTCTTGCCAACCACCCGCTCCACACGCCTGATTTGACCTCATACGATCTGCTCGCACCCCAGATATCCGGCGGCAAGGACAGTGCGGTGATGATCGCCGTGTTCATGGAGGCCGCCCTGGCCGCCGGCGTGGACGACCGGGTGATCTCGTACCACTCCAGCCTCGGTGTGCTGGAGTGGCCGCCGGTCGTCTTCGACGGCATCCGGTATCCGGGGGTGTCCGAGCTCGCCGCGCTGCAGAGCGCCGCCTTCGGGGTGCCGGCCGACCGGCACCTGGAGGTCACCCGCACCATGCCCGTCCCGGACGGCACCCGGATGCCGCACAGTCTGCTGACCGAGATCGCAGCGTACGGACGGTTCCCGCGCAAAGGCAGCCCGTACTGCCGCAAGAGCGCCAAGGAGAGCGTGGTCTCCACCGCCTGGACACCGATCGTCAGCCGCCTCAAGCGCGAGCTCGGCCGGCCGGTGCGGATCCTGAAGGTCATGGGCCTGCGCAGCGACGAGGGTCCCGACCGCAAGAAGCGTGCGGCCTTCCGCACGGTGCAGGCCAACAGTGCGCGCGTCGTCGACGAGTGGCTGCCCATCAAGGACTGGTCGACCGACGCGGTCAAAGAGTGGCACGCCAGCGCACCGGTGCCGTACTGCTGGACGTACGACTCGGTACCCGGAGCAGGCGACTGGTCCGGAACCTCCCGCTGCTCCTGCTCGCTGTGCTGCTGCTTCGCCTCCCGCCGCGACCTGCTGCTCTCCATCGGCCGGCGGCCGCGGCTAGCCGCCCTGTACGCCGAGGTGGAGCAGGCGCGCGGCGACAGCTTCCGCCCTGACCGGCGCATCACCGACCTGATCCGGCATGCCGAAACCTGCGGGGCACCCGACCCCGGCGTCGTGTGTGCGGACGACGGCCCGGAGTTCACCGCCCTCGAGGAGCAGGTGCGGGCGGCGCTGAAGAAGGAGCCCCGCAAGCAACCTGAGCTGGCCCGCCGCGGCGGCCGCGCGCTGTGCGACGGCTGCAGCTGACCACCGCGTCTGCCTTCACCCCTGCCAGGGAGGCATACTGCTGATGATGACGACGACCACCCAGCGCATCCTCGACCTCGCCGCGGCGGCACCGGCCAGCCACGATGAGGACTTGGTGCTGCTCCTGCGCGAAGCAGCCGAGCTGTACCAGCAGGGCCTTGAGGGTCTGCGCCAGCGCGTGGCGGGACGCTTCGGCGGGCTGCCCACGCAGGATCTGGCAGCGGCTGCGAGCGCGGCCGGCATGCCCTGCGATGCATCCCACGACCGCGACGAGCTGCTCCTGCTGCTGGCCCTGGCCGAGTGGGAGATGACGCCGGCCGCGATGGCCTACTCGGAGATGGCCGCGGACGCCGCCCGCCGCGGCGTCTGCCTGATCCCCGAGGAATGACCCCGTTTGGTCCGCCGCCGGGAGAAGAACCTGGGCGGCGGGCTGGACCCCCACCCCAAACTCCTGCCATTATGTGAGTTGTGGGCCGGGCAGGCCGGCTCACTTTCCGACAGGACGGATCCATCCGCCATGACCTCGCGCCGAGAGCCACGTCTGGCCGACGCTGCTGAGATCGCGGCTGAGCAGGGTCTGTCGCCTGCGCGGATCAGCATGCTGTACACCGAGCGCGCCGAGAACGGATTCCCCGAAGTCGCCGGCCACCGCGGCCGTGCACGCCTGTGGGACCACGCCGAGGTCACCAAGTGGTTCGCCGGCCGCCGGCCCGCCAGGCTCCGCGAGCACACGCCGCCCTCCCGCGACCCGAAGGACCTGCTGACCGCGGCGGAGGCCTCGAGGTTCCTGGGCTACAAGAACCCCAACCAGGTCACCACCTACGTCCGCGACCACCCCGGCTACTTCCCCGACCCGGACGTCGTCGAAGAGCTGGGCACTCCGGAAAACCCCTACCGCCGGCAGATGTGGCGCGTTCAGACCCTGCTGGACTGGATGGCCACCCGGCCCGGCCGCGGAAAACGCGCCGGCGCCAAGCGCGCCGCGCCGTCACTGCCCGATGTCCCCGTCGACGGCGACCCCGACGAGCTCCTCGGGGCGACCCAGGCGGCCGCCCTGCTGGGGTTCAAGAGCGTCAACTCCTTCTCCAGCAGCCTCTCCCAGGGGAACCTGCCCCTGCTCGAAACCCCCGACGCACTCACTGAACAGGGCGGACGCCGGCGATGGACGCGTCGGCGGATTCTCGAGCAGGCGGCTCAACGCAGTCCCCGAAAGTAGCGGCGGCGGGCGCGAACGCGCCCGCTCGCGGGAGCGCGCGTGGTGGCCGTGCCGGGGGATGCAGACGGTGTGGATCCG
>NZ_JBSFIH010000112.1:0-10461 GCF_053597455.1 Streptomyces sp. NPDC001393
TTCCTTCCACGACGCTTTTCCGATCTGTCTATCGGTCGTTGATGTGGGTTTCGGGAATTATGCGGGCCTCGTTTCCGTTCGGGATTGCGGTGTGCGCCCCCGGCCGGGGCCGCGGCCCCGGGGCCGCTGGTGTCGCCGGCGCGTGCGCATCGCGAGTGTTCCGGACGGACAGGCCGATGCACGGGAATCGCGGTGGTCTCCGTGATCCCGCTTGGCGCGTCGGCCGCGACCATGGACGCTCGGACGCGGCCGTGACGTCAAGCGGTCAGCCGATCGTGTCCGCCCACATGGTTGGCGCGCTGATTGGGCACAGCTGGCGTCGCACGATTGTCGTCCACCCGGGTGGAGAGAGGACGACCCGCAAGTCCTGGTCGGCAGTGATGATCACTGAGTGGTGTGCATCGTGAAGTAGCAGGTCACGGGCCTGGGGTGCGTCGGCTCCGGGGTACTCATGCTGCTGACGGGCGGGTGACTTCGGTGGAGATCGTCGGTCAGCGAGCGACTTCCCGGTTCGTCAGGACGAGCAGGGCCCGCACCAGCGCGGTCGCCCAATTCGGGTCGGTGCGGACCTTGCCGAGGACGCGCAGTTCTTCGGGTACGCGAAGCCGTGCTCGACCGGGGCCCGGACCGCGGCCAGCGCTCTATTCGACAGCTTCTGCCCCCTGGTCAGGGGCTTGTTGTGGGCGGCCTTGTAGCCGGTGATCACCGCCGGATGGGCGTCCGGGCCGCTGTCGTCGAGGCCGACGACGCCCAGGTCGGCGATCGCGCCGAGGCCGGCCGCGCGCAGGTGGGCGGTCAGTCCGTCGTGGCGGCAGGCGGTGATCTCCGAGGTGCGTCCGTGCCTCACCGCGCTCACCCAGACCAGGCGGCCCTTGTCGTCGGTGAGCGCGATCACGAGCAGGCCGTGGCACTTGTGCTTGATGCCCCTATGTTCGTCAAGCTGCGGTCGTGAGGGTCGGTCGCTGGATCATCAGGCTGTCGGTCGCACGTCATCATGTCGGCGCGTATCAGGGCGTAAATCTCGCGGGCTACGTTGCGCTTCAGGCAGCGCATTACCTCGCGCTTCCCCTTGCCCTCGGCGATGCGGCGCTCCAGGTAGTCGCGGGTGCGTTCGTCCTGGCGCATACGGGTGACCACGATGCGGTGCAACGCGGCGTTGGCCTGCCTGTCCCCGCCCCGGTTGAGCCGGCGGCGCTGGCTCTTGCCCGAGGACTGCTCGACAAGACTGACGCCGCACAGCGCGGCGAAGGATGCCTCACTGCCCAGCCGCTCAGGGTTGTCACCGGCGGCGATCAGCGGGGCCGCCGCGCTGTCCGGCCCGGTCCCGAACCGCTCCAGCAGGCTGGGCGCGGTGGCCTTGACCGCTGCGGTCATTCGCCGTCCGAGCACCGACGCAGAGTCCGCCGCGGAGCTCTACATCGCCCTCGAGGCCGTACGCCTGAGCGGGCGGCCGGGGTCACTCGGCCCGCACGTCATGCTGGGCTGAGCCAGGCGGTCCCCAGGTGCACCCCCGCACCGCCGCAGTGGCCGGGATCCTGAGTACGAGGCGCGAGCGGACGTGCCGTGATGGAGCGTCACAGGATGCGGGGCCGTACCACGCGGGCCGCCGCCGCCGCGTTGTACAGGGCGAGTTCCGCGTTCGGGCCGTGCGCCACGACGGAGCCCACGCTGCCGCGCCAGTCGGTGGTGCAGTCCACGGTCTGACCGCGCGAGCGGGACGGGAACAGCCGGGGGGAGCCCGGGTGGCCGGCCAGCAGCTCTTCGCCATCGAAGCCGTCGAACACGCCGGTCCGGTCCGCGATGAGGTGAACCTCCGACATGCCCTGCAGCGGGGTGAGGGGTGTGTCGAGCAGGGCCGGGCGCTGCCCGAGCGCCATGTCGATGAAGGCGTGACACAGGTTCATGTCGTACGCGCCGTTGATGAGACCGCCGACCATGCCCCCGCCCAGCCGGGGATTGATCTCCACGATCTCGAAGCCGTCGTTGGTGAGGATGAACTCGGTGTGGGAGAAACCGGAGTAGCCGATGCCGTCCAGAGCCGAGGCGACCAGGGTGGCCAGCTCGTCGGCCTGGAGCGCGGGGAAGGAGATGGGGAACGCCTCGGCCTCCTCGCGGAAGTACGGCAGCGAGGACATGAGCCGGCTGGTGACGCCGAGCAGTCGGGTCTCACCGCCCCAGCTCAGCGTCTCCGCACTGTACAGCGGGCCGGAGAAGTAGGGCTCGGCCGTCAGCACGCCACCGCGCAGCGAGGCGGCCCGGGCGGCGTCGAGCACGGCCGGGACGTCCTGCGGTCCGTGCGCCAGCCACACGCCCTGCTTCCGGTCCCGGACACGTCCTTGAGGATCACCGGATAGCTCAGTGTGCTCGCGAGGTCCTCGGCATCGGTGTCGAACGGGTCGACGGTCCGCTGCGCGGCGCGGGAGAGACCCGCGTCATGCAGATGGCGGCGCAGCGCCGCCTTGTCGCGCACCAGGCGTCCGGCCTCGGCGGGCTGGGCCGGCAGACCCAGCTCCGCGGCGACCCGCGGCGCGACCAGACTGCACACGTCGGTCGTGCTGATGAGCCCGGCCAGACCGTCGATCGCCCGCAGCTCCTTCACCACCCGGGCGGCGTCGGAGGTGTCCGTGTCGTGGACGACGAGCGAGCCGGGGGTGCACCGGTCCAGCTCGAAGGTGTACTCGGAACGGTCGGCGGTCAGCAGGTGGAAGGTGAGGCCCCGCTCCTGCGCGGCGGCCACCGCGCCGGCCAGGCCGAAGGTGAGCCATTCGAGAGCTGCGACATGCACGCCGGTTTCTCCGTTCGTCGTGGGTCGGGGGGAGGACACGCCGAGTATGTGCACGTTGCCGAACGGCTCTCCAGGGGGCACCGGACCCAGGTAACTGCAGCGCAGCAAGCTGAGGGACCCGGCAACCGAACCGGCCGTTGACAGTGCGGTGTCCACGGTGTTTTCGTGGCGGTCCCCGGGCCGGACACCATCGTCCCGGAGCGCGGACGAAGTCTGCGGGTCGGAGCGTTGCCCCGAGGGCGTCATTCCCGAGCGCCGCGCGGACCTCTTCCGCACGGTCGTGCCGTCTGCTGCGCCAAGGGGGATACATGCAGGCAGGTCTCACGACTCCGTACGCCGAACCGTTAGCCGAGACCGGCGATCCGGAGGAGCTCTACATGCTGGCCATCCGCTGCCAGATCCTCGACGTCGAACAGTCCGCCGAGGAACTCGGCTGGGATCACGCCCGGATGACCCAGGCGGTCGGGCTGCTGATGGAGGGAGGGCTCCTGCGGCCTCTGGCCGACGACCCCGGGACGCTCGTCCCGGTCGCGCCGCGCGCCGCCGCCTCGCGCAGACTGGCCCCGCTGCACACGCAGATCGCCCAGATGGAACGCCGTTCGGAGCAGATCCGTGCGGAGCTGGCCGTCTTCCAGGAGGTGCACGAGCGGGCCCTGCGCGAGACCGATCTGGCGCAGCCGTTGCAGACCATCACCGGAGCGGAGGCCATCGCCGCGGAGATCGCGGCGGCCGCCGAGGCGGGCCCCTCGGAGATCCTGGCCGTCTGCCTCGCCGGCAGCCGTGGCGGCGCCGCTCACCGCGGCGCCTGGGAGCTGCCGGAGCCGACGCTCGGCGGGCTCGGCGGGGCACGGTTCCTGTACCAGCACGTCAGCCGCTTCGACAGTCTGGCCAGAAAACGGGTGGAACGCATCCTGGCGGCGGGCGGAGAGGTGCGCACCGTCGGCGACTCGTTCGAGCGGATGATCGTGTTCGATCGCAAGCTGGCGTTCGTGCCTGCGGCCGACGACGCCGACTCAGCCGTGGCCATCCGTCAGCCGGCCATCGTGAACTTCCTGGTGACCGTCTTCGAGCGGGCGTGGGTGAGTGCCCGGCCGTTCGAGACCCAGAACCGCTCGGCGGACGTGAGCGAGGTGGTGTCCAGTGTCCGGATGTCCATCATCCAGCTGCTCGCGGAGGGCGAGACCGACGTGGCGATCGCCCGCCGCATCGGACTGAGCGTGCGGACCTGCCGCGCTCATGTGGCCAAGATCTACGAGGGACTCGGCGCACGCAGTCGCTGCCAGCTGGGCGTCCTGATCGCCCATTCCGGACTCCTCGACGAGGGGTGATCCGTTACGCCGACTGGGAGACGGGGTACGGGGCCCTCTAGGATGCGGGGCATGACTGACCCGGACTCCCCTGTGCTGTCCACTGCTCATCGGGATCCGGAACTCGGCTTCCCGCCACCCGGTGAGGTGCTGCACCGGCTCCGTACCCACAAAGGCATGTCACTGCGACAAGTGGCGGCGGAGTGCGGGCTGTCCGTGTCCTTCCTGGCCGCTCTGGAGCGGGGGGAGACCGACATCGCCCTGGAGCGGCTCGGCCGCCTGGCCAAGGTGTTCGGTCACGACGTCGGCTCGTTCCTCGGCTTCTCGCGGGGCCGGGCCACCCCGTCCGTGTTCCCCCGGGAGGAGCAGCACGTCCTCGACCGCGCACCGGGCGTCATCTACCGCGTGCTGCGCTCCCCCGAGCTCGGATACCAGGTGGTCACAGGGGACTTCGACCCGCACAGCGGCCTGGCCGAGGACCTTCAGCACGAGGGCTCGGACCTCATCGTGGTGACCCGGGGCACCCTGGTAGCCCGTTACAACGGGGTGGACCACGTCCTGTCGGCCGGCGACTGCATCCAGTGGACCGCCGGCTATCCCCACAGCTTCCGCAACGACAGCGACGAGCCTGCCCAGATGGTGGGAATCCTCTTCTCCAGCCTCTACTGAGAATCCTCCCGCCGAGACTCCCCGCACTGATACTCCTCCCGCTGAGACTTCTTCCTCGCGCCAAAGCCCCACGGAATCCGGTCCGTGGGGCTTTTCGCTGCCCGCACGCGCCCCCACACTCTCGCTCTGAGCGATATTTTGCTCTAGAGTGCTTTTTACTGCACAGAGGAAGGTCAACGTGACGATGCCGAACTCTCCCGTCGAGGGCTCCGAGCGAGCCCCTGCTCTTCGCCGCTTACCGGTCACCGCCGACGAGCCGCCCGGTGCGCGGCGCCCGGCCGATCTGGCCGCTCGCGTGGCCCTCGTGGTGGTGTGGAGCTCCGGCTTCATCTCCGGCAAGTTCGGCCTCCGCCACGCGGCGCCCTACACGTTCGCCACGCTGCGCTTCGCCATCGCGGGCGCGACCCTGCTGGGCGTCGCCGCGCTGCGTCGTGAACCGCTGCCGCGGGGGCGCCGGTTGCTGCACCTGGCGGTCGCCGGGACACTGGTCCAGGCCGTCCAGTTCTCCAGCATCTACATGGGCATGGACCTCGGCGTGCCCTCCGGGCTCGCGGCCCTGATCATCGCCCTCTACCCGCTCACGGCGTCGCTGCTCGCCGTGCCCCTGCTGCACGAGCGGGTCACGGCGGGCCAGTGTCTGGGCCTGGTCCTCGGCCTGGGCGGCGTGGTCCTCGCGGTCTCCGACGGGATCGACCTGTCGAGCGACGACCTGCTCGGGCTGGGTTTCCTGGTGTTCGGCCTGCTGGGCATCTCGGCCGGCACCGTCTACCAGAAGCGGTTCTGCGGCCGGATGGACCCGGTGGGCGGCAACGCGGTCCAACTCCTCGCCGCCGCAGTGGTCGTGCTCGTCCCCGCTCTCCTCGTCGAGGGCTGGGACGTCGACTTCACCACCTCCTACGCACCGGCACTGCTGTGGAGCGCGCTCATCAACTCGATCGTGGGGGTCGGCCTTCTCTACCGCCTCCTGCAGAGCCACGGGACGAGCCAGGTGAGCAGCCTCTTCTACCTCGTCCCGATGTGCACCGCGGTCCTCGCCGCGCTTCTCCTGGGACAGCGGCTGGGCCCGCTCACGCTCGGAGGACTGCTGCTGGCCACCGCCGGCACCCTCCTCGCCAACCGTGTCCGCCGCTGAACAGGCGGAGAGCCGGACCGCCGGCCCGGCTCTCCAGTCACGTCACCGTCACGCGGCTGGCGGCGCCCCGTGCTCCTGCATGTCGGCGATCAGGTCCTCGATGTCGTGGGCGCAGTCGCCGCAGCCGGTGTTCGCCCCGGTGGCCTCCCGCACCCCCTCGAGGTCGCGTGCCCCGGCCTCGACGGCGGCCAGCAAAGGTCGGTGTTGACGCTCGACGGCCCTGGACGTCGCCGCTCTGGCTGGAGGCATCAAGGCCCAGACCTGCACAGGCGTCCGTCCAGCGCCGACGAGCACCAGCGCCCGTCGACGGTGGTGGCGGCCCGCTGCACCGCATGTCGCCGCTCTGCCTTGAGACGTTGCCCGTCAGGGCCTCTTGGGGCATCCATACGGCGCCCACGCTACCGCCACCACCATGAGCACCAGGACCGCGCACGCTGTCTAAAGCGAGGCGTTGCCTGCCTGGCAGCCACGAGGTGTCGCGGTCCGGCCCTCGAACGCTCCTGGAACTACCGCTCCCTCGGAACGCCTTAACAAGGGATTAGGGTCTCTTGGTAGCTCGGGGTTGCGAAGCCAACCGAGATCCAGGAGACCCTGTTGCCGCAGTTGTACGTGCTCGCGCCGGTGGAGTTCAACTCGGTGTCTCCGTCGTATGATTGTGTCGCCCACCGGTTCGGAAACGCAGCCGATCACCCGGAACGTGTTCGGCGGTATCCGTCGGACATGACGGACGTGGAGTGGGCGGCGGTCCGGCCGCTGCTGCCGGTGCCGGCCTGGCTGCGCGGCCGGGGCGGGCAGCCGGAGAGGTACTGCCACCGCGCGATGTTGGACGCGATCCGCTACCTGGTTGACAACGGAATCAAATGGCGCGGTATGCCGGTCGACTTTCCGCCGTGGGACCGGGTATCTGCCTTCTTCCGCCGCTGGCGCGACCACGGCCTGGTCAAGGAATTCCACGACCGGCTGCGCGGCCAGGTCCGGACGAGGCTGGGTCGGGATGCCGAGCCGACGGCCGGTGTGATCGACTCGCAGTCGGTCAAGGCGGACGCCGTCGTCGGCGCCGACAGCCGCGGCTTCGACGGCGGCAAACTCATCAACGGGCGCAAGCGGCACGTCGTGGTCGGCACGCTCGGGCTGCTGCTGGGCGTCATGGTGACCGCCGCGGACACCGGCGACCGCATCGCCGCGCAGGTGCTGCTCGGGCAGGTCGCCGACATGCACCACCGGCTGGAGTTGGTCTGGGCCGACGGAGGCTACACCGGCGGCCTCGTCGAGCACTGCCTGGCCGCGTTCGCGCTGGTTCTGGCGATCGTGAAACGCAGCGACGACATACGCGGCTTCGTGGAGCTGCCCAAGCGGTGGATCGTCGAACGGTTCTTCGCGCACCTGATGCGAAGCCGCCGTCTGGTGCGCGACTTCGAGCGGCGCACCGCCAGTGCCGAGGCGATGGTCTACTGGTCGATGACCCTGCTCATGACGCGCCGACGTGCCCGGCCGGGCCCTGGGCGAGGGTGAACCGGCCCGGCGGCCGCTCGGCCAGCCAGCCCCGCGCGACCAGGCGTTTCGCCTTCGACCGCAGCGCCTCCACCTTGGCCGGCACCGCGTCCAGGCCGAACATCACGGCCAACTCCTGGCAGATCAGCGGCCCTTGATGGAGCCGGTGCCGGTCCGCGAGGGCCGCGAGGATGCGCTGATAGTCCACCGACAGCACCGACCAGGCCAGTCCCTCACGCCAGACCGGCACCTGCGACTTCGAGTTCGCCGCCTGCCTGGCCCCGGAGCACGTGCCAGCGTCCTGCGGCCGGGAGCGGCCTCCTGATCAGCGATGTCGCCGTCGTCCGGAGCCAGGACGGTGCCCACTCGCCTGCGGGCGATCGCCCACTCTTGCCACTCCCGCTCGGCCGCGGCCAGCTCGGCCTGGATGCGATCGGCTTCCTCACGCAACTCGTCGACTCGACGGCGAGCAGCGTGCTCGTGCTGTTCCAGCAGTCCGACGACGACGGCATCCGCAACCTCCCGGGGAGCGACGACACGACACGCCACCACTCCCACCGAGTCACCCACGCTATGCCTGACCAGCGAAAACGCCGCCCTCAGGTTCGGAACGACAACAGCCACTAAGGCCGGAGCTAGTTGGGGCCATGGATGATTGCGTTTCGGTCTTTGTCTGTCCGCTTCAACGCTAAGTTGGCGTAGTACTACGACAGTTGGATCAGGCTTCTCGTACAGGGGGAGTGGATGAGTACGGGAGACAGCTCAGACCTGGTCGAGGCGGTCGTGGCCGCGCTGGTGCAGGCGGCTTCAAGCGCGGCAGGGGCTGCCGGAACTGCTCTGGGCGCCGAAGCGATCGACTGGGTTCGGAACGGGCTGGGACAGCTGCCACGATGGACGCAGGCAGCCGCACAGGTGGACACAGCACCAGACGACGAGCAAGCACAACAGGGCTTGGCCACAGCAGTGAACGAACTGCTCAACCTCAACCCCGGCCTGGCGCAGGCGTTGGAATCTCGACTCACGCAGCCTGGCCAGCCTGGCCCGGTCCCGCCCCTGCCAACCGATCCGCCTACGATCACAATCGGCGAGCATGCTCGGATCGGTGGCGGTGCGGGGCCGACCGCCGTAGGCATGGGGAACAACGTCGCTGGTCGGGATATCCGCACCAAAGTCATCAACAAGCGTCGCAGCATCGGTGTGCTGATCGCTGTCCTGGTCGTGATGGCCGCCCTGATTGCCTTGGGCATTCACTTTGCCGGGCACTCCTCGAACCAGCCCGGCCTTGGCCTGCCAGAACACGTCGCTAAGCCGCTGACCAACATGGAGCAGGTCAAGGCCGTTCTGCCGGACCTCCATGCTCTCCCCGCCGGCTGGCAGGAGACTGAGCCCGCGGTGGCGAATCCCGGCGGGGAATGCATCGGAGCCGCCACTTCCTCGGGCCCAATGGGAGACCTTTGCCGACAGGTGGTCGCATCTGCCAGCGCCCGGTTCGATACGGCGGAACCTGGCGGTAGCGTGTTTTTCATGGTCGTTGCGGGCCCCAGCACCTCATGGGCCGATCGGATGTACGACCAGTACCTTCAGTACTTTGATGATGGCACGACTAGCCCCGTCGCCTTCCCGGCATTCGGTGATCGCTCCTCTGTTCGCCAGGGTTCAGGCGAAACCTCGGTCCTCATACGAACCGGCACCGTTGTTGTCAGTGTCGTCTACACCATCGTTTCCAACTACGACGCTTCTCCAAGCGCCAACGACACACAGCGCGCCAGGCAGACCGTGATCCCACTCGCCAGCATGATCACTACCCGCGCTCAACAGGCCCAGGCTGGCCAGACCCCCACGGCCTCAGCTCGCTGACCTGAGACGCCATCCGCTTTCCGAGCGCAGCCAGCATCACCACAAAACTGAAGGACGTCTTCACCAACAACTGGGGCTGGAACAACAACTGCGCGAAGGAGGACCGCGAAACAGCGACGAAGCCGCCGGCGGTCCAGGCGGCCAAGAACCTCTCCGACAAGACCACCGACGGCCTCGTCAACACCACCGGCCAGGCCAGCCTGGGCTTCCTCGACGGCATGACCTTCGGCGGCTTCAGCTACTTCAGCGGGGCCCAGATCACGTGCCCCTCGGCGTACAACTTCGGGCTGTACGCGAGCATGGTGCCCTTCCCTGTCGAGGGTGCCGGGAAGCGCCTGGCAGCAGAAGAAGGCCTTTCCCTCCTTCCGAAGGCAATAAATTTGCCCTCATGGAAGAAGGTCACCGTGGATATGGTTCACGTGCTGGAGCGGCACACGGCGGAGGGTAAGATCTACCTGCAGAGCAAGATAAAGACGAAGTACCCGGACCACATGTCCCCGAAGAAGATCGAATCAACCATCTTGACGGCCTACCGGTTTGCCACAGTAGCCGGTCCTTCTCAAGGCCCCGAGTGTTCCTCCGAGGAATGGCTGAAGGGTTGGAGATCGAGATGTGGTTGAACAAGGAGACCAAAGTGATCGAGACTGCCTATCCGGTCTGGCGGTAGCCATGGAGTTCCGACTGCACTGCGACCCTGACTCCCTGGATATGGCTCGATCTGGTGCCATCTGGGGAGGCGTGTGGATCGAGTTGTACGGTGAGGCTTTCCCAGAAGCCGGCTGGAACGACATGTCGGTGGCCTTCGCTGGTGATCTCGTAGAGGTGCTTTCTTCCATTGTGGAAGGGAAGGAATACTCCCACCGAATTCGCTTCTACGACGGCCCCTACTGGATTACGGTGGGCCGTTCGGACTCTGGAGAATTCGTCGTGAAGCAAGGTGAAGGTGACCGGGAAAAGGGTCAGGTGCAGTTTCCCGTCGAAGCGGTCATGAAGGGCGTCCGATCGACCGCCTCGGCTCTCCTTGGTGCCTGCCGGACAAGACAATGGGGGGACAATTCAGACGTTGTCCGCCTGGCGCGAGCCTTGGAATTGCTGGACTGGCAGGATGATCGAGTCGGCTGAGCTTAAGAGGTTGTCTCACGTGGTGACGGTGCGAGCTGCGGCATGATGTCTCTTCGTGGGTGTCGATCTGTCGCAGCGGCTGGTTCCTGACGGTCTGT
>NZ_JBSFIH010000113.1:0-10415 GCF_053597455.1 Streptomyces sp. NPDC001393
GCGGGTACTTCCTCGGGGCAGGCATCGTCAGAGCTCCTCTCATGAGCCCTATCTGACCTGCTGTCACCTCGCCCCGCATGTCGGGGGAACCTCAGTACGGACCGCCCGCCGCACCGTGTGATCAGTTCCCGGTGTCGCCTCTCCTGGTGCCTGCCAGTCCGAAGAGGAGCCGCTTGGTCACGTCGGCCAAGGGGCGCGGTGACACGCCGTCCAGGAAGCCCCCGGCCCGCGCGTCGGCCCCGACGGTGTAGCGAGCGCGGGGATGCGTACTGGTGACGGCCTTCACGACGGCCTTGGCCACCGGGTCCGGACCAGGCAGGCGGCGGACGAGCGGTTGCGCCTGGCACAGGCGCCGGTAGCAGTCGGCGTATGCGGAAGGCCCCTCGCCGTCCATCCGGGAGAACACTCCATCCCACAGATGGGTGGCGTAGCTGCCGGGGCGGATCGTCACCACGCGCACCCCATCGCGGGCGGCTTCCATGCGCAGCGCATGCGTGGCGGCCTCCAGCCCCTGCTTACTGGCGCAGTACCAGCCCATGAAGGGCATGGCCACCTGGCCTGCGAGGGAGGAGACATTGACGATGCGGCCGCGTCCGGCCGAGCGCATGTGCGGCAGTGCAAGCCGCGCCAGCCGCAGAGGACCGATGAGGTTGAGTTCGATGACGTCGTGCGCGTCCTCGTCGCTGATGTCCTCCACCGCGCCGCCCATGGCCATGCCGGCGTTGTTGACCACCGCCCACAGACGTCCCTGACCAAGGTCGAGTGCTTCCGCGACAGCCTGCTTGCACGAGGTCTCGTCGGTGACGTCGAGGTGGACGGTGTGCAGCGAGACCCCGTGCTCGCGGGCGCGGGCGCGCAGTGCGTCGGCCTTCGCCTCATCCCGGGTCCCCGCAACTACGCGCAGTCCGTGGCGGGCCAGCCGCAAGGACGTGGCCTGTCCGATTCCTCCGGTTGCCCCGGTCACGATGACGGTTCCGTGCATGGCGTCCCTTCTCGACAGGTGGCCGGACCGCAGTCGCCGACCGTCGCATGGATGGATGCGGTGTGGCGGGTCATGCCTGTTTGGTGGCGAGCACAAGGGCCTGACCGGGAACCCGGCGCAGTGTCACCCGTCGTGGCCGCTGGAAACCCGCTGCTCGCAGCCACTCGTTCAACTGGGTAAGGCTGTGGATCGTTACGCTGGACGTGACGTGGAAGAAGAGGCTGAGGCATGCCGAGAACTGATCGGGCCGGCGTCGACGAGGCCGCGCGAACAAGTCGACCACGGCGATCCGGCCGCCCGGCCGGGGGGACTGCTTGATCTTGTCGAAGACAACCGTGACGTCTTCGGGCGGCAGATGGTGGATCAGGTTGAAGCACAAGGCTGCGTCGTAGTGATCGCTCTCGACGTCGGCGGAGCGGACATCGCCGCTGCGGTGCTGCACGACATCGCTCATGCCCGCTTCGGCCATGGCGCGTCGGCCGATTTCTGCGCTGCCGGGCAGATCCAGGACGGTTGCCTGAAGACCGTCGTGGCGGCGGCAGATCTCGGCGGAGAACCAGCCGTGTCCGCCGCCGACGTCCAGCAGCCGACGTGCCCCCGCAGGCATGCGCACGGCTCGGGCAACTGCCGGCGCGCTGAGCCGGGCAAGGTCGTACTGACCGCTGATGTACGTCTGCCAGAAGGCGTCGTCGCTGGGCCTTCCGCCGTGGATGTCGACGCCGGTCCCCTCACGGAGGACCTGCGGCAGGGCGTTCCACCAGTCCCAGTGCTCTGCGTTGCTGGCGACATAGGCCGCGACGCTACGGGAAGACCCTGAGTCGAGCCACCGCCGGGCGGCGCCGCTGAGAGAGTAGGCGTCGCCGCGGTGAACCAGGTAACCCAACACATGCAGGCCATCGACGAGCAGAGCGGTGGAGTGAGGGGCGAGTCCCAGGTCCAACGCCAACTCGTCCGCTCCGGCAGCACCCCGGGCCAAACGGTCGAATACGCCAAGGCGTACGCCTGTGATGAGCACGGCGGACAGCGCCATGCCGGCGAAGGCTTCGGCGGCCGGAGTCGGAGCAAACCTCGTCGAGACCGCGATGCGTTGAAGCAGGCCGGTTCCCATGACCTTCACACGCACGTGGATGCTGTCCTTTCGTTCATGCTGCGCTCAGTTTCTGGACTGGCCCGCAGCTGCTGCCGCTGACCTCTCAGCCTCGTGCGCCAGTCCGTTAAGGAATCGGGTGACGAAGTGCTGGAGGTAGCGGCGCAGAAGCCATCCTGTGCCGGGGACGAGTGCCGTGAACGTGAGCCGCCACCGGATCACGCCGGGAGCGAAGGTTCCGACGCCCTGGTAGTCCCGCACGGGCAGGCCGGACAACAGCCGGTAGCCGTAGCGGCGATGGGGGACGCATTCGACAACGACGACGCGGCTGGTGACCGGCCCCACGCGGAAAGCGCGGACTGCGCCCGGGCCCTCGCCTCCCGTCGCGTCGGCGCGTTCCAGAGTGAAGGAACGCACACCCGCCCACTTCGGCCAGGTCGCACCCTGAGTCACCAGGGAGTAGACGACCGAGGGCGGAGCAGTGGTCCTCGTTGTCAGGTCCGCACACCAACGGCGCATGCCTCACCTGCCTACGGGATCTCGTCGGTGGACGGACATGGGCACAGCATTCGGATGCATCGCGACGGACAGAACGGGGCGCACGGTGTGTCCCGGCTTCGGGCGAAGGACGCACCGGCCGACGATGGTGGCAGCGACGATGATCGCCTCGTTCCAGGAGAACCCTTCGCCGATGCACTGGTGCCGTCCGAGCCCGAAGGGGAAGAACTCGGTCCTGGGCGGCTGGCCTGCCCTCTGCGGCGACCATCGATCCGGGTCGAAGGATCTGGGCGCGCTGAACACGACCGGGTCGCGGTAAAGGCTGTAGGGGCTGTAACAGATCTCGTCGCCCGCTCGAAGACGCAGCGGGCCCAGGGTGGTACCAGTTACTGCGCGTCGCATGGCGATCCAGCCCGGGTAGTGCAGCCGGAGCGTCTCACTGATCACCTGACGGGTGTAGGGCAGACGAGGGATATCGCTGTACGTGGCGGGCCTACCGCCAAGCACCTCGTCGACCTCCGCCTGCAGGCGGCCTTCCACCTGGGAGTGGCGACCCAGTTCGTGGAAGAGCCAGGCCAGGGTGACTGCTGTCGTCTCCGCCCCGGCGATCATCAACGTGACCACCTGGGCGTGCAGTTCGTCATCGGTCATCTGCTGTCCGCGCTCGTCGCTACTGCCAAGCAGGGCGGAAAGCAGGTCGCTTCTTTTCCGCGAGTCGGCGCGGCGTTCCGCGATGACGTTCTGGACCAGTCGGCGCAGTTGTGCCTGCGCGGCAGTGAACCGTCGGTTCTCCGCTGTGGGAAGTTGGTCCAGCCAAGGGAACGGTGAGACGGTCCTGCGGACGACGCCGCTCAGCAGGGCAGGCACCGCACGTTGAACGGTTCCGATCGTCGACGGGCACAGATCGGCGCCGAGGATGGTACGGGCGAGCACCGCGGTGGTGATCCGCATCAGCTCCCGGTCGAGCTCGATGGCCTCGCCGTCTCGCCATTCGTCAACCGTGGTGACGACGGTCTGCGTCATGATGTCGCTGTACGCAGGCATGCGACGGTGATGGAACGCTGGCTGCATGAGGCGGCGCTGCCGCAGGTGCACCGCGCCATCCGTGGTCGCCAGCCCTTCACCGATCAGCTGGGCGCCCCTGCGGAACAGCCCGCTACGTTCGAAGTCACGCGCCTGCGACACCATCACCCTGTGGCAAAGTTCTGCTGAAGTAAGGGCATAGACGCGCTGGGGCCCGAAGTGCACCGCCACGGCTTCCCGGTGCTCGGGGAGGGACTCCATGAACTCGACGGGGCGCCGCATCATCGGCAACAGGTGCCCCAGCAACGGCAGGCAGCCTGGCGCCGTCGCCACAGGCGGATGAAGCTTCGTCATGGGTCGTCTGGCCTCGATGTCAGGTACCGGCCCGCTGGAAGGTTGCACGTCAACCGGGAATTCACCCGGCTGGCCCTGCCAGACTTTAGGCGAGAAGGCACAGCGGGTTAGGCGAAACGCTGGGCGCGTCAGGCTGATCCTGATCACCTCAGCTTGACGCGCCTGCCTGAACGCGGGCAGCAGCATGTCGCAGGCATCTGCGCACGGCTAGCCGGGCAGCGGTTCGCATCCCACTCGAGAGTTACGCAGGGCAACCATCCGTCCGCGACCTCGTTCTCGGGTCGTGGGCCAGAGAAAGCATGAGATGACAGTGTGGTCGGCGTCGCGCGCCTGGGCGGTGCTGACGTATGCCGCTGTCGCGATCGCCATCGCCGCTGCGCTCGCTCCATGGGCATGGAGCGGCCTGTCTGCAAGTGGACCGGCCGCGTCAGGTACTCAAGCTGCTGCGGCACGTCGGGCAGCCGAACGGCTCGGCGTGCCATCAGCCGACCTCGTCCTGACGCTCACCCCGCCGCGAGGACAATCCATCGACGCTTCCGCCGTTCACGCAGAGGCCGACAACGCAGTCCGCGTTCTGGCGCGACACGCCGGTGTCCGCTCGGTGCGCTCCTACTGGGCCACCAGGGAGCAGACGCTTCGATCGCGGGACAGCCGTAGCGGAGCCATCTACGTCGAGCTGAAGGGATCCCTGACCGAGCGAGCCCGCAGCGCGGCACAACTGCTGCCAAAGATCCGGTCACAGACGCCCGGCGCCACAGTCCAGATCAGTGGCGAGGCATGGACCGCAGAGCAAGTCGACGACCAGGTCAGCGCGGACCTGATGCGCGCCGAGGCAACGTCAGCTCCCCTCGTGATGCTGGTCCTCCTCGTTGCCTACGGATCCCTCGTCTCCGCCCTACTGCCCGTGGGACTCGCCAGCATCACGCTCTTGTGCGGACTGCCTGTGGTCGGCCTCCTCGCACGCATCACCGACGTCTCCGTCTTCGCGGTCAATGCCGCCGCGGCCATCGGATTCGGCCTCGCGGTTGACTACACGCTGTTCCTTCTCGCCCGCTATCGCGAAGAAATGCGACGCGGCCGACCAGACGGGACGGCCCTCGCCCTCTCCCTGCAAACGGCCGGACGCTCGGTGCTGTTCTCCGCGGCCACCGTCATGGTGTGTCTCACCGCCGCACTCGCCGTTCCACTGCCCCTGCTGCGGGGTCTGGCACTGTCCGGCATCGTGGTGACGGGCCTCGCAGCCATCGGGGCACTGGTCCTTCTGCCCGCCTGCCTCACGCTTCTCGGCGCACGGGTCGAAGCGGGAGACCCTCTGCACCGATGGCGACGATCAGATTCCGGCGCAGGCAGTACGTTCTGGCGGGCCACCGCCCACCGAGTCTGCCGCCGGCCCCTGCGGTACGGCGGCGCTGCGGCGCTCGTCCTCACCATGATGGCCCTGCCCTTCCAACAGGCCCGGCTGGGAACCTCCGACGAACGAACGCTGCCGCCCACATCTGCGGCAGCCACAGCAGCCGCCCAGTTCCAAGAGGGATTTTCGGTCCGGCCGGACCGCTCCATCACCATCGTCCTCACCAAGCTCCGCAACGGCCCAGCCGACCCACTGCCCTCCTACTCGACATCCATCTCTCGGCTCCCAGGCGTGACAGCAGTCCAGGTACTTCCTCAGCGCTCACCGTCCACTGGCACCGCCGTCGTCCTCGTACAGACCTCCTACTCCCCGGGTTCCGAGCACGCCGACGAGCTCGTGGCGGCCGTGAGGTCGCTGCCAGTCCCGGCGCATGTTCTGGTCGGTGGCGCCGCAGCTCTAAGCGCCGACACGGGGATGGCCGTGAAGAAGGCATTGCCTGCCGTTGCGCTCATCCTGTGCTGCGGACTATGGCTCCTGCTCGGTGCCCACACACGAAGTCTCGTCGCTCCCGTGAAGGCCCTCGCTGTCGGACTGGTCAGCCTCGGCGCCGGCCTGGGGGTCCTCGTGGCAGTCTTCCAGCACGGCCTGCTGGCGAACCAGCTCGGCGGATTCACCATCACAGGCAGCCTGGACAGCGCCCTCCTGCTGTTCACCCTGCTCGTCGCCTTCGCCCTGTCCCTGGACTACGAGGTCTTCCTACTCGGCCGCATCAGAGAGGAATACGACATGAGCGAGGACAACCACTCAGCCGTCGTTGAGGGCATCAGTCGTACGGGCAGACTGATGACCTCAGCCGCCCTCGCCGTAGCGTGCTCGACCGCCGCGCTGGCTGGCTCCTCCGTCACAGCCCTCAAACTCGTCGGACTCGGTACCGCCGTAACCGTGCTCGTGGATGCCACTCTGGTGCGCGGCGTGCTGGTACCTGCCGTGATGACGGTCCTGGGGCCTGCAAACTGGTGGCAGCCGTGGAGAAAAGGCGCCCGGACGAGGCGGCTGCCCCTTCAGAGCCACTGCCAGCGCGACTTGGCCAGCGCTTCGGAGGTTCCAGGAGCAGATCCGTGAACTGCAACCGATTGTGTCGGGAGGAGGTAACGGTCGTGAGGCGCGCTTCCCCTGTCCGGCCCCGGCCTGCTGACAGCCCACCGCACTGTTTGATCTGGCTCGTCTTCGCCCTTATGGCTCGCTTCTTGGGGAGCCTGCTCTGGTTCCTCATCGGTCGCCGCGACACCCAGCGCGGGCCTGGCATCGCCTGATTCCAAGGCGGTTGCCGTCAGCCCAGGCCGGTTCCGTGTTTGCTAGTCCAGTGACCTGGGTTCTGAAGGACGGACGAGGACTTGCACGGCTCGCCACAGGAACACCTGGCCGCGCGGTGTTGCCGTGAGCGGGCGGGTGCGTTCGATGATGGTGAAGCCGACCATGCGCTCGATCCGCAGGAGGTGGTGCCTGATTCCTGGGCTGCCGAGGGCTCGTTCAGCGGCCGACAGGCTCGGCATGGAAGGGAGGGCACAGATGAGCCGGAGGTTGTCCGGTCCGTTCGTGGAGACCAGGACCCGGTGGAGGTCGGGTACCAGTGGTTGGGGAAGCGAGGTGAACTGGGCCGGGAGCGGGCGATCGAAGTCCGTCCAGGCGGGGATGCCCCATTGCGCGGCCATCCGGCGAAGTTCTCGGACCGGCAGTCCGCATTCCTTGGATATGCCGCGGAGTGCTCTGTTCCGGACGGTGCACTGCTTGGCGAGCCAGGCGCGGGTGACCATCGTGGGGCGGCGGGATGGGGGTTCCAGCAGGCCGGCGTGGGCGAGGGCGTTGACGACGACGGTGCTGCTGCAGCCGATGTCCTGGGCGATGCGCTGGTAGGACAGCCCCTGGTCGAGATACAGGTGTCGGAGCCGGTCGGGCGACAGGTCACCCTGGCGGGGAACGAGGCGTCCTCTCGCGCGTTGTGGCAGTTGTCGCTCGGGGGCCGTCAGGCCGCTCAGGGAGGCGAAGAGCCGAACGTGTTCCGGGGGTACGCCGAGCGCGGCGGCCGTCCTTGCCGGGGTTTTGTGGACGGCGATCGTGTCGCGGAAGCCGGTGCGGTCGACGTCGTCGGGTTCCACTCCGGGCATGGCCACGTCGGTGACCCAGCGCCGGGGTGGCTCCCACTGAACAGGTTCGCTGATGCCGTGCTCAGCCAGGGTGGCTTGTGCCTGGTCCAGCAGAAAGCTGCGCAGCCAGGCGGGCATGGTGAAGACGAACCTGCGGTAGTCGTTGACGTACGTGATGCTGTCGTCGACGCTGCGGGTACCGGTGGCGACGCCCAGGAGATGCAGCAGATAGGCGCGCATGTGGCGTTCCCGGCCGGGGCCCGGCTTCCACCCGTGTTCCCGAAACAGACGTTCACAGGCGCGGCGGTCGATGCGCAGAGCGTCGAGGGTAAGGAGGCGGCGCCGGCGCGCGTAGTTGATCGGGCTGCCGTGGGCATCGAGCCGGTGAGCGAGTTGTGCCAGCGCGGACGCGAGCGCGGTGAGGGCTGCGGGCCAGTCAATGCGGTCGATCATTCTGCGGTCGCGGCGGGGTGTGGTGTGGCCGAGGAGTTCTCCGGCCTCGGTGAAGGCCAGGCGGGTGCCGGGGACGAGGAGGTAGGTGCTGCATGCGGCGCGGAAGGCGTGGGGCAGAGTCTGGTCAGTGAGATCCGTGGGCAGCAGGCGCATGGTCCAGGAGGGCCAGAGCAGGGCCGGGATCATGGCCGCGCGGCTGCGTACCTGGTCCGTCGACAGGGCGGCCCATGACGGCTGGGGTGCGGCGCTTGAAAAGCGCAGTCGCTGGTGGAAGTTCATCGTGTCGTCGAGCGAGGTGATGACCCGCGCGGTCAGCCGTGGGCCGGCCGGCTGCCAGCGCTCGATGCGGTGACCCTGCTGGTGCCCGTCCCTGCCGGAAATCGTCCAGTCGGTGCGAAGGATCCAGTCGAACACCTCTCCTGAGGCAGGGTGGTGGGGATTTTGGGCGATTACAGCGATTGCGGTTCCCACGGCCACCTGTTCGGGGCGTTCAGGCATCTTGCGGTCGGTGAAGGGCTGCGGCTCTCCGCCGCAGTCGCGTACGACCTGGTCAACGATGGGCGGCCGCTGGCCGGGAAGCAGGTGCAGCCCCTTCAGCGCCCGCCAGGCGAGGGCGTAGATCTCGCGCAGCGCGAGCACGGCGGGCTCGGGGTCGGACATCCCTGAGCGCAGCAGGGCGTGGACGTGCTGCTGGCCTGCGAGGATCGGCCCGTTCGGTGCCAGGCTGGGGGCTGGGGTACAGGAGTCGGTGAGGCGGTGGCGGCACCGCGAGAGGGTTCTGCCGTGTGCCGTCGCCGTGATCGGGTGTGAGCACAGTCCGGGGGTAGCCGTACCTCGGTAGGAGGGGCTGTGGGGCAGGGGCGAGTTGCCGCAGGCGGGAGCCCATCGCCTCGGCCTGCGCGGTGGTCCAGGCCGGCCACTCCGCGGCGAAGGAGGACAGCGCCAGCATCGCCATCCCCGTCGGGTCCGGGTCTCAGGTTCGAGGCTTGGGCAAGATCAGGACCTGGATTTGGTTGGCGCAGGTGGTCGGGGTGGGTGCCCTCAGCCCGCGGATCTCGGCAGGCATACTCGCCGCGAAGCAGAGGGGCGGAGCCTGGGTGTACGACGGCGCCTGACTCGAGCACACGACTTGAGGACGGGGAGCCAGTTCCATCGCTCCGTGCCGCACGATCCGGACAACGCTCAACTCGCAGCAACAGGCACGAACCGACCTCATTCCCGGGGACGTTGTAGATGCGCAACGCCGGCGGATATGGGAGTTCGCCTTCGGCAGACGGGAAAGCCCCCCAACGGACTGGAACCTCCTCCGGCACCATGTCAACGTACAACTTCCAGGGAAACACCAGGTCAGCGAGAGAAGGCCGGGGTTGTGGGCCGCCAGGTCAGCCGCCGCAGCAGTCGGCAGCCCGTTACTCGGTCTCGCAGGGCCGACTTAAGGAGGTTCATCTGTCCAACCATGCAAGCCGATCTGCCTGCATCACCGCCCCGGCCCTCCGTGCTTTTGGTGTACTCAGCGCGTGGGCTGCTCATACCCAATCGGGGTTTCCCTCGCCTCGTTCGACTGTTTGTGCATCTGCGTGACCGGTCTCTTCGGGGCGGCCCTGACGCAGCTTGGGCGCCGTGTTGACTGCCCACTCTTGCCCATAGTCCAGAGCGACCCCGAAAGGTAACGCGCGTAAGCCGACAGCAGGTTGGCAGACCAGGTCGTGTCGCTGTTGCCAGATGCCAGCATCTCCGCGTGGCACAGTTCCCGGTTTCGGATCGGAGAGCCAGAGCGCCCACCGATTGTCGCCGTGACGGGTAGCAGAGACGGGACTCGGGTGGGGAGGCGAGCGGAATATAGACCATGATCGGCGGTTGGCCAAAAGCACGATCGTGAAGACCATTGGGGGAGTTCGCACTCGGCTGTGCTTGGCGGTGGAGCCGTGGCGGACGCAGTTGGCAGTGCCGTCGTATTCCAAGGAGGTATTAGGACGGCGCGCCACCTGCTGCTACATCAATGACCGCGCCTTCATGCCCACGGCTATCGCTGCTCGTATGCAAGATCTTGCGGGTGGCTTCATCTTTATGCCGTAAGGAAATTCCTCACTGTATGTACCGATGCTGCTTAGCTGCGTCTTGTCGTCCACACCGCGATGTGTGCTCGTGCAGAGTCGGAGAGCAGTGTTGCGCACCGATGTGGGTCTGGATTTCCAGCATGAAGCCTCCCGATGTGAAGGTGATATTGCATGGCTCGTCCTCCGGCGCTGAAGCTCGCCGAGGTTCTGGCGGAGATCCGTATGAGTCCGTCAGCGTTCTATCGAATGCGCGCTCGCGGGCAAGCGCCCCACATGATCAAGCTGCCCAATGGTGGAACTCCGTTGTCGCCGCGCTGACCTGGATGCCTGGTGGGATATGTGCGAAAGAGATTCTGATACTTGGCGATGAGTTAGAGGTTGTCTCACGTGGTGACGGTGCGAGCTGCGGCATGATGTCTCTTCGTGGGTGTCGATCTGTCGCAGCGGCTGGTTCCTGACGGTCTGT
>NZ_JBSFIH010000114.1:0-9240 GCF_053597455.1 Streptomyces sp. NPDC001393
TTTTGGCACGCTGTTGAGTTCTCAAGGAACGGTCGCTTCCTTCGTACTCACCCTCTCGGGCTTTCCTCCGGGCGCTTCCCTTCGGTGTTTCCGACACTATCAGATCTTTTCTCGATCCGATTCCCTGTCGGTGGGCTGTCTCCGGGGTTTTCGGCTTTCGCCGTGCGCCCTTTCGACATTCACTACGTTAGCTCATTCTCTCGGCGACTCATAATCGAGTCTCGCGAGTTCGAATTCGGGCACACAGGCGCGCCGAAATCGACCCCGCTGAGGGGTTGTAGCTGAGTAGTGGGTTGGCCGCTCCGGCTGCAGGCGATTGCCGTACCCGGTTCAGCGGCTTGGAATACGTTACGCACCTTCGCAGGGCACGTCAACTTGGGCGGCGCCGTGGCACATGGGCCCGATAGGGGCTCACCGTCGGGTCGCCCGCCACCCAGTAACGCCAGGGATGGATGTCGCCGTTCCCGCCTTCGCCGGCGACTCCGGTGCGGGGGCCGTTTCGTACCTGGTCAGCGGCGACCGGCGTGCCGGTGAGCATCCGCAGCGGAGTCTCACCGGGGGCACACGCGTCCGTGCCGTCCAGGAAACGGTCGACTTCCAGGGCCGTCGCCAGGCGGGCCGGACCCTTGGCCAGTTCTTTGTCGTTCCGGGCCGAAAGTCGCCGTTTGCGGGCCAGCTCCACGCCCTCGACGACCTCGCCGGCGCGCAGCAGGACGGCGCTCGCGCGGCCCTCGGGGCCGCAGACGAGGTTCATGCAGTGCCACATGCCGTAGGTGAAGTAGACGTACACATGTCCGGGTTCGCCGAACATCACCTCGTTGCGGGCGGTGCGGCCGCGGTAGGCGTGTGATCCGGGGTCGTTCGGGCCGTCGTACGCCTCGACCTCCGTGAGGCGGACGGCGATCGGGCCGTCGGGGGTCGTACGCACCAGGATGCGCCCGAGAAGGTCCGGTGCGACCTCCAGGACCGGGCGGTCGAAGAACTCTCTGGGCAGTGGCGTACGTTCCGGGGGCGCGATCATGCCCTCCGAGCGTAATGCAGACGGGACGGGGCGTCGGCGGAACCGGTCGGAGGCGGATCGCGTTTGTAGGGGTCGAGGGTCTTTCGTAAAGGGAGAGTCAATGACGTTCAAGAAGCTGCTCGCGAGCCTCGGGGCCGGCGGGGCCTCGGTCGAGACGGTGCTGACCGAGGTGAATGTCGTGCCGGGCGGTGTCGTGCAGGGCGAGGTGCGGATCCAGGGCGGGTCCGTTAACCAGGACATCGAGGGGCTGTCGGTCGGTCTGCAGGCCAGGGTCGAGGTGGAGCGCGACGACCAGGAGTACAAGCAGGACATCGAGTTCACGAAGGTACGGCTCGGTGGTGCCTTCCAGCTGCAGGCGGGTGCCGTGCACGCGGTGCCGTTCGGGCTCGAGATCCCCTGGGAGACGCCGGTCACGATGATCGACGGGCAGGCGCTGCGCGGGATGCACATCGGGGTGACGACCGAGCTGGCGATCGCGCGGGCCGTGGACTCCGGCGACCTGGATCCGATCAACGTCCACCCGCTGCCGGCGCAGAAGGCCATCCTGGACGCCTTCATCCAGCTGGGCTTCCGCTTCAAGAACGCGGACATGGAACGCGACCACATCCGGGGGACGCGGCAGCGGCTGCCGTTCTACCAGGAGATCGAGTTCTACCCGCCGTCGCAGTACCGGGGCCTGAACCAGGTCGAGCTGAGCTTCGTGGCCGACGAGCACGCGATGGACGTCGTGCTGGAGATGGACAAGAAGCCGGGTCTGTTCAGCGAGGGTTCGGACACCTACCGGTCGTTCCAGGTGGGTCTGAACGACTGGATGGGGACCGACTGGGCGGCTTATCTGAACCAGTGGCTGTCCGAGGTCGGCAGCAAGCGCAACTGGTTCTAGGCTCGGGGACTGCTGGTTCCAGATCATCGATCAGGAGGTACCGAGGTGACCGAGCTCAAGCGGCGGCCGCTCCCCCATGACTTCCATCCGCCCGTGCCGTCGTTCACGGTGGCGAGCGCGGACATCGAGGAGGGTGCGACGCTGGGGAGCGCCCAGGTCCACGCGGAGGGCAACACCTCCCCGCACCTGCGCTGGGAGGGCTTCCCGCCGGAGACCAAGAGCTTCGCCGTGACCTGCTACGACCCCGATGCGCCGACCGGCAGCGGATTCTGGCACTGGGTCCTGTTCGACATCCCGGCCTCCGTGACGGAGCTGCCGGCGGGTGCGGGCAGCGGCAAGTTCGAGGGTCTGCCCGAGGGCGCGGTGCACGTGCGCAACGACTACGGGACAAAGGACTTCGGTGGCGCCGCGCCGCCGCCCGGGGACGGCCCGCACCGGTACGTCTTCACGGTGTACGCGGTGGACCAGGAGAAGCTCGGTCCGGATGCCGATGTCTCGCCCGCCGTCGTCGGCTTCAATCTGCGGTTCCACACGATCGCTCGTGCCCAGCTCATCGGTGAGTACGAGAACCCCGCGCAGGGCTGAGCGCGGCGCCGCGATTCAGCCGAGCGTTCATTGAACGTTTGCCCGCCTCGGGTCTTGGAAGTGATCGGGGGCGGGCATTTTTTATTGCGTTGTCCATCTCGGCGCGCCCGTCCAGAGTTGATCCAAGCCCGCCGGGGGGGTGGGCAGGTGCACACGGGAGGTGGGCTGGATGCGGGACACGCTGGTGCTGAACGCGAGCTTCGAGCCGCTGTCGACGGTGACGTTGAATCGAGCCGTCGTTCTGGTGCTCCAGGACAAGGCCGTCGTCGAGCAGGCCCATCCCGAACTGCGTATGCGGGGCGCCGATGTGGACATACCCGCGCCCCGGGTGATCAGGCTGTGCAGGTACGTACGGGTGCCGTTCCGAAGACAAGCTCCGTGGTCGAGGCGGGGTGTGCTGGTCCGGGACCGGCACCGGTGCGCGTACTGCGGGCGCAGGGCGACGACCGTGGACCATGTGGTGCCGCGGGCGCAGGGTGGGCAGGACACGTGGCTGAACACGGTGGCCGCGTGTGCGGAGGACAATCACCGCAAGGCCGACCGGACTCCGGCTCAGGCCGGTATGCGGCTTCTGCGGGAGCCGTTCGAGCCGACGCCGGCTGATGCGATGCTCTTGGCTTTGGGGGCCGAGGAGTTCGAGGCGTTGCCGGCATGGCTGGGGCAGAGCGCCGCATAGGCTGTGCGAAAGGGGCTCACTTTCCTGAGGAAGGTGAGCCCCTTTGGCGTACGGCGCACTTCAGTCGATGCTCGGCTTCTCGCGGCGTTCCGTGCTCGGGCCGTTGTTCTGTGCCGGTACGTTGGCGCCGCCGTTGCCCTGGCCGCCACCGCCCAGGGGGCCGAAGTTGCCCATGGCGCCGGAGAGGCCCTTGAGGGCGTCGCCGATCTCGCTGGGGACGATCCAGAGCTTGTTGGCGTCGCCCTCGGCGATCTTCGGGAGCATCTGCAGGTACTGGTAGGACAGCAGCTTCTGGTCGGGGTCGCCGGCGTGGATGGCCTCGAAGACCGTACGGACCGCCTGGGCCTCGCCCTCGGCACGCAGGGCGGCGGCCTTGGCCTCACCTTCGGCGCGCAGGATCTGGGACTGCTTCTCGCCCTCGGCGGTGAGGATGGCGGCCTGGCGCGTGCCTTCGGCGGTGAGGATCGCGGCGCGCTTGTCACGGTCGGCGCGCATCTGCTTCTCCATCGAGTCCTGGATGGAGGTGGGCGGTTCGATGGCCTTCAGCTCGACCCGGTTGACCCGGATGCCCCATTTGCCCGTCGCCTCGTCGAGGACGCCACGCAGGGCGGCGTTGATCTCCTCGCGGGAGGTCAGGGTGCGTTCGAGGTCCATACCGCCGATGATGTTGCGGAGTGTGGTGACCGTCAGCTGCTCGATGGCCTGGATGTAGCTGGCGACCTCGTAGGTGGCGGCGCGGGCGTCCGTCACCTGGTAGTAGATGACCGTGTCGATGTTGACCACCAGGTTGTCCTGGGTGATCACCGGCTGCGGCGGGAAGGGTACGACCTGTTCGCGCAGGTCGATGCGGTTGCGGATGGTGTCGATGAACGGGACCACGATGTTCAGGCCCGCGTTCAGGGTGCGTGTGTAGCGGCCGAAGCGCTCGACGATGGCGGCGCTGGCCTGTGGGATGACCTGGATGGTCTTGATCAGGGCGATGAAGACCAACACCACCAGAATGACCAGGACGATGATGACCGGTTCCATCGTGTTCCCCGTACCCCTCTCCGCCTCGGCGCCTTCGGCAGATCTCGTCGTTGTAGAAGATCTTGCTGGTCGAGTCTGACAGACCATCGCCCAACTCGTGGGCGGGATGCCTCAGATGAAGGAGGCTCGATGCCTCAGATGACGATGGCGGTGGCTCCTTCGATCTCCACGACGTCCACCTCCTGGCCCACTTCGTAGGCGCGGTCGGTGTCGAGGGCGCGGGCCGACCAGATCTCCCCGGCGAGCTTGATCCGGCCGCCGGAGCCGTCGACGCGCTCCAGGACGACGGCCTGCTTGCCCTTCAGGGCGTCGACACCGGTGGCGAGTCGGGGAAGTTGTCTGCCGTGCCGGGCCGCGATGGGGCGGACGACGGCGATGAGCGCGACGGAGACGACGACGAAGGCGAGGACCTGGACCACGGGGTCGAAGCCGATTCCGGCGGCGACCGCGGCCGCGACGGCTCCCACCGCGAGCATGCCGAACTCCGGCATGGCGGTGACCACGAGCGGGATTCCGAGCGCCGCCGCGCCGACGAGCCACCACACCCATGCGTCGATGTCGTTCACACGGTCATGGTAGGGCCGGGGTCGGGCGGCGGACAGGGCGCGAAAGCGAGCGGGACGGGCGTGGGAAGGTCTCGGGGAGGCCTGGGAGAGGCCTCGGGGAGGAACCCGGTTGGGGGTCAGGACAGGGGCAGGCCCTGGGCCGTCCAGCGGTCGCCGACCTGCTCGACGACGAGCGGCAGGCCGAAGCAGAGGGAGAGGTTGCGGGAGGTCAGTTCCAGCTCGATCGGGCCGGCGGCGAGCACCTTGCCCTGGCGGATCATCAGGACGTGGGTGAAGCCGGGGGCGATCTCCTCGACGTGATGCGTGACCATGATCATCGAGGGGGCGATGGGGTCGCGGGCGAGCCGGCCGAGGCGGCGGACCAGGTCCTCGCGGCCGCCGAGGTCGAGACCGGCGGCGGGCTCGTCCAGCAGGAGCAGCTCGGGGTCGGTCATCAGGGCGCGGGCGATCAGGGTGCGCTTGCGCTCGCCCTCGGACAGGGTGCCGAAGCGGCGGTCGAGGTAGTCGCTCATGCCGAGGCGGTCGAGGAAGGCGCGGGCGCGCTGCTCGTCGACCTCGTCGTACTCCTCCTGCCAGTGCGCGGTCATGCCGTAGGCGGCCGTCAGCACGGTCTCCAGGACGGTCTGGCGCTTGGGGAGCTTCTCGGCCATGGCGATGCCGGCCACGCCGATGCGGGGGCGCAGCTCGAAGACGTCGACCTTGCCGAGGGTGTCGCCGAGGATGGTGGCGGTGCCCTTGCTGGGGAAGAGGTAGCTGGAGGCGACGTTCAGGAGGGTGGTCTTGCCGGCGCCGTTGGGGCCGAGGATGACCCAGCGCTCGCCCTCCTTCACCGACCAGGAGACCTGGTCCACCAGAGCCCGGCCCTCGCGGACCACGGATACGTCCTGAAGCTCCAGAACATCGCTCATGAGCGCGTTGTCTCCCCTTGCAGTGTGGCCGGTCTCGGCTGTCGCGTACGCCTGTGGCTCGGTCCGCCGCGCCTGTGGGCGCAGCCCTTATGAAATCTACGCCACCAGTGCCCGGCTCCATTCCATCGGTCCGGTCCTTAGGGTGGGGGCATGCTCACGGAACCGCGTTCAGGACGCCTTGCCGCTTGGGGAAACGCCCTTTTGGCCGGACTTGTCTCTCCGGATGACGCCGCGCTCGCCATTGTGGGCGAGGACACCGTGCACCGGGTGGAGGGGCTGCCCGGGGAGTCCGCGCAGGTCGGGCTCACGCTGGCGCTGGGGCGGCTGCGGACGCTGGGCGCGACGGGGCTGCGGGTCGCCCTGCCGGCGCCGGGGCATCCGCTGGGGCTGAGCGGTCCGCCCGAGTTCAATGCGCGGGCGCTGGAGGCCGAGGAGGCGGTGGTCTGCCACGGTGCCGCGTTCGGGCTGGTGCCTCAGGTGTACGAGGCCGGGCCGGAGGGTGATGTGCACGCCGAGGTGGTCTGGCAGGTGCTGCCGGTGCGGGAGGCGGCGCCCGCGGATGTGCCGTCGCTGGGCGAGGCCGAGCGGGAGCTGGCGGAGGCGCTGCGCGAGGCGACCGAGGTGCTGTCGAAGCTGGACGTCGCCGGGTCGGGTCCGGTGGCGGAGGCGGCGATCGACGCGTACCGGGCGCGGGCCGAGCGCGGCCGTGAGGTGCTGGCACCGGGGTATCCGCCGCGTGCGGTGCGGGTGTTGGAGCTGGCGCAGCGGGTCGCGCTGCTGGTGTCGCTGGCGTACGACAACGGGCACGGGGGTGCGGTCAGCTCCTCGGAGATGGCCGCGCGGGCGGAGGCGCTGCGGCCCGTGGAGCGTACGGCGCGGCGGGCACAGGTGGCCGCGTACAACTCCGTTGTGGAGGAGCGGGAGCGAGGGATGCGGTAGGCCGTTCGGCGCCCTGCGCTGGTGCCGGCGCATCTGGGGGCTGCTCCCGGACCCCGGCGCCTCTGAGGGGCTGCCCTCCCCGGATCCCGGCGCATCTGACGGGCTGCCGCCCCCGGGCCCCGCTGTCGGACTTGCGGACCTCGTCCTCAGGCACCGGACGGGCTGAGCCTGCTCATATGACAGGCCTCCCGGGTGCACCGCCGGGAGGCCTGTGGTCGCTGTCGGCCTGACCTCAGTGGTTGACGCCAAGGTTGCCGAAGGCCGGGTTCAGGACGCCGATCACGTTCACGCTGTTGCCGACCGCGTTCACCGGGATGTGCACCGGGGCCTGGACGACGTTGCCCGAGATGACGCCCGGGGAGCCCACGGCCTCGCCGCAGGCGTGGGCGCCCTCCGTGGCGGAGGCCAGCCCCGCACCGGCCGCCACCAGGCCACCGGCCACCATCGTCACGGCCGCGGCCTTCTTCAGGTTCTTCACTTTCCAACCCCTCCTAAGACGTTCACCGCGGCGGCTCGCCGCGGCACGCAATGGAGAACGGCGGAGATCGCCGGAGGATGCGCCGTCCGGGTGACATTCCCACGACGGTATGAATCTCAGCCTGGGCTGTTGCCGTGGGTGAGGCCTTGGGGAGGGCGTGTCAGCCGGTCACGCCATGGCGTACGGCCCAGAGCGCGGCCTGGGTGCGGTCGGCGAGGTCGAGTTTCATCAGGATGTTGGAGACATGCGTCTTGACGGTCTTCTCGGACAGCACGAGGGCGCGGGCGATCTCGCGGTTGGAGCGGCCGTCCGCGATCAGGCCGAGCACCTCGCGCTCCCGGTCGGTGAGCGAACCGCCTCTGCCCTGACCGGAGTTGGCCTCCTCCTGGGACAGCAGGGCGCCGGCGACCTCGGGCTGGAGCAGGATGTGGCCGGCGTGCACGGAGCGGATGGCGCCGGCGAGGGCGTCGGGGTCCACGTCCTTGTAGACGTATCCGGCGGCGCCCGCGCGCAGGGCCGGTACGACCGTGCGCTGTTCGGTGAAGCTGGTGACGATGAGCACGCGCGCGGGGTTGTCGAGTTCGCGCAGCCGGCGCAGGGCCTCGACGCCGTCCATGCCCGGCATCTTGACGTCCATCAGGACGACGTCCGGGCGCAGTTCCTCGGCGCGGGCGACTCCCTCGGCGCCGTCGGCGGCCTCGCCGACGACCTCGATGTCGTCCTGCACCTCCAGGAAGGTACGCAGGCCCCGGCGGACGACCTGGTGGTCGTCGACCAGCAGCACCCTGATCGCGTCAGCCACCGGGGACCTCCATCTCGATCGTGGTGCCCTCGCCCGGCACCGACTCCACGGTCAGCGTGCCGCCGACCCCGCTCGCGCGGTCCCGCATCGAGACCAGGCCCAGATGCCGTCCGGCGCGGCGGACCGCCCTGGGGTCGAAGCCGCCGCCGTCGTCGGTGACGCGCAGCACGGCGCCGCAGCCGCGCCGCCGCACGCTCACGTCGACGTGTGCGGCGCCCGAGTGGCGCAGGGCGTTGTGCAGGGCCTCCTGGGCGACCCTGAGCAGGGCTTCCTCCTGGGCGGCGGGCAGGGCCCGGAAGCCGTTGCTGGTGAAGGTCACGCGCGCGGTGTGGGCGCGGTCGAGGACCTGGGTCTGGGTGCGCAGGGTGGCGATCAGGCCGTCCTCGTCCAGGGCGGCGGGGCGCAACTCCACGACGGCGGCGCGCAGTTCGTCGGCGGCCTCGGCGGCGAGCGCGGCGACCTGGTGCAGTTCGCCCTTGGCGCGGGCGGGGTCGCGGTCGACGAGGGCCGCCGCGGCCTGGGCGGTCAGGCGCAGGGAGAAGAGCTTCTGGCTGACCGCGTCGTGCAGTTCATGGGCGAGGCGGGAGCGTTCCTCGGCGATGGTGAGTTCGCGGCTGCGTTCGTAGAGCCGGGCGTTGTTGAGGGCTATGGCGGCGTGCTGGGCGAGGATGGCGAGCAGGTCCTCGTCCTCCTCGGTGAAGCCGCAACTTCCCTCCGGTTTCGGGCAGTTCTTGTTGGCGAGGAAGAGGGCTCCGACGACCTCGTCGCCGTCGCGGATGGGCAGGCCGAGGAAGTCGGCCAGGTCCGGGTGCGCGGCCGGCCAGCCCTCGAAGCGGGGGTCCTTGCGCACGTCGGCGAGGCGCTCGGGGCGGGCCTCGTGCAGCATCGCGGCGAGGATGCCGTGCTGGCGGGGCAGCGGGCCGATGGCCTTCCACTGGGCGTCGCTGACGCCGTCGACGACGAACTGGGCGAAGCCGCCGTGGTCGTCGGGGACGCCGAGGGCGGCGTACTGCGCGTCGAGCAGCTCGCGGGCGGAGGCGACGATCGTCTTGAGGACGTCGCGCACCTCCAGATGCCTGCTCATGGCCAGCAGCGCGGAACTGACCGCTGCGAGGCCGGACCGGGGGCCTTGACTCATGTCCTCACGGTACCGGCGGGGTGTGACAAGCGGATCGGACCTGTGGCCACGGCACCCGGTCCGCTGGTCCTAGGGCGGCCGGTCTAGGTCCTGTCGTCAAACTCCCGTCGTCGCCCGGAAGGCGGCCCTGCGCCCGCCGCGATGGGGGTGCCCCCGCGCGAGCCTGTTCGAGCGTGGGGGAGGCTCATGAATGCCGTAGGTGCGTGCTCTGGGGG
>NZ_JBSFIH010000115.1:0-8384 GCF_053597455.1 Streptomyces sp. NPDC001393
CGTGCTGCGCCGGTTGCCCGCCGGGTGCTTCCGGCCCGGCACCGACCCGGCCCCGCTCGGCCGGGTGCGCACCGCGGTGTTGCCGCTCCGCGTCACTGGGCGTGCCACGCTTCGCGTGGCACGATTGCGGGCCTGGCGGCCCGGGCGGGCAGCAAGGGTGGGGGGAGACGGGTGACTGGCCGTCAGAGTCGCAGACTGGTTCGGGAGGCCAGGCTTGCTGTGCAGGGGAGCGGTCTTGTCTGCTTCAAAATGTGCTGCGGATGAATTCTGGAAAAGATCACGGCTCCCGGAACGGGATCTCCGCACCGCTGTCACCGGGCGAGTGGAGCCGCGTGGCAGCGGCCGGCGCCCGGAACCGGCGGCCACCGTAGAGAGTAGGCCCGAGGAAACCGTGTCCGGCACCTCCCGTACGGGTGAACTCGGAGCGGTCGCACAACGCGGCAGCTGGGCAAGCTTCCTGAGGCAACGCCAAGTTCATCCGAGTCTGCTGAAGGCCCAGCGGAGTGTTTCCTGGTCAGGGTTGGCACGGCCTGTCCGTTGGAGCGCTGTGAGGGTGTGGGCAGTGAGCCGGGCCCAGTTGCGGAAGTTGCCGTGCGCTGCGTGGCGGTCGGCGAAGGCGATGTCTTCAGGATCGGTCTTCGCCCAGATCGGATGGTAGAGCGGGATGACCTGCTGAACTTCCGCCAGCGTGAGCTTGGTGATGTGCTGCCAGATAAAGATGCGTGAGGAGAGCATCGGCTCCTTCCGCAACACGCTGTGCGCGTCTTCACCGCCGGCGAAGACGATCGCGATCTGCGAGTACGGATTATCCCAGACGAAACGGAAGTACTCGAACGTCTCCCGATTGAGCCACTGAGCTTCGTCCACGACCAGCGTACGCGGCTGGGTCGCCAGCGAGTCCAGGAGCAGTCGGTCGAACTCGGATGGGTGACGCGGAGGTTCGCCCGGCAAACCGAGCGCTGCGAAGAGCTCGTGGCGCACCGCACGGGCAGTGGGGCGGGCCCGGAAGGTGATCCGGCAGACCTCCTCGCCACGGGCTCGTTCGAGCTCGCGCAGACAGACGTTGACGGCGAGGGTTTTACCGACGCCGGCCGGGCCGTGGAGGCACATCATGGCCCTGGCCTCGATCGTGTCGGCGATGTTCTCCCTGGCGGTCAGCAGGGAGCGCGTTGTCACGACTGCGGCGTCGGGGAGTTGCGTGTAGTGGTCGGTCTGCCGTGGGGGCAGCTGGCTGGTCATCGTGTCTCCTCGCCGCCGGCGGGCTGGGGCCCGTGTGTGGGGCGCAGGCTGGGTGGGGTGTTCCAGTCCTCGGGTGGCGGTGCGGGCGGGATCAGGTCGGGGAGGGCGAGGGCAGCCATGTCGCTGCGGGCGGCGGCTTGGAGTTCGTGGTCGGCTTCGGCTGCCGTCACGGTGCCCAGGCGCTGCGGGGATGTGGGTGTGGTGGTGGGTGCGAAACGCTGCCGGCGCAGGGCCTGAGCTTTCTTGGCTTCCTCGCGTAGGCGGCGCGCTCGTGCGGTACGGGTACGGCGCAGGGCATCGAGTTGCTCGGGGGTGGCGGCGTCGGCGAGGTGGGCGGGTCCGAGGTGGTGCCCGGCGGGGTCGAAGACCTCGATCTCGTGATCGTGATGGGGCATGTAGCGGATACGGACGCTGCGGCCGGCCTGGCCGGCCATCCATGCGCCGACGTAGTCGCGGCCGCGCCAGCGCACGCCGTGGCTGGTCAGCTTCCGCACCCGGCCGTCGTCCTCCAGCATCAGAGCCCACAGAGCGGCCTCGGGGATGTCGGAGAGCAGTGTGGGATCCGCCTGCCATGCCTTGATGGGGGTCTGGCCGGTCAGGCCGTGGGGGCGGTGCTCGGTGTTCCACCACGTCGTCCAGGCCAGGACCTCGGCGGTGAACTCCGTGAAGGTCAGGGGCCGGGGCGCATCAGAGTCGGCGGCCTCCTTCTTGGCGCGCCGGGGCGAGGGGGTGAGGGTGTAGCCGGGCAGGACAGCGAAGAGCATACGGTCCGCGCACCGGTTGAGGTTCTCCACCGTGCCCTTCAGGTGCGGGCTGTAAGCGGGCAGGTCATCCACCTCGGCACCGAGAGTCCCGAATACGCCCAGGACCGTCCTGGACAGGAAGTCTTTTCCTCTGTCGATGCGTACCGCTTCCGGGACGCCGCCCGCCGGACCGTACGGGCCACTGCGCAGGATGGCGGCGCGCAGCGCGGCCAGGATCGAGGCCCGGGACGGATGACCGGGGGTGACGGCCGTCCCGGTGATCGTCTTGGTCGCGACGTCGATGAACCACGTCACCCACGGGCGCACCAGATCCCCGTCGGCATCCACCAGGAGCGGGGCCTGGACATGGTCGGCCTCCCAGGTATGGTTCCGCCACAGCCGCGGCCGGCGCCCGAACACATCATGGGCCCGGGCCGCCTCCGGCCCCCGGGCCAGAGCTGCGCGCTCACCTGCGGTCAGGTCACGGCGCACCGCACGCAGGAACGTCGACAACGAAGGCACCGGATCCAGCACCGGTACCGCTTCCGCCGGCGCCCCACCCGGCACCGCAGTGGCCTGCTCCCCGTCCGCTGCCCGGGCACGGACGACCAACTGCCGGTGGACCGCGGACGCGTTGCCACGCCAGTACGCCAGCAACACCCTGATCTCGGCGGTGATCTCGAACCGGTTCACCGATCTCGCCCCCGGCCCGGCCGCCATGCGGGGCTCGGCTTCGGCCTGGGCAAGCCACCTCCACACCGTCCGCTCCGACACTCCCAAACACTCCCCCGCAAGGCGCACATGCCCTCGCGACAGCCGTCGCTGGGCCCGCAGCCGAAGCAGTTGCCGAACAGCAGGCCCGCGCAGCGCGGCCAGAGCAGGACCCTGGAGCCCGGCCGCGTCCAGCGGCGGGTCATCCGCCCCGGGTGAACTGATCATGGAATCGGCTCCCTGCCGCCTGGTCATGGCCCCTCCCCTTCCACTCCCGTGCCGCCGACCGTCACGGGTAGGGGCCCAGCCGGGCGCAGGCCTGCTCGATCAAGGGACGATCCACCGTCACGTCCTGGCCGCGCTTGGACATGGCGTAGACGTGCGAGGTGATCTTCGCCCAGGTACGAAAGTTGCCCCGCGCCACCGTGGCATCCGCCCACCCCGCATCGGCCGGATCCACGCCCTCCCACACGTCATGGAACATCGCCAGCGTTTCCGTGAGCCGCTCCTGGTCCAGCCCGGGGACTTGGTGCCAGGTCAACACCCGTGACCGCAACGCCGGCGCCCGGGCGATCACTCGCTCCGCGCCCGCCCCGCACAGCAACAGCGCCGCTGCCGTGCCCGGCTCGTCCCACAGCAGCCGCAGGTAGTCCAGCAGCGGAGGCGACAGCCGCTGCGCGTCATCGAGGAACAACACCCCAGGCCGACGCAGCGCCTCCCCCAGAGCGCGATCCGCCGGCTGTGCACGGTGCGACAGAGAACCTGCCGACAGCCCCAGCGCCTCACAAAGCGACGCGCGCATCTGAGGAAGGCCCGGCTTCACCCCCACCACAGCCCGCCAGACCGGCACCCGGGAAGGCAGCAAATGCAGCGCCTGCTGCACCGCCACCGTCTTCCCCACCCCAGGCTCCCCGAACACACACCCGATCCCGCGCGCCGCCGCCGTATGCCCCACAGCCTCCACCACCGCCGCAACCGGACCCGTCGACACCACACGCGCGCCCGGCACGAATAGCCGCACCCCGCCCCGCGACAGCGCGGCGCCCTCCACGTCCGGCCCGACAGTGGCCGGCACTCCCGGATCCGCATCGACCACCGGCAAGCCCTCACCCGCCCGCTGCAACTTCAGCTCCGCCAGGACCCGGTCATAGCGGCCCGCCTCGACCCGATTCCGAGACGGCCTCGCCACCTCAAGCGCCCGCCCTGCACGCAGGTCCCGGCTCACCGCGCGATGCAACGTTCCCAGCGACGGCACACCCTCAGGCGAGGCGCCGTCCGTCATCCGCCGGTGCAAAGCCGCGACGTTACCGCCCACCTCCGCCAGAACCGCCCACAACCCGTCATCCAGCGTGAACCTGTCCCTGCGCGCCACCGCCTCCAACCGGCCCTCCCGCGCCTCGGACAACCACCGCCACACCGTCCGAACCGTGACCCCCGCAGCCTCCGCCATCACCCGCACATGCAGCGACGACACCGACCCCAAACCCTGATCCACCGCCAACAACCGACGCACCACCACACCCCGCGCCAGCCGCAACTCCTCACCCATACCCGCCAGCACACCCCCACCCGGCAGGCCACACACAGGAATGGGCAACCCCATGACAGCCAACCACCACCCTGCTATGCAGCCTGTGGCAGCAGCCCGGTCACCCCATAACAGCCAACATCACCAGGTCTCGTAAGGCCACTACACAACAACCCACGACCTACACACCCCCGCACACCGCCACATACCCGACCACCCGCTGACACCCAACCACCGCCACCACACCACCCACTCACACCGCGGATCGCAGAACGGGGACGCCAGGAACACCTCGTCGGTGACCTTCTCTGGATGCGGGTTGAGTGACCTGGACGCCGCCAGCGCGGCCACCTTCGGATCCTCCGCTGCCACTGTCATCGCGCCCGCCTCCCCAGTGTCCGGCCGTGTCACCAGGTTCCTGCCGACACCCCGGCCAGCCAAGGCCACCAGCAGGGCGCGCGGAGGCAAACCAGCAGATCAGAAGTGCTCCGGCTGGCTCCCTCCGCACGCCGCTGATCAACCACTCCGTCGCCCACGGCATGGATCAGGCGACGGCTGCGGCATCATCCCCGCGACGCCCGCGCGCAGGGCCTCGATCAACTCGGCGGCGGCCAGCAGGTCGCTCACGCGGAACGGACAGCGGCCCGCAGCCATCGTGACGAACGGCTCGACCGGGTCCACATCGGTCCACGCCGCAGGCAGCGAGACCAACTCCCCGTTCTCGTCGGTGAGCGCGACCCGGTCTTCGTCCCAGGCCAGGCGACAGTCCACGAAGGTGAACTCCCGCCCGCACAACGGGTGGAAGGGGTGCGTCACCCGGACAACACCATGCTGACCGTGCTGATCGGGTGCAGTGGACGACTCGTGACAAGGCCGCCGTCGAGCGGGCCTTCGGCGGGATCCGGCAGCCGCCTTTCGAACACCCGATCGGCTACCCCGGCGCCGACGTCGCCGACCGCGGGGCCCACCCGGCCGCGGACGCGGTCCTGACCGCCGACCAGCTCGAGCACCTGATCGCCACCTCGACCGTCGCCGTCTGGCAAAAGCGCAAGCTGGGGCCGCTGGCGTTGCGGTCAAAGCGTCCAAGGGCCACGCGGGAACGACTCGCTCCGGCGTGGCCTTTGGGTTTCTGCAGGTGCTTTTCCTATCAGGCCGACGACTCCGAATGAACCGCGATATGGCGCCTGCAAAGATCCGCACTCGTAAGGTGCGGAACATCTAGCGCCGCCGAATACAGCCGCATTTCGCGAGCTGCAGAATCGAGCAGCAACCAGAACCTGATATCCAACTCCAGGTCATCCCCGATCGCAACGAGCTCATCGAATGCGAGCTCCAACTCGTTGCGAGCGATAAAGTCTCGAAATTCAACCAGGGCCTCGCTCGATTCGCCCGGCGCAAGAAGAGCGGCTGCGGCTTCGAGAGCGTTTCTCGCCCGATCCCACGATGCCTCCCGATTGACGGCATTAAATACTTCGCTCATCTTGCCCAAGCTCCTTCCGCCGCACGGCCCCTAGCCGGAGCCAGGGGCCGTACAGTCAATGATTACCGCGCTTACTTTGCCATGCCTTAGGGCCAGGGATGCGCCGTGATGATCGTGTCAGTTGCAGGCTCATAGATCACACGCAGCTGCACGCCGTCTACCGTGCCGACAATCGCGACCCTAGAGGGCAGGCCCTTCTTCGTAAAAATAGAACCCTCAGCGCCCTTCTGCCACGTCCACGTCGACTTCGGATTGGTGGCCACCTCGGAGATGTTGTTCAGGATCTGTTCGTCACTCCATCCCTGAGGGAACGGAGTCTTCCCAGGCGCCCCAGGGTATCGATGGCCGCCTCCGGTGGCGTCGCCATCAAGAATATGCGTGGCTCTCGATGGGCCGACGAGATCGCAGTTGCTGTTGTGCACCAAGACCGGCGTATTTCCTGCCAGTACATAGTACGTGTGGAGGTCTTCGACGGTGAGGTTGTAGGTGCGTACTCGTCGGTCGAAGGCACGGTTGGCCTGGACACGGACGGTGCTTCCGTCGCTGCTGAGCAGGGTGGATCCGGCTCGGAGGTCATGGGCTTTGACCCAGCGCTTTTCCGTCGGGTTCCAGAAGGGGTGTTCGTAGGTGGCGGTGAGCTTGCGGGCTCCGTCGGGTGTGTTGAGGGTGAGTTCGTCGAAGTGTTTGTCGCCGTCGGTGATGATCAGTCGTGCGACCTTGCGCGGCGCGGTCTTCCCGGTGAGCGGGTCGGTAGCGACTACTGTGTCGCCTGCCTTGATGCTCTCGATGTTCTTCGCAGGGCCGCCGGCCATGAGTACTTTGGTGCCGGCCACGAAGCACTGGGTGCATGTCTCTTTCGCAGGGCGTTCTTCCCGGGCTTCGCGGAGGGCTTGGTCGAGGTCGTCACTGAAGCGGTGGACGCCGTCGTTGGCCAGGTCGAGGCCAGCTCCGGTCAGGGCTATACCACCGCCGACCGCCAGGACTGCTTCGATGCAGCCAGCACCCAGCGTCTCGGGGCACAGCAGGAGTCCGCCGCCTCCGCCTACGATGCCCTCCGCGATTCCCGTGTCCGCTAGGAAGGCGCCGCCAACGCTCTGGATCAGGTCAGCCGCGAGTTGCGGGCTGTTGTCCCAGAGCGCCTTCGCATAGGGGCTGACTGTGTTGACGGTGTCCTTGAGCCACCCCGGTACCCAGCTGCCGTCATCGTCCTGCTGGCTGTTCTTCTTCCGCTGTTCCTCGACCAACTGCCGGAACCGCGCCGCTTCCTGCTGCTGTTTGATGACTGCGGTGTGGTAGGCCTCCGTCGCCGCCTGCGCGGCGGCCGTGGCGTCCTTACCTGCTGCCGTGGCGGAGGCGCGGGCCTGCTGGGCATCGGTCCAAGCCGAGTCGGCAGAGCTACGTGCGGAGTCGGCCGAGTACCGGGCGTAGGTCGCGGAGTCGAGTGCGTCGGCTGCGGCGTTTTCGGCGTCCTGCTGTGCGCCGCGGGCGGTCTTGGCCGATGCGGCGGCGTCCTTGGCGGACTGTTCGGCCTGGTTGGCGTAGCCGTTGGCCTGGTTGGCGTACTTCTGGGCGTCGTTGGCGGCTGCTTGGGCCTGTCTGCGGTAGCCCTCGGCTTCGGCCGCTGCCTTTGCGGCGGTGGCTGCTGCCCTGCCCGCTTCGGCCGCGTTCTTCTGGGCGGTGGCGGCGATGCCCGCGGCCTGTGCGATCAGCTGCTGGATCTGGGCTTCGTGGGTGGCGCCCAGTTGGTCCTGGCGCTGCGCTTTGTACTGGCCGACGGTGATGAAGGCGTGCAGCAGGCTGGACGGGCCTTCGAGGGCGATGCGGGCTGCGGCCCTGACCTGCGCGCCGTTGTTTTTGTTATTGGTGTCGGAGAGCTGGGCGGCGCGGACGCGTTCGTCCTGGGTGCGCGCCAGCGGGTCGCCGGTGGTGATGAACTGGTGCAGGGCGTCGGTTGTGTCGGCATTCAGCGCGGTGCGGCCGGCCTGCTGCTCGATCGGGCCCGCGTTGGCGATGGTCCGGGCGACGACGAGGCGCATGTCCTGCTTCATCGCCTCGTACTGGCCGCTGGCCAGAAACGCGCTCACCGCCGAGTCGTCGCCTTCCAGCGCCTTGGCGGCGGCGGCGCGCACGTCGGCCGAGCCGGCGACTAGCGCAAGGTGCCCGACGTCCTGGCGATCGTCCTGGCCGCTGGCCTCCTGGCGGCCGGTGCGGATGTAGGCGGTTGCGTCCGTATCGGAGCCGGCCAGGGCGACCAGGGCCGCGGACTGGCTCCACGGGCGGCCGGTCTTCGCGGTCGCCAGGGCCACTTTGCGGGCTTCGGGAGCGATCTTCGCCGGGTCCGCGCCGGGCTGGGCAGCCTGGTCGGCCAGCTTGCCTGCCTCGGCCTGCAGGTCCTTGGCCTGCTGCACGGCTGCCTGCTGGGCCGCGGTGCGCTGGTCCTCCTGCGCTTTGAGGTCCTTCGCGCGGGCGATGGCCTCATTGGTACGCGCCGTGAGCTGCTCGGCGTCGATGCGGACGGCGAGGTCGTGGACCTTCTGGGCCTTGGCGACCGCGGCGCTGGCGGCGTCGGCGGCCGTTTTGGCCTCCTTGGCGTGCGCGGCGGACTGTTTGGCGGCGGTCGCAGCCTGTCCGGCGTGGGCGGCGGCGTCGTCGGCCGCCTTGGCCGCATTCTCCGCGTGCGTGG
>NZ_JBSFIH010000116.1:0-8288 GCF_053597455.1 Streptomyces sp. NPDC001393
ACGACGGCGGAGGCGACCGCTCCCAGACAGTGGCCGCCCTGCGCCTGGTGCTTCCCCGCCTGCTCGACGCCGGCTATCACTTCGTCACCCCCTAGCTTGACTCTGTCAGAGTCAAGCTAGCCGACGGGGTGTGGGGGCCGCCCCGTGCACCCCGGGCGTGCGGCCCCTCTTCGCCGCCTGAGCCGTCCCACGACACCGTTTCGACTGTGCACGACAGGGGCGTCGACTGCTCCACTCAACGACTTCTCAACCTCTTCTCAACGTCTTCGGCCGTTGCCTCGTGCAGGCTGGTCCAGGCCAGTACCTGCTTCACTTCCGTCGCTCCGGCGTCACGGGCCCACAGTCTTACGTGGGGGGTAAACACGGCGGGTTTGTTAAATGTTCAGATTCCGGCCGTTGCCGTGACAGAACTGGCGGCTACTCATGTCCCGCATCGCCGCCCGCGTCATCAGTAGCAACTGGAGTTCGTTGTGACCCGCCGATCCATACGACTGGCCGCCGCCCTCGGTGTCGCCACGACCCTCGCCGGAGGCTCGCTCGCTACGGCGTCGGAGCTCACCGGCTCCTCCGCCGCGCCGCAGAAGCCCGCAGCCGCCAAGCACGTCCTCCTGCTGTCCGTCGACGGTCTGCACCAGTCAGATCTGGCCTGGTACATCGCCCGCCACCCCGGCTCCGCGCTGGCCCGGCTGGTGAACAGCGGCGTGCACTACACCAACGCGCACACCACCAACCCCTCGGACTCCTTCCCCGGCATGACCGCCCAGGTCACCGGCGGCGGCCCGGGCACCACCGGCATCTACTACGACGACGTGTACAACCACGCCCTGCTCCCGGCCGGCACCACCCACTGCAAGGGCGTCAAGCCCGGCGCAGAGGTGGACATGACCGAGGACATGGACAAGAACAAGGCCTCCCTCGATGCCGGCCAGGGCCTGAAGAACCTGCCCGGCAGCATCCTGCAGATGACCGGCCGACCGCAGAGCCTGCTCGACCCGAGCAAGCTGCCCGTCGACCCCACGACCTGCAAGCCGGTCTACCCGCACTCCTACCTGCAGGTGAACACCGTCTTCAACGTGGCCCGCAAGGCCGGCCTGCGCACCGCCTGGTCGGACAAGCACATCGCCTACGACATCCTCAACGGCCCCTCCGGGACGGGCATCCAGGACCAGTTCTCCCCGGAGATCAACAGCGACGCAGGCGGCTACCCGGCCGGGAACGACTGGACCACCGACAACAAGGCGACCGAGCAGTACGACAGCTACAAGGTCAAGGCCGTCCTCAACGAGATCGACGGCTACGACCACAGCGGCACCCACAAGGTCGGCACCCCGGCGGTCTTCGGCATGAACTTCCAGTCGGTCTCCACCGCGCAGAAGCTGCCCTCCTCCGACGGCCTCAAGGGCGGCTACGCGGCCAAGGGCGTCCCCGGCCCGCTGCTGCAGAAGAACCTCGACTACGTCAACACCGAGGTCGGCGCGATGGTCAAGGAGCTCCAGGCCAAGGGTCTGGCCGCGAGCACGGACATCATCCTGTCCGCCAAGCACGGCCAGTCGCCCACCGACCCCAAGGCCCTGACCCGCGTCGACGACGGCCCTCTGCTCGACGGGCTCAACGCCGCCTGGAAGAAGAAGCACCCGGGCGCCGGCGACCTCGTCGCGCACTCCGTGGACGACGACGGCATGCTGCTGTGGCTGAACGACCGCTCCGCCGAGGCCACCTCGTTCGCCAAGCAGTACCTGCTCTCGCAGAGCGGCAAGGGCACCGACATCAACGGCAAGCCCGTCAAGTCCATCACGAACGGCGGGCTCAGCAGGGTCTACGCGGGCAAGGAGGCAGCCGAGTACTTCGGCGTCAAGCCCGGTGACGCCCGGGTCCCGGACCTGTTCGGCATCGCCAAGTACGGCGTGGTCTACACGGGCGGCACCAAGAAGATCGCCGAACACGGCGGCGCCCACGCCGACGACCTGAACGTCCCGCTCGTCATCTCCGGCGCAGGCACCCCCGCAGGCGTGACCAAGACTGCTCACGTCGAGACCACCCAGATCGCCCCGACGATCCTGTCCCTCCTGGGCCTCAACCCCCACAACCTGCAGGCCGTCCAGAAGGACCACACCCAGGTCCTGCCGGTCCACTGAGACCCCCGGCAACCCGTGCATGCGTGTCGTCAAGTGCTGCATGTGCTAACTGCCTGACGCCAGGTCACGTCTGCAGAGGCGGTGTACCGCCGGGGGTGCCCCATGGCTGACGGGGGCCACTTGGATGGCACCACGACCATGCGGTCTTCACTGAGTCCGGGCGCCCGGAACAGGTCCCCGGCGCCCGGCGTGGCTGCTACTTCTTGTGGCAGCCCCACTTGCCGTTGACCTTCGTGTAGTGCTGACCCTTGGGGCACTTCTTGTGGGTCGGCGTGGGGTGGGGTGTTGCCGCGTGCTGACTGTCGGCCACATTGGCGTTCGCCGGTACCGCGAAGGCGGCACCCGCAGAGGCCACCGCTGCTCCGCTGGCGAACATGCCTGCGGCGACGCTGGCGACCAGAGCGCGTGCGATCCTGCTTCGCATGATCGGCAACCTTTCTGTAGTCGGCATCACTGCTGTTTGATTGTTGGCACCGCTCCCCGCAGATCGCATCTCGATAGCCGCCTCCACCACTCCAGGGCATCGCCCCGCGCCCGACCGGACCTCCACCACCTGGGCCGGCTTCATGCCCTCCCAGGTCGACGCCCTCTTGGCCTGCGCCTTCATCGAGACCGACACCCTCACCGGTCAGGGCGGGTACGTCACGCCATCCGGCGAGTACTGATCTTCGGCACAACAGGGCACCCCCATTACCTTCTTCGTGGCCCCGCAATGGGGCTCCCGGCCTCTGGAGCCGGCATGACTGCTCCCCCCTGTCGAACGCATGGCCCGGGGGGTGGTGTCACCGGCTCCGGAGGCATCGACAGACCGCTGATTAGGGGCATGACCACCGGCTTCTCCGGAAGCAGGGAGGCTCTTCGTAATGTGGATGTGGCGATCGGTGCCGTGGGACGGCCGGGCGAGTACGACCGGAGACTGCACGTGATCGACACCAGCGACATCGGCGCCTTTCTCGGCTTGGACGTCGGCAAGGGCGAACACCACGCCACCGCCGTCACCCCGACCGGGAAGAAAGCCTTCGACAAGCGGCTGCCCAACAGCGAGCCGAAGCTGCGGGCCGTCTTCGACAAGCTGACCGCGAAGTTCGGCACCGTCCTGGTGATCGTGGACCAGCCCGCCTCGATCGGCGCCCTCCCGCTCACCGTCGCACGGGATGCGGGCTGCAAGGTCGCCTACCTGCCCGGCCTGGCAATGCGCCGGATCGCCGACCTCTACCCGGGCGAGGCCAAGACCGACGCGAAGGACGCCGCGGTCATCGCGGACGCCGCCCGCACCCTGCCCCACGCGCTGCGCTCGCTGGAACTCACCGACGAGATCACCGCCGAGCTGACCGTGCTGGTCGGCTTCGACCAGGACCTCGCGGCCGAGGCCACCCGCACCTCCAACCGGATACGCGGCCTGCTCACCCAGTTCCACCCCTCGCTGGAACGCGTCCTGGGCCCTCGCCTGGACCACCCGGCCGTGACCTGGCTGCTGGAACGCTACGGCTCCCCGGCCGCCCTGCGCAAAGCCGGCCGCCGCAGACTCGTCGAGGTGATCCGGCCCAAGGCCCCCCGCATGGCCCAGCGGCTGATCGACGAGGTCTTCGACGCACTCGACGAACAGACCGTCGTCGTCCCCGGGACCGGCACTCTCGACATCGTGATCCCATCCCTGGCCCGCTCCCTGGCCGCCGTCCACGAACAGCGCCGGGCCCTGGAAGCCCAGATCAACGCCCTCCTGGAGGCACACCCTCTTTCCAAGGTCCTGACCTCGATGCCCGGGGTCGCGGTCAGGACCGCCGCAGTGCTGCTGGTCACGGTCGGCGACGGAACCAGCTTCCCCGCCGCCGCCCACCTCGCCTCCTACGCCGGACTCGCCCCGACAACGAAGTCGTCGGGGACCTCGATCCACGGCGAACACGCGCCCAGAGGCGGCAACCGGCAGCTGAAACGGGCGATGTTCCTCTCGGCCTTCGCAGCCCTGCACGACCCCGCCTCCCGCGCCTACTACGACAAACAACGCGCCCGCAAGAAGACCCACACCCAAGCCATCCTCCGCCTCGCCCGCCACCGCATCAGCGTGCTCTTCGCCATGCTCCGCGACGGCACCTTCTACGAACCACGCACCCCCGAAGCAGCCACCGCATGACCACTCAGCCTTGACGAAGGACATAGAGGCACCCCCCGCGGGCTGGGTCGCCCAGACCTCCCGGAACCTCGTCATGGACCTGGAGGAGGCCGCCGTTGCCCTTGCCGGTTCACACCATCGCTCCGGCCGCCACGATGCTGGCTGCCCCGTCCGCAACTCCCGACATGCCAAGTGCGTCGGCGGCATCCCGGCTGCCGTCAAAGCGGTTGCAACGCATGACTGCCTTCGCCCCGTGTGCTCATCGCCGGTGGGACGTCTTCATCGTCTCCTCGGCTCCTCGCCTGCTGAACACCATCCTGACGCGCTTCACAGGCGTTGTCCTGGGACCGTCCGCCCCTTGCCAGTGCGGGGGATCAGCCGTTCGGGCCCGTATCCCATGATGTCGATTGGTTCTATTTGGGTTGGATTATGGGTGTACGGCTCCGTGGCGTCGGCAGTCAGCAGTTCACGCGCGGGGTGATTCCGAGGTTGGCAGGGCAGAGAGATGACCGACAGTCCGTCTTCGTCGCGTCCACCGGCGCACGAGGAGCAGACACCCGTCGTACACCTGTCGTCGCTGGTCAGGCGCCCTGTGGCGGACCGGGGCGGTCGGGCGCTCGGCCGTCTGGCCGATGTGATCGTTCGGCTGCGTGGCGTGGACTATCCGCTGGTGACCGGGCTTGTGATCGGTGTGGGCCGTCGTGAGCTGTTCGTGCCGATCGAGCAGGTGGCTGCCCTCGACGGCCGGGAACTGGTCAGGCTCGAGAGTGCCCGGCTGGATCTGCGTCCGTTCGAGCGGCGTGGGGGTGAGGTGCTGCTGCGTGCCGATGTGCTGGGGCACCGGCTGATCGACGTCGCCGAGGCGCGCCTGGTGCGAGCTTCGGACGTGGAGCTGGCCTACCGGGACGGGCAGTGGCTGTTGTCGTGTGTGGACACCCGTCGGCCCCATCGGCTGCTGGGGATCTTCCGTGAGCGCCCCGCGGGGCACGCGTGCCGGGACTGGAAGGCGTTCGAGCCGCTGATCGGGCACAGCCGCAGTGTGCCGGCCCGTCGCCCCACGGCCCGCATCCGGCGGCTGCGGCCGGCGGAGATTGCCGACCTGCTCGAGGACGCCTCCCGGGACGAGGAGCGCGAGATCCTCGGCGACGTCGGGCAGGACCCGGAGTTGGAGGCGGATGTCTTCGAAGAGCTCGAGGAGGACCGGGCGTCCCGGCTGCTGGGTGCCCGGACGGACGAGGAGATCGCCGGCGTGCTGGCCCGGATGCGTGCGGACGACGCGGCCGACGCCATCGGCGATCTCCCGCAGGACCGCCGTCGTCCGGTGCTGGATCTGATGCCGGCAGGTCAGCGCGCGAAGGTGCTGACCTTGATGGGGTTCAACCCCGACAGCGCAGGCGGTCTGATGGGCGTGGACTTCCTCGCGCTGCCCCCGGACGCGCCGGTGGAGGAGGCCGTCGCGGCGGTCAGGAGGGCACGCCGGTTGCAGCCGGAGGCGTTGACCAGCGTGTACGCCGTGGACGAGGACGGGCGGCTGCTCGCCTTCGCTTCCCTGGTCGCCCTCCTGCAGACGGATCCCTGGGCGCGGCTGGCGGAGGTGAGTGAGGCGGACCCGGTGCGGGTCGGGCCGGACACCGATCTGGTGGACGTGGCGCTGCTGATGACCGACTACAACCTGGTCGTCCTGCCGGTGGTGGACGAGGACGGGGTCCTGCTCGGCGTCATTACCGTCGACGACGTGTTGGAGGCGACGCTGCCGGAGGACTGGCGGCGCCGTGAGGTGGCCCCGCCGCCTGACGTGCACCGCACCGCGGGGCCCAGTGGCACCCCCACGGCCCGGGCGCAGGATGCGGAGCCCCCGTCGTGAGCGAGCCCCGGCCCGAACCGCGCTCGCCGCAGACGCCCAGGCCCGGCTCGCCGTCGGACCATGGGTCTCCGCCGGACCACGCCCCTTCAGTCGACCGCGGACAGTCACCCGTGCACGGCCCACCCGCACCCGGTGGGCGCCCTCCGGCGCCGGACAATCGACCCGCCGACTCCACGACCCCGGAAGCCCCCACGCCCCCGCACGCCGCACCGCCGCACCCAGGCACGCCGGGCGAGCATGGCGGCGCCACCCACGAGCCCACCGCTGCCCCTACTCGCCGGCCCGAGCCGACTCCAGCCCGTACTACCCAGCCGCAGCCCACCCCGGCTCCCGCGTCACGTCCGCGTGCCCGCCCGACCGCAGTGCTGGACGAAGCCCACCTAGGCGACATCGAGGGCGCCCTGGGACGCATCCGGCTGGAGGAGGCCGACGCCGGCCGCAGCCTCAAGCGGCGGCTGCTGACCTTCCTGGCCATCGTCGGTCCTGGTCTGATCGTGATGGTCGGTGACAACGACGCCGGGGGGATCTCTACCTACGCTCAGGCGGGCCAGGACTACGGCTACAGCCTGCTGTGGGTACTCCTGCTCCTCATCCCGGTCCTCATCGTCAACCAGGAGATGGTGGTCCGGCTCGGCGCGGTGACCGGTGTCGGACACGCCCGGCTGATCAACGAGCGGTTCGGCAGGTTCTGGGGCTGGTTCAGCGTCGGTGACCTGTTCGTGCTGAACTTCCTGACGATCGTCACCGAGTTCATCGGCGTCTCGCTCGCCCTGAGCTACTTCGGCGTCAGCACGTACATCGCCGTACCCGCCGCCGCCCTCGCCCTGGTCGCGATCACTGCCACCGGCAGCTTCCGCCGCTGGGAGCGCGCGATGCTCGCCTTCGTCGCGGTCAGCCTCCTGCTCGTGCCGCTGGCGCTGCTGTCCCACCCCCGCTACGGCTCGGCCGCCTACCACCTCGTCGTGCCCGGCGTACAGGGCGGCATCACGCCCGAGGCGGTCCTGCTGATCATCGCGATCGTCGGCACGACCGTCGCCCCCTGGCAGCTGTTCTTCCAGCAGTCCAACATCATCGACAAGCGCATCACGCCACGATTCATCGGGCATGAACGCGCCGACACCGTGCTCGGCTCTCTTGTCGTGGTCGGCGGAGCCGTCGCGATCGTCATCGTGGCCGACTACGCCGTCCGCGGCACCGGCGCGGCCGGGCACTTCACCGACGCGCTCGGCATCGCGAACGCGCTCGGCGCGCACAGCCGCGCCCTGGGAGCCCTGTTCGCCGTCGTGCTGCTGGACGCCTCCATCATCGGCGCCGCGGCCGTCACCCTGGCCACCAGTTACGCCTTCGGTGACGTGTTCAACCTGCGCCACTCCCTGCACCGCAGCTTCGGCGAGGCAAAAGCGTTCTACTCCACCTACGCCGGCATGGTCCTGGTCGCCGCCGCCATCGTTCTCATCCCCCGCGCGCCCCTTGGCCTGATCACCACCGCGGTTCAGGCCCTGGCCGGGCTGCTGCTGCCTTCCGCCAGTGTGTTCCTGCTCCTGCTGTGCAACGACCGGGCGGTCCTCGGCCCCTGGGTCAATCCGCGCTGGCTCAATATCCTGGCCGCGGTCATCATCTCGGTGCTCCTGATGCTGTCCGGGATCCTCGTCGCGACCACCCTGTTCCCGTCGCTGAACACCACCCAGGTCACCGTATGGCTCGCCGGGGTCCTGGCCGTCGGACTTCTCGCCGCCGGAGCGTGGCTGCGCATCGTCCGCGCCCGCCGGCCACCGGCCGCGGCCCGGGCGCCGGAAGTTTCCCGCGCCGAACGCGAGAGCTGGCGGATGCCGCCCCTGGCCCTGCTGGAACCGGTCGTATGGTCGCCCGGCCTGAAACTCGGAATGAGCCTGCTGCGCGGCTACCTCGTCATCGCCGCGCTCTTGCTGCTGGTCAAGGCGATCCAGCTCGGCTGAGCAGACGTCCGGCACCCGTCGGCCGCCAACGACTGCATGACGCAGTTGCCGACCATGGCCGACATCACACCACGGCGACGTCAACAGCCCATCAAGAAGTTGCGAGCTTGCGCAAGCGTGGGTCTAGACTCTTAGAGGTTGTCTCACGTGGTGACGGTGCGAGCTGCGGCATGATGTCTCTTCGTGGGTGTCGATCTGTCGCAGCGGCTGGTTCCTGACGGTCT
>NZ_JBSFIH010000117.1:0-8095 GCF_053597455.1 Streptomyces sp. NPDC001393
CCCTGGGGCGCCGGATCCGGCAACGGAAAGTCGAGAGTGCCGATCGCCTGCCGGTGCCTGCCGCGCGTGCAGACCGCCACGATCTGGCTGCCGGGACGGGCAAGGGCTCGGGCCGGGTGCTGATGGCCGGCATGATCTGCGTCAGGCCGGGCCGCGAAACCAGGATGATCTACCGGACGCAGACATACCGGGGCCGTAGGGGCGAGAAGAAGGGCTTCCGGGCCCGCTGTTCGCCGAACCGATCATCGCTGCACGCCGTCAGCCCGACGGCGCCCCGCTGATCCTGGTGTGGGACAACGCCAGCACTCACCACGCCAAGCCCCTGCGGGAGTGCTGCGACCGCAACAGCGACGGGCTCACCATCGTCAAGCTCCCGCCCTACGCGCCAGACCTCCACCCTGTCGAAGGCGTATGGGCCCACCTGAGGAAGTCCCTGGCCAACCTCGCACCCCACAAGGTCGAAGACCTCACCCCGCTCGTGAAGAACCGCTTACGCGGCATCCAACGCCGACCCGAGGTCCTCACCGGCTTCACAGCCGAGACGGGACTGACACCGGAGCCCCGTAACCCAGTCACCCCGACCGTTCAACCTCAGCGGTAACTTCTCCGGCCGCGTAGTTCCCGGCATGGTACGGACTGGGCACCTGAACGAACGGGCACATGTCCATTTTAGTGGAAGATTGCCGGATTCATGAAAGGTAAGACAAACCGTGAACTTGCCGCGATAGATGAGGGGTTACTCTGTCGGGCACAGGAAGGTCCCGGGGGCGGTCACGCAACCCGGTGGCGCGGTTTGACCTACGCGCGTCATGTACACCTCAAAATGCCACTTGAACAGGACTGGCGCTCAGGGAATGACAGATAAGACGTTGTCGAACGCCGAGCGAGTCCTCAGAATAGGCCGCGCACCCGACAACGACCTCGTCGTGCCGGACCCCATGGTTTCCCAGTACCATGCGGTACTGGGAAAGACGGTCGAGGGTGAGCCTGAAATAACGGACCTCAACAGCTCGAACGGCACGTACGTCAATGGTCATCAGGTTGTCCGGCACGTGCTCGGCCCGAGTGACATTGTCGCGATCGGTCATTCCAGGTTCCATCTGGCAGACGGTCGGCTGGTGCGCGCCGACGCGGGCACAGGTTCATTCATCGCCAGGGACCTGACAGTCCGGGTGCGCCAGCGCAGCGAGACGAAGACCCTGCTCAACCAGGTCAGCCTCGACCTTCCCGAGAAGGCCCTTGTCGGCATCGTAGGCCCGTCGGGTTGCGGTAAGTCCACTCTGCTGCGGGCACTGACGGGCTATCAGCCCGCCGACGAGGGCGAGGTGCTCTACGACGGCCTCAACCTCTATACGCACTTCGCGGAACTCCGCCAGCGCGTGGCCCTCGTCCCACAGGACGATGTCCTTCATCCGCAGCTCACCGTGCGCAAAGCGCTGAGTTACGGAGCCAAACTGCGTTTCCCGCGCGACAGCGATGCCGCCACCCGGGAAGAGCGCGTCAAGGAGGTGCTGGAGGAACTGGGGCTCTCGCACCGTATGGATACCCGGATCACCGCGCTCTCCGGCGGTCAACGCAAACGTGTCTCGGTCGCCATGGAACTGCTGACCAAACCCGCCCTGCTGTTGCTGGACGAACCGACCTCCGGCCTCGACCCTGGTCTCGACCGGCAGGTCATGCAGATGCTGCGGGGTCTCGCGGACGGTGGCCGCCGCGTTGCCGTGGTCACGCACAGCATCGCCAACCTCCATCTGTGTGACCGTCTGTTGGTCCTGGCCCCGGGTGGCCGTACCGCGTATTTCGGCCCGTCGCAGTACGCGTTGGAGTTCTTCGGGTACGACGACTGGGCGGACGTCTTCCACGCCTTCGACCTTCATCCCGACTGGGACTGGACGGCCCGCTACCACACATCGATTCACTACCGCACGTACACCGCGGTCATGGAGGAGGTGGCGGCCCAGCGCACCGACCCACCCACCGATGGAACGCAGCCCGAGAAGCCCGGCGCGGAGGGTTTGAAGAAACACAGGAAGCAGAGGAAACGGCCGAAGGCGGGCCGCGGGCTGCGGGAATTCGCCGGTGCAGAATCGATTCGTCCACCGAGCTGGCGCTCCCAGTTCACCACCCTGATGCGTCGCAACCTGTCGGTCATCGCAGCAGACCGAGGCCATGCGGGTCTGCTACTCGCGCTGCCGCTGATCATGGGGGTGCTCAGCGTGACAGTGCCCGCCCAGTACGGCTTCATGGCCGCCACACAGACCTGCGCGAAGCTGGTGTCCTGCGCTCCGAACTACAACGTCGACGCCCAACCCGTACTGCTGGTGCTGGCAGTGGGTGCCTGTCTGACCGGTACCGCGAACTCAGTGCGCGAGTTGGTCCAGGAACGCGTCGTCTACCAGCGGGAACGCGCCATAGGGCTGGCCCGGTCCGCCTACGTCCTGTCAAAGGTGATGGTCCTGGGGTTGATCACCGCAGTACAGGGATTCGTGGTGGTCGCGATCGGACTGGCCGGCCGTCGGCTGCCGCCGGTGGGACTGGTGACCACACCGTCCGAGATCGAGCTGGTACTGGCGGTGGTGCTGCTCTCCACCACCTCGATGATGCTCGGCCTGATCATCTCCGCCCTGGTGCGCACTGCCGAGAAGACGATGCCCCTGCTGGTGCTTGCCACAGTCGTCCAGGTGATGTTCAGCGGTGCGGTCTTCCCGCTCTTCAATCAGGTGGGTCTGAATCAGCTCTCCTGGCTCGTCCCCTCCCGCTGGGCGGTCGCCGCGCAGGCGGCCACCATCAACCTGAGCCGGATCGGCCCACCCGCGGACGACAAGCACCCCCACTCCGCCGACCCGCTCTGGGTCCACACCGCCCACCAGTGGTGGCTGGATGCAGGGGTGCTGGAAGGCTTGGGGCTGGTTGGCATCATCGTGGTACTGGTGCTCCTCCGGCGCCACGAGCCGCTGGTCATGCGCCGCGGCTGACGCCAAGACCTTCGAAGGGCGGTTTCGGTGCCGGAACGCCGTGTGGTTCCGCCGGACCTTCGTCGAGTAGATACCGGGCCTCACCAGTTCGTCGGTGATGTGTTCGGGGGCGGGTCGGCCAGCTCCAAAACCGAGGGGGCGCGGGCTGGGTGGCCCGAGGCCCACCCAGCCGATCCGGCGGCCACGCATTCCGGCCCTCCGCGCGTTGTTCCGACGCGCGACCCCGGAAGGCGCAGGCGCCCCCGCCTGCTGAATTCGGCTGGACGCACATGGATGACGGCCGCTGCGGCACGCCCTCTTGTGCGCGGGAAACGAAGTGGTGTGTGCTGACGCGCGTTCCTGATCGTTCCGTGGAGGGGTGACCATGGCTGGACTGTCCCGTCGCAGGCTCCTCGGCTCCGCGCTGGGCGTCGGTGGGCTCGCCGCCGCGTCCTTGCTCCCGCCCAACCTGCAACGCGCCATGGCCGACACGGCCCACCGGCCGGTATCGCCCCACGACATCGAGCATGTCGTGATCCTCATGCAGGAGAATCGATCGTTCGACCACTATTTCGGCACCATGCGCGGAGTACGGGGTTTCGACGACCCGGACGCGGCCATCCTGCCCACCGGCAGACCGGTGTTCTACCAACCGGACCCGGAGAACCCGGACGGCTACCTGCTGCCGTTCCACCTCGACACCAGGACCACCAGCTCGCAGGCCATCCCGTCCACCAGCCACGCCTGGTCGGTGCAGCACGAGGCCTGGAACAACGGCCGGATGGACAACTGGGTGCCGGCGCACCGCAAGGCGGACGGCGAGGCCAACGGCCCGTTCACCATGGGCTACTACGAGCGCGCCGACATCCCCTTCCAATTCGCGCTCGCCGAGTCCTTCACCCTTTGCGACGCCTACCACTGCTCGCTGCTCGGCCCCACCTGGCCCAACCGGCTCTACCACTGGACCGGCACCATCGACCCGAACGGCCTTGCCGGCGGGCCGGTCATCAGCAACGTCATCCCCGAGCCGTTCCGCTGGACCACCTACCCCGAGCGGCTCACCAAGGCGGGCGTGTCCTGGCACGTCTACCAGGAGGAGGACGACTACGGCTGCAACCCACTGGAGTTCTTCCAGCAGTACCAGGACGCCGAACCCGGCAACCCGCTGTACGAGCACGGCCTGACCATCGGCCCCACCGACCAGTTCGCTCGTGACGCCCTGGCCGGACGGCTGCCCACCGTGTCGTGGATCATCCCGACCGCGGCGCAGTGCGAGCACCCCGACTACCTGCCGGCCTCCGGCGCAAACTTCGTCGCCCGGCAGCTCGACGCGGTCGCCGCCAACCCTCAGCTGTGGCGCAAAACCGTCTTCATCCTCAACTACGACGAGAACGACGGCCTGTTCGACCACGTCATCCCGCCCGCCCCGCCGGCCGGGACGCCCGACGAGTTCGTCGACGGCGTGCCGATCGGCGCGGGCATCCGGGTCCCCTGCATCATTGTCTCGCCGTGGACGCAGGGCGGCTTCGTGTGCAGCGACCCCTTCGACCACACCTCCGTGCTGCGGTTCCTGGAGCGGATCACGGGAGTACGCGAGGAGAACATCAGTGAATGGCGCCGCCGCACGTTCGGTGACCTGACCTCGGCGCTTGGCTTCCCCAGCAAGCGTCCCTTCCCGCACCTGCCGCCTACCAGGGGCCAGTTGTCGGTGGCGGAGCATGAGGTGGCGACCCTGCCTCGGGTCACCTTCCCCGGCGTGGACCAGACCCCGCCGCACCAGGAGACCAGCGGTCCCGAGGCCACTCCGGTCGGCCTCGCCTCGACCGCCCGCGAGGCGGAGCCCCTGGCCGGGCGGCGGCCGTATGTCATCAGCCGCATGGTGGAGAACGCCACGACCCACCGCGACGACTTCGCCGGTGACGTACCCGCCGGCGGCTCCGGCACCCAGGGCACGAACTTCCCCGGCACCCAGGACTCCGTGCCGAAGACCGGGCCCACCAGCGGCGTCCACGCCTACGCGACCGCACTGGTCAGCTACACGATCGTGGTGGTGGACACCACCACCCGCAAGCTCGTCGCGAGCATCCCCGGCGGCGCCAATCCCTGTGGCATCGCGTCCGCAGCGGGCACCGGCAAGCTGTACGTGACCAACTCCGGCGCCGGCGACGTCTCCGTGCTGGACACCACCAAGGGCAAGATCACCGGCACCGTCGACGTCGGCCTCCACCCACACGGCGTGGCCTCCTCCCCGGACGGCCGCACCGTCTACGTCGCCAACACCGGCCCGGACACCGGCGCCGGCGGATCGCGGACGCTCACGGTGATCGACACCGGCGCGGACAAGGCCACCGCCACCTGGCAGACCGGCCTCGCCCCGCGCTCCGTCGCCGTCAGCCCCGACGGGCGGATGGTCTACGTCAGTTGCTGCGACGGCCTGACGGTGCTCGACGCGGAGACCGGCAGGACCCGCAGGCGGCTGCCCGAGCTGGCCGAGGCCAACGGTGTTGCCGTCCACCCCGACGGCAGGCGGGTCTACGTGGTCAGCCCGTGGAGCGACACCCTCGCGGTGCTCGACGCCGGCTCGCTGCGCGTCGTCGCCCAGGTCCGGGTGGGTCGCACCCCGTGGCAGGTCGCGCTGAGCCCGGACGGCTCACGGGCCTGGGTCAGCGGCGCCAACGACGACACCGTCACCGTCGTCGACACGGCGAGCGCGAAGGCGGTCGGCACGGTCAAGGTCGGCCACGTCCCCACCGGCATCACGGCGACCAGCAACACCGTGTGGGTGTGCACGAATGCCGGCGCCACAGTGGACGCGATCGACACCACCAGCCTGAGGGTCCTCGCCGGCACCCGACTGGGCCTGTCCTCGGGCCCCTGCGGCGTGGTGGTCGCCTGACCCGGCGTCGTACGCCCGCGTGGGCTCAGGCACGGATCGCCGGGCACTGGCAAGCCACTGCCGCCGGCCCGCAAAAATGGACCTGGCCACCGACAACGAGGCGCGAAGTGGTCACCCGGTGACCAGAGTCCAGTGCATGTCGTGGAGCGTCTGTCCAATGGGTACGTAGTAGACGCCGGCCAGGCACCAGGGTTTCCTGCGATGGCCGTCGAGGACGGTGTCGGGGTTGTACGCAGGCGGGCAGGTGAGGGTCCGGTCGAGGGCGGTGATGATTCCGCGTGCTTCGTCGGCGGTGTGGTTGCGGACGCTGGCGAAGACCGGGCCGCCACTGTCGCCGTTGACGGCTGCGACACCGCCAGGCGTGGCCGAGGTGGCGTAGGCGAGGTCGACATCGGGACGGTAGATGCCGTTGGGCCCGGTGACGCCGATGTCGGTCTGGGCTATGCGCACACCGCAGTGCACGCCGCCGTTGGCGCCGTCGGTGCACACGTAGTCGCCGACGTTGTTGTGCCCCCAGCCTGTGACGGGTTTGGCGTAGCCGTCGGTGCGGCTTGCGGGGCCGTCGTAGAGCCGGCCGCTCACGCGCTGTGAGGGCAGCTTGATGCCGACCACGTCGTCCTGCGGGGAGCGCTGGGCGGCGTCGGTGGTACCGATGAGGTCGCCGCCCCACCAGGTGGTCCACCGGCCTTCGGGGCCCGGGCCGCAATGGTAGGCCGACGTCAGCATGTACTGGCCCTGGGCGTTCTTCACGCCGTAAGAGCCGGAGCAGATGCCGCCGAGGGGGTTTTTCAGCGCCGAGGCTCCGGTCCAGGGGGAGCTGTCATGCTGCCGGGAGGACAGATCCACGCTCTGCAATCGGTGGATCGCGGCGACGTGCACTCCCGCAAGTCGGCCGGCTGCCGTGGCGACCTGCTGCAACGTCCTGCTGTGTCCGCTCGCCAGGAGCCTGCTCGCCGTACCGGCGGCGTTGTCGTAGCCGACCTCCAGGCCGCTGCCGTCCACTGCCGGTGCGATGCTGGTGACGCGGACAGGGGCCGCCGTCCCCTCGGCTCGCAGCTTCATTGAGGCCAGGTTGTTCAGCAACTTCATGCGGGCCGCGTGGAGTTCGGCCTTGGAATAGCGGGCGGAGTCGACCTCGGCGGTCACCCCGTGGGGGAGATGGGCGAGGATCTGCCTGACCCGCTGGGGTGGGGTGCCTTTCCAGTGCAGGCGCAGGTGGTTGTGGTCGGGGTCGACCTCGACCTCGGCGAAACCGGGTATGTGCGCGCGGTCGGGCTCGGAGAGCCCTTCGGTGATCCGGTCGGCGACGGCGTCGAGGACCTGCTGGCGTTCGTCGATCCGCGTGGCGGCGCGCGAGGCCGGCTGCGTGGCCGGCACAGAAGAGGCGCCCGCGAGAGGCGGGATGACGAACGGTACCGCGGCGGCCAGAGCTGCGGCTGGCAGGGCGAACGCCAGCCATCTGGGACGTGCAGCGTGCTTCATGTGCCGCTGTCTTTCTGCTGGAGCCAATGTGACGCGAACATGCTCGTACGGGACAGGCGCCCGCTGGGCAAAGCGATGATCGGATTTTCGTAGGAGTTTGCGAAGCGGTGGTCGCGGGGCTGGCGGTCACCAACGGACGGCATTGACCTCTACCTCCGGATTTAGCGAACTACCGGTAACCCGCTGCTGGACGATGAGTTTGCGCGTGACTGTCCTGCCGGTACGGGGGATGGTGCGGCCACGCTGGCCGCATCTGTCCCTGGGACAGAGCCGCCACGCCGGTCTCGACTTCCCGGCCGCATCTTTCGTCGAGAGCCTCCAGCCCCCCAGTCCGGCGGGCACCCAGGTCAAGGCCGTTCAAACGCTGATACTCGCCGGCCGACATGAGGTTGCAAAAGCCTCAGTGGGTGAACGCTCTCCGTGGGCACCGGCCGAGCCTTCTGCCACATGTGCAGCCGGTCTCGGGGTGGGGCTGTCCCCCCTCCGTTCTCGGGGGCGTGCACCGTCGCGGTCGTCTCTGCGGACGACGAGGCTTGGGATGTCGAAATGTTTCGACGCATCGAGGTCGCCGACGGTCGGCCTGAACCTCCTCCTCCACTCTCGCGGAAGGAACTTCCCAATCGTGTTGTCAAGCTGCTCCCGTGACGGGAGGTGAAGCGTGAAAGCACTCTCCGTCACGGATCATCGCCCACAGGACATTGAGGCGTCGGCGCGCGAGGGCCAGCAGCGCCTGCTTGTGGCCCTTGCCCTCGTTCCGCTTCCG
>NZ_JBSFIH010000118.1:0-6951 GCF_053597455.1 Streptomyces sp. NPDC001393
TCGGCGACCAGCCCGTCCATGTCCGCGTCGAAGGCGATCGGATAGATGTCCTGGTACTTCTTCGGCGGGTTCTCCGCGTACGCGATCGTGCCGTCGGGCCGGTGATGGAACCACTCGGGGTGTTTCTGCACCCACGGATGGTCGGGCGAGCACTGGAGCGCGAAGTCGAGGGCGATCTCCAGGCCCAGCTTCCGCGCCTCGCCGACGAACCAGTCGAAGTCCTCGATCGTGCCCAGGTCCGGGTGGACGGCGTCGTGCCCGCCCTCGGGGGAGCCGATCGCCCAGGGCACGCCGACATCCTCCGGCCGGGCGGTGAGCGTGTTGTTGGGCCCTTTGCGGAAGGTCGTGCCGATGGGGTGGATGGGCGGCAGGTACACGACGTCGAAGCCCATGTCCGCGATCGTCTCCAGCCGGCGCGCGGCCGTGCGGAAGGTGCCGTGCGGGTGTTGCGGGGTGCCCTCGGAACGCGGGAAGAACTCGTACCAGGAGCCGTACAGGGCCCGCTCCCGCTCCACCAGCAGGGGCATGGGATCGGAGGCGGTGACCAACTCCCGTAGCGGGTGGCGGGCCAGGAGGTCCCGCACCTGAGGCGCCAGCGCCGCCGCGAGGCGCCAGGCGGCGGGACGGTTCTCGTTCCGCAGGGCCGCCACGACTTTTTGCACGGCCGGCCGTCGCCGTTCCGGGACGCCGTCGGCCGCCCGCTCGTACAGCCGGGCCCCCTCCTCCAGCACCAGTTCGGTGTCGATGCCCGCCGGGATCTTGATCCCGGCGTGGTGCTGCCAGGTGGCGATGGGGTCGGACCAGGCCTCCACCGTGTAGGTCCAGCGGCCGGGCTTGCCCGCGGTGACGGTGGCGCCCCAGCGGTCGGTGCCCGGGGCGAGTTCACGCATCGGCGTCCACGGTCCGGGCCGGCCGGCCGGGTCGCGCAGCACCACGTTCGCCGCGACGGCGTCGTGGCCCTCCCGGAAGACGGTGGCGGACACCTCGAACGACTCACCGGTCACCGCTTTGGCGGGCCTGCGCCCGTGCTGGACCACGGGGCGTACGTCGAGGACGGGGATGCGGCCGAGAGTGGTCGTTCCGGAGTCCGCCGGGGGGCCGGGCACATCGGCGGGTTTCACGACTTTCTTGCCCGGAGTTTTCCCTGCTGCTGACTTGGCTGCTGACTTGGTCTTGCTGCTTGTCGGTGGCGATGACGAGTGGTGCGTGGCGGGCATGACCGCTCCTGTCCGCGTCAACGTGGGTGTGGGCGGATGGATGTGGGGAGGTGGGTCCTGCGGAGGTGCTGTGGGACGCCTGTGGGGCCGTACCGGAGGAGCCTTCCCACCCTGTTCGGGTGGGCAATCCGGAACTTTGTTAACTACTCCCGCGTATGTCCACCCACAAGACCGGCTCCCTTTTTCCGGGTGCCCGCACGCCGCCGCCTGACGCCCCCGACACCCCGCCGGGCGCCTCCCCACCGACCCCCCGGTAACCACTACCGTCGAGGTTGACGACGAGACGTACGGCGCTGTGCGTCTCCCCCGTAACGCGTCCGAGGTGGCAGTGTGAAGGCGATCCGTCGGTTCACCGTCCGTCCCGTTCTCCCCGAACCCCTCCGGCCGCTGAGCGACCTGGCGCGCAATCTGCGCTGGTCCTGGCATGCGGAAACGCGCGATCTGTTCCAGTCCGTCGACCCCGAGGCGTGGGCCGCGGCCGGGGGTGACCCGGTGCGGACACTGGGCCGGGTGCGGCCGGCGCGGCTGGCCGAGCTGGCCGCCGACCGCCGCTTCCTGCGCCGTCTCGGCGCGGTCGCGGACGACCTCGACGACTACCTGACCGGCGACCGCTGGTACCAGACCCAGGCGGACGGCATGCCCGCCGCCGTCGCCTACTTCTCCCCGGAGTTCGGCATCACCGCCGCGCTGCCCCAGTATTCCGGCGGTCTCGGCATCCTGGCCGGGGACCATCTGAAGGCGGCGAGCGATCTCGGCGTCCCCCTGATCGGTGTCGGACTGCTCTACCGGCACGGGTACTTCCGGCAGACCCTCTCCCGCGACGGCTGGCAGCAGGAGCACTACCCGGTGCTCGACCCCAACGAGCTGCCCCTCACCCGGCTGAAGGAGGCCGACGGCACCCTGGCGCAGGTCTCCCTCGCGCTGCCCGGCGGCAGGGCACTGCGCGCCCGGATCTGGCTGGCCCAGGTGGGCCGGGTGCCACTCTTGCTCCTGGACTCCGACGTGGAGGAGAACGACCTCGGTGAACGCGGGGTGACCGACCGGCTCTACGGCGGCGGCAGCGAGCACCGGCTGCTGCAGGAGATGCTGCTCGGGATAGGGGGTGTGCGGGCGGTGCGGACGTACTGCCGCCTCACCGGGCACCCGGCACCGGAGGTGTTCCACACCAACGAGGGCCATGCGGGCTTCCTCGGCCTGGAGCGGATCGCCGAACTGTGCGAGCGGGGCCTTGACTTCGACTCTGCTCTGGAGGCGGTGCGCGCGGGCACCGTCTTCACGACCCACACCCCCGTCCCGGCCGGCATCGACCGCTTCGACCGGGAGCTGGTCGGCCGGCACTTCGGGGCGGACGCCGAGCTGCCCGGCATCGACGTGCAGCGGATTCTGACCCTCGGTATGGAGACGTACCCGGGTGGCGAGCCGAATCTGTTCAACATGGCCGTGATGGGGCTCAGGCTGGCCCAGCGCGCCAACGGCGTGTCCCTGCTGCACGGCCAGGTGAGCCGGGAGATGTTCGCGGGCCTGTGGCCGGGATTCGACCCCGAGGAGGTGCCGATCACCTCCGTGACCAACGGCGTGCACGCGCCGACCTGGGTGGCCCCGGAGGTGCTGCGGCTGGGCGCCCGGCAGGTCGGCTCGGAGCGCGCCGAGGACGCGCTGACCGTCGGCGGCACCGACCGCTGGGACTCCGTCGCCGACATCTCGGACCAGGAGATCTGGGAGCTGCGCCGCACCCTGCGCGAACAGCTGGTGCTGGAGGTACGGGAGCGGCTGCGGGCGTCGTGGCGTCAACGGGGCGCCGGAAACGCCGAGTTGGGCTGGATCGACGGGGTGCTGGACCCGGACGTCCTGACGATCGGCTTCGCGCGCAGGGTCCCGTCGTACAAGCGCCTGACGCTGATGCTGAGGGACCGGGACCGCCTGATGGAGCTGCTGCTCCACCCGGACCACCCGATCCAGATCGTCGTGGCGGGCAAGGCCCACCCGGCGGACGACAGCGGCAAGCGTCTGGTCCAGGAGCTGGTCCGCTTCGCCGACGATCCCCGGGTCCGCCACCGCATCGTCTTCCTCCCCGACTACGGCATGGCGATGGCGCAGAAGCTCTACCCCGGCTGCGACGTCTGGCTGAACAACCCCTTGCGCCCCCTGGAGGCGTGCGGCACGAGCGGCATGAAGGCGGCACTCAACGGTTGCCTGAACCTCTCCGTCCTCGACGGCTGGTGGGACGAATGGTTCCAGCCGGACTTCGGCTGGTCCATTCCGACGGCGGACGGCGCGGCCACGGACACCGACCGCCGCGACGACATCGAGGCGGCGGCCCTGTACGACCTGCTGGAGCAGCGGGTGACCCCGCGTTTCTACGAGCAGGGCCGGGGCGGTCTGCCCGACCGCTGGATCGCGATGGTCCGCCAGACGTTGAGTCTGCTGGGCCCGAAGGTACTGGCCGGCCGCATGGTCCGCGAGTACGTCGACCGCCTCTACGTCCCCGCCGCCCAGGCCCACCGCGCGCTGACCCTGGAGGCGGCGAGCGACCTGGCCGCCTGGAAGTCGAGGGTGCGGGCGGCGTGGCCTCGGGTGAGCGTCGACCACGTGGAGACGACGGTGACGACGGCCACGGCGGAACTCGGCACGACGGTGGGGCTGCGGGTCCGGGTGGCCCTCGGCTCGCTGACCCCGGACGACGTCGAGGTCCAGGCGGTGTCGGGCCGGGTGGACGCGGAGGACCGCATCACGGACGCGACGGTGGTCCCGCTGAAGCCGGCCGGCGCCCCGGATCTGGAGGGCCGCCTGCTGTACGAGGGCCCCCTCGCCCTCGACCGCACAGGTCCGTACGGCTACACGGTCCGCATCCTCCCGGCCCACCGTCTGCTGGCCTCCGCCGCCGAGCTGGGCCTGGTGGCGGTGCCGTCGGAGGAGGCGGTGGAGGGGGCGGGGGTGTTGCTGCGGTAGGAGGCCGACGGGTCTGTGCTACGGCGTCTTCTTCAGGGCCTCGATGAAGAGGGCGAAGGATCCGGCCGGGAGGGTGAGGGGGCCGACGGCCGGGTCCTTGGAGTCGCGGATGGTGATGTGGGTGGGGGTGGTGGCTATTTCCACGCAGTTGTTGCCGTCGTCGGGGCCCGAGTAGGACGACTTCCGCCAGTTGTCGGGGGTGCCCATGGGATGCCTCACAGCTCTTGCGCCAGCTTGTGGATGAAGTCGCGCGACCGGTCCGGGTCGAGCGATACGGCCTCCACCTTACGGAAGCGCGTTCGAAAGGCGCTGAGCTGTGCTTCGGAGTCGATGAAGGCCGAGCCGTGGGGTACGTCACGCACGACCGTGTCCAGCTTGGGAACAGAGCCACCGGCGTACGTCATGGCGCTGGCGGCTCTGGCGAAGCCGTCTAGGTCGAAGGGGATGACCCGTACGGTGACGTCGTCCGATTCGGAGCGTTCCAGCAGCTTGCGCAGTTGGGCCCGGGAGGCGGCACGGTCGCTGACTCTGATACGTAGGGCCGCCTCGTGGATGACGAGCTCGTACGGGATGGTGAGCTGCTGACGCCTCATGCGGTGCTGGACGCGCAACTCAAGCTCGTCGCTGGTCAGTTCGGGCACGCGGGCGGAGAAGACCGCGCGGGCATAGTCCTCCGTCTGCAGCAGGCCCGGCACATACAGGACGGCCACCTCACGGAGGAACGTGGCATGGTGATCCAGTTCGGCCAGGTCCAGGAACGAGTTGGGCAGCGAACCCCGGAACTCCTCCCACCAGCCGTGTGTCCGGTCCGTGGCCATCGCCACCAGGGCGTCGATGAACTCCTCGTCGGTGCAGGCGTAGTGAGAGGCGAGGCGTCGGACTCGCTGCTCGCTCACGCCCGCGAGAGCCGACTCGATATGGGTGATCTGGGCGGGGGCCACGCCGAGTAGCGCGGCCGCCTGACGGGAGTTGAGTCCCGCCGCCTCACGGAGTCTGCGCAGTTCAGTTGCCAGGCGCATCTGGCGGGCCGTTGGTTCGCGCCTCTTCACCATCGACTGGCTCTCCTCACACGCCTGTTGGCGCAACACGTTCGGCGTCAGATTACGCGATCGGCTTGCCGCGTCCCTAGATTTAGATCTACCGTCGGTGATGTTCCGTACACGCAGCGGAACCGCGCCCTGCGTGCGAACTCCCACTCACCGACTGGAGTCGATGACGCATGTCCGAAAGCGAGACCACCGAGACCTGGGACTACACGCTGTACATCCCGAACGACCTCAGAGCCGTGACGGTCTGCCGCCGCACCCTGCGCCTGATCCTGACCCTGCACGGTCTGATCGGCCTGGTGGACACGGCGGAACTGCTGGCGACGGAGCTGGTCTCGAACGCCGTACGCCACACGAAGGGACCGGCCGCGCTCAGGGTCCGCCGAACCCCGGAGGGCACCGTGTGGATCGGGGCGTGGGACAGCGACCCGGCGCCGCCGGATCCGCCGCGTCCGCTGGAGCAGGTGGCGGAGCTGGAGCTGGAGGACGGGCGGGGGCTGGGGCTGGTGAAGGCGTGCGCGGAGTACTGGGGGTGGCAGCCGACGGCTCGGTTCGGGGATCGGGGGAAGTTCGTGTGGTGCGAGCTGGGGGTCGCGTGATGGTCGGCTCGTCGCACGAGGCGTTGCACCGGATACCGACGCGGAACGGTGAGGCGCCGGGCGGGACGACCGAATTCCAACCCCGGTGGGTGGGACTACCGCACGAGCAGGTGCAGCCCCGAGCAGTCGTACCCGCCGGACGGGTCCGGGGTGTACAGCCAGTAGGTGGTCATCAGCAGTGCGAACGCCAGCAGTACGCCCAGCGCCCCGGACACCGCTGCGAGGCCGCGCCGTTCGGCTCGGGGGAGGGTGGTGAAGAGCAGCAGGGCGCCGAGGGCGCAGGTGAGACCGGCCCATGAGGTGACGTACATGCGGGTCGACGGGCCCAGGTACCGGCAGTGCTGGAAGGTGTCGGAACTCCAGGCCAGGTGGGCCACCAGCAGCACGGCGGCCGCTGCTGTCTGCAGGGGGACGAGGAGTGCTCTGCGGGTCATGCCTCGGACAACCCCTCGCACAGCCTGCGCAGCACCGTTCCGCAGCGGCGGGCGTACGCGTGCTGCAGGCCCCGGGTCGCCGGGCCGCCCGCCTTCGCGTACCACTTGGCCGGCTTGCTGAAGGCCGCCACCGTCAGCCAGACCGTGCCGTCGCCGGTGCGGTCGACCACGAAGGCCTCCTCGCCGCATTCGGGGTGGCCCTCCAGGGTGCCGTAGGCCCAGCCGGCGCGGCGGGGTTCGTCCACCGTCCAGAGGATGCGGCAGGGGGCCTTGATGACCCCTGCCAGGGTGACCGTGACGTCGACGCCCTCCGCGGCTCTGTCCGCGCTCGCGTCGATGCCCACGCCCACGGCGCGGTGCATCTCCCAGGTGAGGACCGCCTCGGCCGCGCGGTGGAAGAGCTTGTTGCCCTCGCCGAGACGGGTGCGGACGAGCATGGGGTGGAAGCCGGGCGGGCAGTACGTCAGGTCGTCGCGGGTCGCGCCGACCGGCTCGTAGGTGAAGGGCGCCGAGGACATGGGTCACAAGGGTAGGGCGGCACCCGGAACCTCTGTCTTCCGGGTGCCGCCCTCCTAGGCCCTGTCGTCAAACTGCCGTCTGCCCCGCGACGTCATGCACGCTCCCCCACTGCCTCAAGGGCGTGGGAGGTGCCCCCACTCGCCGCACCGGGCGCAGACCCAAGTACATCCAGTACGAGGGTCAGCGC
>NZ_JBSFIH010000119.1:0-6694 GCF_053597455.1 Streptomyces sp. NPDC001393
CGCCGAAGTCGGCGCTCATCAGCTTGTCCCGGAAGTCGGCTGGGTAGCCGTTCCAGCCCACCAGGCGGGGGTAGAACCAGCCGCCGGTCACGTTCTCGGGAGGCTCGTCGTTGCTGTTGGCGAAGCGGAAGTCGTGGGTGGAGAGGCCGTCCTTGTGGTAGACGATCTTCGGGTGGGTGCCGTCGAAGCGGACTGCGGAGCGGGCGGCCACCTGGTAGCTGGTGTGCTGGGACACTGAGACGTGCTGGACCTCGTTGTTGTTGATCCACACGACGACGTGTTCCCAGTCGTGGGTGTGCCCGATGGCGGCCGGGCCGTAGGTGGCCTGGTCCTTCTCGAAGTAGCTGGCGTACATGACGGCGCACCAGCCGTTGTTGCACTTCTCGCGTGAGTAGGTGTTGGCGTTGGCGAGTTGGGCGTAGTCGTGGCAGTGGCCGTTGACGTCGCCGCCGAGTTTCAGACCGGGGTTGATGGTGCCGTCGGCGCCGATGGCGGCGGTGGCGTAGCAGCCGTCGCCGTCGTAGTCGTAGGCGGGGGAGAAGGTCTGTTCCAGGCCGTCGGCGTTCTGCGGCAGCAACTGCAGGACGTTCGCGTGGGCGCTCGCCGGAACGGCCACGGCGAGTGTCATGGCGCCCAGTGCGGCGAGCAGGGCCCTGGCAAGGGACTTCACGTTGGGCATTACGGCTCCTTGTCGGGGCGGCCGGCGTCAGCAGTACAGGTTGCTGCCCGGTGAAACCCCGAGGATCTGGGTGAAGCGCTGGTAGGCGTCCACGCGGCTCTGCACCTGGGCCGGGTTCTTGCCGTCGCATTCGAGGGAGCCGTTGATGCTGCGGATGGTCTGGCCGAATCCGGCGCTGTTGACCATGGCGTTGTGCGGGGTCATGCTGCCTGGTCCCGATTGGGTGTTCCAGTACCACAGGCCGGTCTTCCAGGCGACGGAGGCGTTGTTCTCCACCTGCCAGGGGTTGTTGAGCAGGTCGATGCCGAGTGCGTCACCCGCCGCCTTGTAGTTGAAGTTCCAGCTGAGCTGGAGCGGTCCGCGGCCGTAGTAGGCGGCCTGTCCGGCGGGGCAGCCGTACGGCTGGCCCCAGTCGCAGTAGGTGGGGTAGTTGGCGGTGTTCTGCTCGACGACATAGACCAGTCCGCCGGTCTCGTGGCTGACGTTCGCGAGGAAGGCGGCGGCCTCCTGCTTCCTGACCGTGTCGCTGCCGGTGTTCGCGAAGGCCGGGTAGGCGCTGAGGGCCGCGGTGAGTCCGCTGTAGGTGTAGAAGGAGTTCCGGTTCGGGAACATCTGGTTGAACTGCGCCTCGCTCACCACGAAGCCGGACGGAGTGCTGTCGCCGCCGCTCGCGGGTGCGTTCCACTTCTGGTTGGCGCCGCCGCTGCAGCTCCAGATCTGTGTCCGGGTGCCGTTGGCGGAGTTGTTGTCGGTGACGTCCAGGCACTTGTCCGCCTGGGGGTTGACGATGTCGTGGGCGGCGGTGACGGTCCACTTCTGGTTGGCGCCGCCGGTACAGGACCACAGCTGCACCTTGGCGCCGTCGGCGGTCGAATTGCCGGTCACGTCGAGGCACTTGCCGAGGGCGCGGATGGTGCCGTCGGTGCCGACCGTCCACTGCTGGGCGTTGGTGCCGTTGCAGTCGTAGAGCTGGACGGGCGTGCCGTCGGCCGAGTTGGCCCCGGCGACGTCGAGGCACTTGCCGGCGAGCCCGGTGATGGCCCCGGTGTCGGCCTGGGCGGGGGCTGCGGTGAGCAGGCACGCGGAGAGACCCAGTGCGGCGGTGAGGGCGGCTGTGGAAAGGGATCGGGCCATGAGAGGGGGGTGGCCTTTCACATGGGGGGTGGCGGCCGACGCCTCACTTCATGAACGGAGGGAGGCGTCGTACAACGCGTGGCTGACCCGAGAACCTAAAGGGGGGCGACTGCTTTCGTCAAGTAGTGAAGTAAGCCTAGTGAAAAGGTAGTTGACAGGCAGACGGCCAAGAGCCGCGGTCGCGCCGACGGTGGCGCCGAGAGCGCGGAAGCCTCTGCGACTCGGGCGGTTGTCGGGCGATCTGGTGTGATCGGTGTGCTGGGTGGTCCCACCTTGCGCCCTCCGTCCGGGGAACGGGGCATGCGGGGGCGACGGATACGGGGCCGTCGGGTTCGGCGGGGTCGTGCGACCCGCCGGACCCGCCAGTCAGGGGATCAGCATGCGTTCGCTGTCCGTGCCACCGGATCGGCTACCAGCCGACGGCGACCAGGAGCCATTGCGGATCGGCGTGGGAGATGAAGGAGGACTGGCCCGCCACGTCGTCGTAGGGGAAGCCGTAGGCGAGGTGGTTGATGGCGTTGTCGTGCCAGAACTTGGCGTAGTAGTTGGCTGGTGCCGCCGTGTAGAACTGGGCCGGGTCGGACTGCTCGGAGGCCGGCAGGGTGGCGACGTGGCGGTTGAGGGCGGCACACATGTCGGGATTGCCCGCCAGCGAGGCGGCGCAGCCGAAGATGTCGGAGGTGGCCGCGTTCACGCCCACTGACTGGGCGTAGGCGGTGAAGTAGTTCGCGTTGGCGCCGCCCGCGCGGAAACTGGGGTCGCTGCCGGGCGCGATGATCCGGTACGGGGCCTGGGCCTGGGCCAGGACCTTGAACTGGTCCGGAACGGCGTCGGTGAAGCGTTGGAAGGTGGTGGCGCGGTCCTCGGCGAAGGTCTGCCGGTTCTCGCCGACCTCGACGTCGTAACCGTCCTTGCTGTGCAGGCGCATGGCCAGCTTGAGGCCGAAGGCGTCGACCCGGGTGGTGTTGCCGTTGAAGACATTGTTGCCGACGGTGAACTCGATGAAGTCGTAGTACGGGCTGTTGGGCGAACCGAGGTAGAAGTACATGCGGCCCGCGGAGTTGGCCGGCATGTCGAGGTAGGGCTGCTCGGCGATGGAGTGCACCTGCCCGTTGAAGCTCCAGTACACCTGGCTGTCGGGATACTTGCCGTTGGTGCGGTTGAGGATCTTCACCTCGACGGCGTTGCTCGCCGGGGGGATGTCGCTGGTGCTGCCCCAGAAGTCGTCCGGCGGGGTGGTGCCGCCGGGGCCGTAGACCTGGAACTCCCACAGGGAGTAGCCGTACGGGGTGCCCCGCGCGGTGCCGTAGAGGCGGACGTAGCGGCCACTGCCGGAGATGGCGATGTCCTGCGTTCCGCCGGTGGCGGTGGTGGTGGAGTAGACGGTGGTCCAGGTGCCGGCGTCGGTGGAGGTCTGGATCTGGAAGGCGGTCGCGTAGGCGGCCTCCCAGTTCAGGGTGACACGGCTGAGCTGCTGGACGGATCCGAGGTCGACCCGCAGCCATTGCGGGTCGGAGAAGGCCGAGGACCAGCGGGTGCCTGTGTTGCCGTCGACCGCCGCGCTTGCGGGGAAGGAGCCGTTCTCGGTCGAGGAGGCGGTGGCGGGCCTGCCCTGGGACAGTAACTGGTCGGCGGCGCGCGCGGGCGTCGGTGCCAGGACTGCGAAGCAGGCGGCGATCAGGGCGACGACCAGGCCGAGGGCCGCGCGTGGGCGTGCGGCGCCGACCGGCGGTCTGCGGGTGGGTGCGCCGGCGGAACTCTGCATGTGGGGTCTCCTCAAGCCGGTCCGGCATGCGTGGGGATGGAGCAACAGCAGACATGAGAGCGCTCTCTCGGGTTGTAGTCCTACCGGTGTCAGCCGTCAACAACTGAAGCCGAAATCAGTCGGGTTTGCGGCCCTGTCGACGACACGGCACTGATCTCGCCTCCGGTGTCGCGTATGGCGCGTCCGGCGCATTCGGCTTCCGACCGCCCGATCAGCCCCAAGTCGGACTCTGCTTACATCCCTTGACGCATCCGGTATGGACCTAACCGCCGTCACGCCGACTCGCGACCCACCAGTCAGGGCTCGGAGACGACCGGCGTCGCGTCTGTGAGTGCGCCGTGGGTGTGCTCGTCGAGCAGCGGGTCAGCTCCGCCGCCCTCTCCTCAACCGGCCGGCGGACGTGGCCAGTCGAGAACGGCAGGTGACAGCGATACCGGCGTCGTCGAAGCCGACGACGGCCACGTCCTCGGGCACCCGGCGGCTGCGCCGGCGCAGCACTTGGCAGGCGCCGTGGGCCATGAGGTCGTTGGCTGCGAACACGCCGTCCGCGTCCGGGTGGCGGTCCAGCAGTCCGACATGGCCGCGATACCGCTGTCGAGGTCAAGCCGCCCTCGGCGAGTGGGACGTTCGGGCGGCCGTGAGGGGCGAGCATGTCGCGGAACCCGGCCAGGCGTTCCCGGCTCGCCGCTACGTCCAACGGGCCGCATGGCCGAGGCCCGCGTCGAGCAGGGTGCCGAGGTGCGGGCAGCGGCCGGGGTGTCCGCGAAGGACTCCGTCGCGCCCCGACGTACCCGTGCACGACGATCCCCGGTTCTGCGCCTCGCCCCCAAGAGGGCCGATCCGACACTGCCCCTGGTCGGCCCAGCCACGGGACGCGGCGGACCACACCTCCCCTGGGGGCCCTCACCGAACCCACCGATGACCAAGATAATTCACGCCTTATATTTTGATGTATTGACGGCCGGGCGGGCTGCCCCTAGCGTCCGATCCGCATCGCGCCCCCACATCGCGACCAAGGAGAAACGTGTGACCGACGTTCCCGCCGCCGTTCCCGCCGCGCGCGTCCGCGCACCCCGTCGGCGCAGACGCACGGCCGCCCTCACGACAGCCTTCGTGCTGCCGGCCGCCGCCGGTATCGCGCTGGCTACCGCCCCGAGTGCCGCCGCCGCGAGCATCCCCACCGCTCCCACCGCCGTCGTCAACGCAGGCAGCGGCAAGTGCGTCGACGCGAGCGGCGGTGCCACCGGGAACGGCACAGCCGTGCAGCAGTACGCCTGCAACGGCACCGGAGCGCAGTCCTGGCAGTTCACCCCGACCGACAGCGGCTACTACCGGATCGGCGTGGCCTCAGCGCCGGACCAGGTCTGGGACGAGACCGGCGTCTCCACCGCCGACGGCGCGCTGACCCAGCTGTGGCTCTACGGCGGCGGCGCCAACCAGCAGTGGCTGCCGGTCGCGGAGGCCTCCGGGACGTACCACTTCGTCAACCGCAACAGCGGCAAGTGCCTCGATGTGCCGTCCGCGTCCACCGCCGACAGCGTCCAGCTGCAGCAGTACACCTGCAACGGCACCGCCGCCCAGTCCTTCTCGCTGTCCGCCGGCATCACCCCGCCGGCCGGCACCCCGGACTTCGGCCCCAACGTCACGGTGTTCGACCCGTCGATGCCGACGTCCACCATCCAGTCGAAGATCAACCAGGTCTACAGCACCCAGCAGAACAACGAGTTCGGCACCCAGCGCAACGCCCTGCTGTTCACCCCCGGCACCTACAACGTCGACATACCCGTCGGCTACTACACCCAGGTCGCCGGACTCGGCCTGTCACCGGACCAGGTGTCCATCACCGGCGGAGGCGTGCACGTCGAGGGTCACACCAGCGACGGCAACGCCACCCAGAACTTCTGGCGCGATACCGAGAACATGTCGGTGAGCCCCAGTTCGGGCAGCACCATGTGGGCCGTCTCGCAGGCCGACCCGTTCCGGCGCATGGACGTGCACGGCAGCATGAAGCTGTGGGACGACACCCACGGCACCAGCACCAACTGGTCCAGCGGCGGCTACATCGGCGACTCGCGGGTCTCCGGCCAGATCAACTCCGGGACCCAGCAGCAGTTCCTCACCCAGGACACCGCCATGAACGGCGGCTGGACCGGGCACAACTGGAACATGGTCTTCGTCGGCGACACCGGCGCCCCGGCGACCAGCTTCCCCAATCCGCAGTACACCACCGTCGCCCAGAGCCCGGTGATGCGCGAGAAGCCGTTCATCTACGTCGACAGCTCGGGCAACTGGCAGGTGTTCGTCCCCTCGGTGCGCACCAATGTCCAGGGCCCGGACTGGACGAACGGCAGCGCCCCGGGCACCTCGCTGCCGATCAGCCAGTTCTACATCGTCAAGCCCGGTGACACCGCCACGACGATCAACAACGCGCTCGCCGCCGGCAAGAACCTGATCGTCACCCCGGGCGTCTACCACCTGTCCGCCCCGCTCAACATCACCCGCCCCGACACCGTCGTCCTCGGCCTGGGCCTGGCCACCCTCGTCCCGGACAACGGCGTCACGGCGATCACGACCGCCGATGCCGACGGCATCGACATCGCCGGGCTGCTCATCAGTGCGAACACCACCAACTCCAGCACCCTCATGCAGGTCGGCCCGACCGGCTCGACTGCCAGCCACACCGCCGACCCGATCGTGCTGCACGACGTGTTCTTCCGCATCGGCGGCGACATCGCCGGCAAGGCCACCCAGACACTGGTGATCAACAGCAACGACGTCATCGGCGACGACCTCTGGCTGTGGCGCGCGGACCACACCAACGGCGTCGGCTGGACGACCAACCCGGCCGCAGGCGGACTGATCGTCAACGGCAACAACGTCACCATGTACGGCCTGGCGGTCGAGCACTACCAGAAGTACCAGACCACCTGGAACGGCAACGGCGGCCGCACGTACTTCTACCAGAGCGAGACCCCCTACGACGTCCCCGACCAGTCCGCCTGGACCACCAGCGGAGGCGACCTCGGCTACGCCTCCTACAAGGTCGCCAACTCGGTCACCTCACACGAGGCATGGGGTGTGGGTGTCTACGCCTACCTCCGCGACAACCCCTCCGT
>NZ_JBSFIH010000120.1:0-6184 GCF_053597455.1 Streptomyces sp. NPDC001393
AGCCCCACGTCACGAGCCGGGAAAGACCGTGAAACGAATCGAAACCCTCACCGAACATGTCCGCCTGAAACAGCAGCGAGGTTAATGATCAAGCTGAAGCTGGGCTTGGGCCTCCAGTGATTGTTCCAAGGCGTGTTCGTAGAACTCGGGATTGGCCTCGGTCAGGGCACGGTAGATGCGAACGGCTTCCTCGAGGGCGGTCAGCGCCTCCTCCCGCCGGTCCAGATTCCTCAGCAGCGCGGAGAGGTTGTACAGGCTGCGGGCAAGTTCCGGTAGGTGCGTGTCAGGGGCGGTGGCGGCGAAGGTCCGCCGGACGCGGACCGCTTTCTCGGCAGCGGCCCGGCTCTCCCTCCACAGACCCGGAACGCCCGTCCGCGCCGGAGGACCGGTGAGACTGGGAGGGATGCCGGGTAGGTGGGAGCCGGCCAGCGTTCGGCGGATCCGGAGGGCTTCCTTGACAACGGCCCGGGCATCCCTCCACCGCCTCAGCAACCCTGTCCGCGCTGGGGGATTGGTGAGGTTGCGGATGTCGCCGGACAGAGAGTTGGCCAGGGTGCGGTAGGCAGTGACAGCTTCCTCGATGACGGCCAGCGCTTCCTCCAGCCGACCCAACTCCCGCAGTATCACGGAGAGGTTGTTGAGGCTTCCGGCGAGGTCGGACAGGTGTGTGTCGGGATCGGCCTCGGACACGGCACGGTAGATGAGAACGGCCTCTTGGAGGGCTGTCAGTGCTTCCTCACGCCGCTCCAGATCCGCGAGCACCCTGGCGAGGTTTTCCATACAGCGGGCGACGGCAGGACGGAAGTTGGCCAGGGTGCGGTAGGCGGTGGCGGCTTCCTCGATGACGGCCAGCGCTTCCTCTGGCCGACCCAACTCCCGCAGTATCACGGAGAGGTTGTTGAGGCTTCCGGCGAGGTCGGACAGGTGTGTGTCGGGATCGGCCTCGGCCAGGGCACGGTAGATACGAACGGCTTCCTCGAGGGCTGTCAGCGCCTCGTCTCGCCGCCCCAGATCCGAGAGCGTCCTGGCAAGCTTGTGCAGGCTTTCGGCGAAGGCGGGCAGGTGCGTGTCGGCGTTGGTCTCGGCCTGAGCACGGTAGATGCGGACGGCCTCTTCGAGGGCGGCGAGGCTCTCCTCTCTCCAACCTAGATGCCTCAGCAGCACCGACAGGTTGGCCAGGCTCAGGGCCAAGCTGAGCAGGTATGTGTCGGGGCGGGCGTCGGACAGGGTTCGGTAGGTAGTGACGGTTTCCTCGAAGGCCGCCAGGGCTTCCTCCCGCAGCCCCCGATCCGCGAGCATTGAGGCGAGGTTGTTCAGGCTTCGGGCGAGGGCGGGCAGGTGCGTGTCGGGGTCGGTCCCGGCCAGGGCACGGTAGATGCGGACGGACTCTTCGGCGGCCGCCAGGGCTTCCTCCTGCCTGCCGCGAATGCGCAGCCCAACGGCGAGGTCGTGCAGGCTCCCTGCAAAGTCAGGCAGTCGGTCGGGGGCGTCGTGGGAGAGGCCGCGGTAGCGGTTGCTCAGTTCTTGGGTGAGAGCGATGGCCCAGTCGTTGAGGCGCCGGATGGAGAAGGGCAGGTGACGCCTGAGCTGTTCGAGGTCGGCCAGGGAGGTGGCCGGATCGCGGGTGATCTGGTGAAGGGCAGCGACGAGAGGGTCGGGGCGCTCGGCACGGATGGCGGTGCCTATGGTGTGCTCGGCCAGCATGGCGACGTGCTGTACACACAGTTCGGTCAAAGACGCGTCGAGGCGGCCGTGGAAGACAGGGTGGGCGGTCGCGCGGCTGTAGATCGTCAGTAGTCGAGCACCCTGTGTATGGTCGGTGCCGGGTACGAGACGGTGGGCGAGGAGGGGATCGGCTTCCAGGTGGCGGCCGACGAACCTTTCGGCCAGCCGATCGGGCTGGAGGGTGCCCCATGGACTCGACTCCGTCGGCGGGTATACGGCGGCGATCCACGACAAGACGGCGTTGCGGCGATCGCGGGGCTGGTCGGCCAGGGCTGTCACCTTCTGCAGGACCTCGTCGGCCTGATCGCGGGTGCCGGCACCGATCAACACGGAGGCGGCCAGCGCCTCTTCGAGGGTGCCAGTGGTCAGGGCCGGCGTCAGCCCGCGGGCAGTGGCGCTGTGCTCCCAGTAGCGGCGCTCGTGGATGAGCAAACGGTCTTCCACGTCCGCGGCTTCGACTGTCGCCTGGAGCGTCGTGGGGCTGAGGTCGGCGGCGTCCAGGAGATCGACCAGGGCGGTCATTTGCAGGGTCAGCGCGTTGTCCATCCCGGCACGGGTGAGTTCGGGGATGGGGAGGGCAGCGGCCAGAGCGGGCCAGTTGTGGCCGCTGTGTCCGCGCACACCAGGCAGCGCGGCCGCGAAGGCGTCCACCGCTCGTCGGTATGCTCTCGGGCGGTCGGCCACATCGGGCTCGAGCGCCGGCAGCGCGACCACCGGCGTGCCGTCCAGCAACTCCGCAGTGGTACGGCTGGCTGCCTGCGCGCTGATCCACCAATCGCCGGCCGTGCGGGCCAGTAGCAACACTTTTAACGCGGTCGCACCACCGTGATCGGCGGCAAGCTCCAGCAGCGCCGAAAGCTGTGCGGTGCGCGTCTCGGCGTAATCCAGCACCACGAGCAGCGGCTTGGCTGCCTGGCGCACCGTGGCAAGATCGGCGAGCGGGGCATCCGCACGGAGCCATAGCACCGCCCATCCGTTTGCGGCCTGCCCGGCGGCCAGGTGATGGGCCAGGCGGGTTTTTCCCTGTCCGCCGGGACCGTATAGCAGCCAGGCTCCGAATCCGCCCTGCCCGCACCAGTCGGCCAGTTGCCCCAACAGTTCCTCGCGGCCGCGGAAGCTCACAACTTGCCGACCTGCCTGCAGCAGGGCGGCTGGCGATGCCAGACCGCCGGGCGCTACCGCAGCCTCGGCTTCGGCCAGTTCCTGAAGCTCCACCGCTTCCAGCGCCATGCGGTCGACGCCGTGCTCGGCCAGGGCCGCCCGGAAATCCGCGTTGTGGTGCAGCACATAGGTCGGGACCGCCTTCAGTGCGGCGTGGCCGGAGTGGGCCGAATCGAGGGCGATCACCCCGGTCAGGAGTCGGCCGCAGAACATGGCCGCTCCTGACAGCCCGCCCCACGGCGAGGAGTCGCTGGCCGCCCAGGCGGGCGGGTGCTGACCCAGATCCATGACGTATCGATTACCGACGATGCCGCTGCCTGGATTCACCGTCCCGGCCAGCTGCATGGCCTCCACGGCGGCCCCAGGGCGCTGGGCCACATCCGGCACCCCCCACGTCTCACATGGCTGCCCGGGCCGCTCAGTCACCAGGCGCCCCCAACGCACCCCCGCCCCCGCCGGCGGCTGCCACGCCATGTCATCGACGTACACCAGGGCCGCGTCATCACGCCCACCGGGCGTGCCGCACCACACCACCATCCCGCCGAACGTCGCTTTGCTGCCCGGGTGGAACAGCCGCACCAGCGCTCCGCGCCGGGCAACGACGTGCGCCGAAGTGAGTACCAGCCGCGGACCGACAACATACCCCGACCCTGGGCCGCTTGGGCTTGTCACTGCCACAAGCCGTTCCCGATCCACTGCCATCCCCCTGTCTTGTCCCCGCCGATGACACTCGATCAGTCCGGTATGCGTCCACTCACATCCCCCGGGCCTTCGGCGCGGCCAACGGCTCCACTGACGAGCAGGTCGCCACCCTCGGGGTTCCTCGGGGTCAGGGTGAACGACACCTTGTGCGTGCGGTGCCGGGCGACCCCCGCCTCCGTGTCCGCCGTCACCGCCCATACCCGAAAGCCAGCCTTCGCCCTTGCATCCACGCGCAGCTCGACCTCGAACTCCATCTCCACCGGCCCCACAGCGAACGCTATCTCCCGTCCCGCCCCACGCGCCGCGGCCTCCAGGAGTTCATCACGCACCGCCGCCACTGCATCCGCCAGACCGATCTCCACGTGCCCCACCTCTTCTTTCGACCGGGTAGCTCCGAGGACCCAGCGTAGAGTCTCCCCAGCGCTGACAACTGACCATCGGACAGGCCCTGGTGGTAGCTACCCGAAGCGGCAGTGGCGCCACACGTGTTGTACGCGATCTCGCTCAGACCGGTGCTGAGCTGTAAAAGGTGGTCTCCACGCGCCTCGGGCCACACGGTTGCCTCACAGAAGCCGCGACGACCTCCACCATGGCGTCGCCCCCGGCGGGCGTGTTCCGCCAGGTCCGCCACGGGTCACCGCAGCTCGTCGGCCACACGCACGGGATCGAGGTCTCCACTGCGAACAGCCGTTGCGCGTCCAGAGCACCGCGGCGGCGAACGGGTCCTGGACCGCTGCCACCGCCGCCAGCCTCTCGTGCCCCGGCACGGAGGCAGGCACGGCCGCGATGCGATCGCCGGGGACCCGCGCCAGCTTCTCCGGCCCCGCCGGCTTCGGCAGCGGTCGTACCGAATCCGCCACCAGACCCGCCCCCGGCTTCGGCATCAGCACCGAATTCGCGACGGTGGGCCGGTCGGTTGGTGTGACGGGGCGGCGTCTGGGAAGGGCCCGCAGCAGGTCACCCGCCGCGCCGGCCTCCGCGATCGCCCCGCGCTGTTCACCGAGCACCGCATGCAACAGCGTCGTTGAGGCGCTGTTCAGACGTGAATTGCATGGTCGTGCCTTTCGGGAGTGCCATTGAACGGCGCTGCTTGACTCTGTCGGGGATCTTGGAGTTTCGCGGTGCGGCAGCATGGTCAACGGGCATGCTCGGATAGTTCCGCCGACCGACGCAGATGTCGAGGTGCCCGTTGTCCCTTCGCCCCCGTTCCGGTGAGCAAGTCCCGCCTCTGACTGCGCAGGTTGCGCGGGCGAGCAACCCGGGTGGTACGACGGCGATATGGGTGCGTGACCGGCTGGATGGGCTGTGGTGCGACGAGGACTTCGCCGACTGGTACCCCCGGGATGGGCGGCCGGGTCTCTCGCCTGCTCAACTGGCCACTGTCTGTGTGCTGCAGTTCCTGCTCGGCCTGTCGGACCGGCAGGCCGCCGAGGCGGTCCGCTGCCGCATCGACTTCAAGTACGCGATGGCCATGGAGCTGGACGATCCCGGCTTCCACCACAGCGTGCTGGCCGACTTCCGTGACCGTCTCGCTGAAGACGACCGTGCTGACCGGCTCCTCGATCTCGCGCTGGCCCGTCTCAAGGAGGCCGGACTGGTGCGCGAGCGCACCACGCAGCGCACCGACTCCACCCACGTCCTGGCCGCGGTGCGTGACCTGACCCGCCCGGAGCTGATCACCGAGGCGGTCCGCGCCGCACTCGAAGAAGTCGCCGGCACGTCCCCTCATCTGCTCGACGAACTGGTCGATGAGGACTGGGGGGCTCCGCTACGGCCGACCGGTCCGTCTGGGCAAGAACCCCACCAAGCCCAAGACCAGGATCCTTGCCACCGGAAACGACGCCGTCCGGCTCCTGGAACACCTCTACCGGCACGGAGCAGACCGCACGTCCGGCCCTCGCATCCAGGCCCTGCGCCACATCATCGTGCAGAACTACCACCGTGACGCCGCAGGCCACCTGCGCTGGCGCACCGCCGAGACGGAAGGCGGGCCTGGACTGCCGCCCTCCTCCCGGGCGGTCGTCTCGCCCTACGACACCTCAGCCCGCTATGCACGGCACGGCCACATCATCAGCTGGAAGGGGTTCACCGCTCACCTGACCGAGACCTGTGCTTCCGACGGTCCCAACGTGATCACGGACGTGGCCACCACCGCGGCCACCACCCACGACAGCCAGGTCCTGCCCGGCATCCACACCCGCCTGGCGCGTCGCGGACTGTTGCCCGCCGAGCACCTGGTCGACGCCGGCTACACCTCCCTGCCCCACCTGGAACAAGCCAGCCGTGAACACCAGGTCACCGTCTGCGGGCCGCTCCGGAGCAACCCCACCCGTCAGCACCGCCGGAACGAGGGCTTCGCCCGGGACGACTTCCACATCGACTACGACCGTCATCAGGTCACCTGCCCTCAGGGACAGGTAAGCGCGGGCTGGCACGGCCCCTACCCGACATCCTCGCCCACCGCGGCCCCGCTGATCGTGGCCAGGTTCACCAAGAGTCAGTGAGCTCTTTCAGAGCGGCCACCGGATGGGTGACGAGGCCGGCGCCCGCAACGCACGAGGCTCCCGTTCCGTTGAGAGAGGTGTTCGACGTCTCA
>NZ_JBSFIH010000121.1:0-6165 GCF_053597455.1 Streptomyces sp. NPDC001393
TTCTCGCTGCCGCCCTTGCCGTCGAGCGCGACGCTGTTGATGTTGCCGTTCAGGTGCTCGTAGAACCACCAGCCCGCACCGGCCGTCACCACGATCAGTACGGACAGGGTGACAGCGGCGATCTTGAGCGCCCGTCGGGCGCGTCCGGCCGGCTGTGCACGGCGCCGCGACCGGGTAGCGCCCCGGGACCGGGTAGCGCCCTGTGACCGGGTAGCGCCCCGTGACCGAGAGCTGGCCCGGGCCGCGGCGCGGCCGCTCGATGGGCGCGTGCCCTCGGCCTCGCGGGTACGCTGGCCGGGCACCTGGCTGGTGGTGCGGCTGCGCGTGGCGGGGCCGTTCGGGCCGTCCCACGGGTCGCTCATCTTGCACTCCCACGAACGGTCGGGCTCGTCAGGCCGGGCCATCAGGGGGAGGGCCAGGCATGCGCGGCTGGGTCCGGACAGGCGAGGTGGGGCCTCACCCGGATTGCATGGTTGCGCAATCTAGCAAACCTGCGCCCTGGCCTGTGCAGACCCTCACGTATTCCACGGGTGGGGCAGCTCACGGGCGGGTGGACCGACGCCCTCACCCGGGTCGGGCCCGGCCGACCTCAGTGGTCGTTGCTTCCGTACCTGGCGATGATCCAGGCCGCGCCGCGTTCCGCCAGAGCCCGCCGCCGCCCCCGGCGCGAACGGCGCCTGGCGAGGCGTGGGGGCGGAGCCTCCGTCGGCATTGCCGCCACAGTGGCGAGACGGCCGGCGGCACGGGCCAGCTCCGCTCGCAACCCGTGGCGCCGCTCGGCGGAGCCGGCTCTCAATAACGCCGTGTACAGCCCTTCGACCTCGGCCAGTGCGGCACCCAGCCGCAGATTCGCATCACGCACTCGCCGAATGTCATCGCGCGGCATGGACGCCCTTCCTCCCCCGATCATGGTTCTACCCCCGTCGACTGGGATTATTGCGCAAGTCAGCAAGTCATCCTGCTCCGACGGCTCTTACCGCCTTCACCCGGTTCTGGCGCAGCCTGCGCCGCGGTCTGGGATCACTTACGGCGCGTCCTGGCCATCAGGAGAGCGGCGGCGTACAGGGCCAGGACCACGCCGAGCAGGGGGTAGTAGGCGGTCGGCAGGGTGGCGAGACCGAGCGGCGGGCCGAGCGGTGAAGGCGGCAGCGCAAGTCCGATGACGGACAGGGCGATCGCGGCCCAGCCGACCGGTCCCGGCCTACGGCCCTGCGCGCCCCGGCGGCCGGCCCGGAGCAGCACCATCACCAGGGCCTGGGTGAGCAGGTTTTCGGTGAACCAGCCGGAGTGGAACACCGCCTGGTCACCGCGCGTGCCGAGCCCGTGCAGAGTGAAGGCGAGCACGGCGAAGGTGGCGATGTCGGCCAGGGCGTTGAGCAGGCCGAACCGCGTGATGAAGCGCAGGAGGCCACGGGGGCTCAGCACGGTCGGCCGGCGCAGCGCCGACGGGTGCGGACGGTCGTGGGCGAAGGTGAGCTGGGCCGCGTCGAAGCAGAGGTTCTGGGTGAGGACCTGGGCGGGGAGCATCGGCAGGAAGGGCAGCAGCAGGCCCGCGGAGAGCATCGCGATCACGTTGCCGAGGTTGGAGGACAGCGTGATCCGCAGGTAGGTGGCGATGTTGCGGCCCGCATGGCGGCCCGCGTCGATGGCATGGGTGACAGCGGTGAGGTCCTTGTCCGCGAGCACCACGTCCGCGCCCTCGCGGGCCACGTCGGCGGCGCCCTGGGGAGCGATGCCGACGTCGGCGGCGCGCAGGGCGGGCAGGTCGTTCACGCCGTCGCCGAGGAAGCCGACGGTGTGCCCGGCGCTGCGCAGTGCCTGGGTGATGCGGGCCTTGTGATCGGGGGTGCAGCGGGCGAAGACGGTGGTACGGGCGACCACGTCGGCCAGTTCGGTGTCGGTGAGGGTGTCGATGGCGCCCGCGGTCAGCACGGCGTCGTCGGGGACCGGGATGCCGAGGTCGCGGCAGGTCCGGGCGGCCGTGCCGGGGTGGTCGCCGGTGAGGACCTTGACGGTGACTCCTTGGCCGGTGAGGACCTTCAGTGCCTCGGCGGCGGTGGGCGTGAGCGCGTCCCGCAGGGTGATCAGGCCGCGGAAGGTGAGGCCGCGTTCATCGGCCTCTGTGTAGTCCCGGGCGCGTGCCGGGCGTTCGGCGGTGGCGACGGCCAGGATGCGCAGCCCGTCGTCGGCCTGCCGGGCGGCGAGGTCGCGCAGGTGTGCGCGCTCCTGGTCCGAGAGGGTGCAGCGGGACAGTACGGCTTCGGCGTCTCCCTTGACGACCAGGGTGTGCATGCCGAGGCGGCCCGGCGAGCGGACGACTGCGGTGGCGAGGCGGCGCGCCGGGTCGAAGGGGACGGCGGCGACGCCGTCGTATACGAGGAGGTCCTGCTCGTCGACCGCGTTCAGGATCGCCTCGTCCAGGGCGTCGGGCTCGGGCAGGTCGGCGAGTTGCAGGGTCCACCAGGCGTTGACGGCGGCCCAGCGCAGGACCTCGGGGTCGTCCCGGCCGTCCGGGCCGAGGCTGCGGTCGATGACGGGCTGGTCCTGGGTGAGCGTGCCGGTCTTGTCCACGCACAGCACATCAGCGGCGCCGATGTCGTACAGGGCGGGGAGCCGTCTGACGATCACCCCGTGGGTCCGGGCCAGCAGTGAGGCGCCACGGGCCAGGCACGAGGTGACGAGGACCGGCAGCATCTCCGGGGTCAGCCCCACCGCCACCGCGACCGCGAACGGCAGAGTCTCCAGGCCGCGTCCGCGCAGCGCCGCGTTGGCCATCAGCACCAGCGGCGGCGTCAGCAGCATGAACCGGATCAGGATCCAGGAGACGCCGTGGACGGAACGGTCGAAGGCGCTCGGCTCCGGCCGGCCCGCCGTACGGCCGTGCGCGGCACCGAACCGAGTGCTCGCACCGGTCGCGGTGACGACCGCGGTGCCGCTGCCGGAGGCGATGCTACTGCCCAGGAAGCACCATTGCGGATGATCGAACGGCCCGCTCCCGGAGCCGACGGCCAAGTCGCCGGTGTGCTTCGCGACGGGCGCCGACTCTCCCGTCAGCGCGGACTGGTGCACCGTCAGACCGCTCGCGCGCAGCAGGCGCACGTCCGCCGGTACGACGTCACCCGGCCCGAGACGGATCACGTCGCCGACGACCAGGTCGTCCACGGGAATCTCGCGAGCGGTGGCTGCCGCGTCCTCGTCGGCGCGCCGCAGGACGGTCACCGTGGTGGCGACCAGTCGGCGCAACGCGGCCGTGGACCGGTCGGCCCGCTGCTCACCCGTCGCGCGCAGCACGCAGCTGACCACGACGAGGAAGAGGATCACCGAGGCGGTGCCCCAGGCGAAGACGGCGGCAGAGACCAGCCCGAGGCAGAGCAGGACCGCGGTGAAGGGATCACGCAGGCTGCGCACGAACAGTCGCGGCCAGGAAGCCGCGCCCGGAGCCGGAACCGTGTTGCCGCCGAACCGGGCCAGGCGTGCCTCGGCCTCAGCCTCCGTCAAGCCGCGCGGACCGCTGTCCAACCGGCGCAGGACCTCCAGCAGCGTCGGCGCGGAGAGCCCCGGCCCCGGCACCCCAGGAACTTCGGGCCCTGTCCACACCGCCGACAGCGCCACCGGAGCAGGCGGGTCCGCTTCCTGGTCCGATGCCGCTGTGCTCTCAGCCACTGGTCCCGTGCAGAAGTCGTACGGGCGCGGAACCCTGGTGGGAACGTGCCGTCAGCTGCCCGATCATCACGCGCACGAGCGTCACGACGTCCGGGTCGTCGATGTAGTAGACCTGCCGCCGTCCCTCACGGCGGGAGCGCACCAGTCCGGCGAGCTTCAGCTTCGCCAGGTGCTGGCTGACGGCGGGCAGGGCAACGCCCACCCGGTCGGCGAGGTGCGTGACATCGCACTCCCCCTGGGACAGCGCCCACATCAGGTGGAGCCTGACGGACGAGGCGAGCAGCCCGAAGGCGCCGGCGGCAGCCGCCAGCACGTCGGCCGACGGATCCTTGAAGCCACCGACGTTCCCAGCCACGGCCCTCTGCCCTCCCGCCCACACTTCACAGTCGACACTCATGCGCCCACCCAGTGTAGGCGCCGGGCGCAAGCAGTCCCCGCGATCACTTGGCCGGGGTCACTGCAGGACCCCGACGGCACGCGAGATGATCAGCGCCAGGGTCAGCAGCGAGATCGTGGACTGTGCGGACATCAGCAGCTTCGCCCAGCGGGACAGCGGCATGGTGTCGGTGGGGCTGAAGGCCGTGGCGTTGGTGAGGGCCACATAGAGGTAGTCCATGTACTGCGGCTCCCAGTCGTCGGGCGCGATGCCCTCTTGCTGCATCTGGGGAAAGAGGAAGTCCGGGTGCTGGTGCGTGCCCAGGGCACGGGCCGCCGGGCCGCCCCGGTCCCACTCCCAGTACCAGAGGCTGAAGGCGATGACGTTGGTCAGCCAGATGCCGCCTCCCGTCGTCAGCAGCGCAGCGGCGTTGGAACCCTCGGTACCGTGCAGCAGGTCACGTACCAGGATGACGGCCGACCAGCCGTTGGCGAGGCTGACCGCGGCGGCCAGCAACAGCCCCAGCACCCGCAGCAGACTCGACCGGTGCTCGATCCGTCGGTGCGGATGGGCCACCCACAGCGCCGCCATCAGAAACAGCTCCAGGGCGGGCAGTAGCCAGTGCGGATGGATGCTGAACCGTTCCGGCAGCGCCCACTGCACCCAGACGGCCACCAGCAGCGCCGCCATCACCGCCCAGCGCTGCTCACCTCTGGTCCGCCGCTGCCACGCGGGACGCCCGGACTCGGCTGCCTGCTCTGCCGGAGCGAGCAAGCCCTCGATCCGTTCCAGTCGGGCATGCAGCAGTTCGGTCCAGTGCTCGGGGTCAAGGCGCTGCGGAGGCGGGGTGTCATGGCTGGTCACGGGCGCCATTCTGACCAGATGCATGCGAGATTGCGCAAGCCTGCAATCACCCGCGCCTAGCTCACCCTCACGACCACCGTCGATGAATCCGCCGACGCAGGCGGGATGTGCGTCCAGCCATGGTCCGAGGCACCGCTGCTCCACCGGCGGTTGTCGAACGTGACCGACGCGGCGTGCAACGCGCCGGCGTGACAGACCAGCCACAGGGCGAGGGACCAGCCCGTGGCCGTCTCGGAGACCGGATAGCTGACGCCGTGGCCGGTCGTGGGGACGGCGGGCGGTACTCTGCCGAACTCCCGCCGGACCGCTGCAGTGACACCACCACCACCGCCGTCGCCCTCGGGTACGGCAGGTACGGCACCCGCCCCGGCGTCGTCGGCACCCTTCCCTCCGTCGGCCGGGGCGGCATTCCCACCGGTCTTGCCCACCCCGCTCACCGTGCAGGTCAGTGCGGGCCCCTCCTGTCCCGTCAGTACGTCGGCCAGCGTCGCCGCCGTGGCCTCATGTGCTGCGTAGGCCTCCGGGTAGCCGCTGTGCTGGACATCCTGCGCGGCGACGGTGACGGGCAGGTCGACGTAGTCCGGCACCTTGACCAGCGCGTCGAAGAACTTGCCCGACGCGTAGACGGGATCGCGGATCTGGTCGGGGCTGCCCCAGCCTTCGGACGGGCGCTGCTGGAACAGACCCACGGAGTCGCGGTCCCCGTAGGAGAGGTCGCGGAGTTTGGACTCCTGGATCGCGGTCGCCAGGGCGATGGTGACGGCCCGTCGCGGAAGGCCACGCGCGTGGGCCACGGCCGCGATGGTCGCGGCGTGGGCTGCCTGGTCCAGGTCGAGCGTGACGGTCGTGCCGTCCGTGCCGTGCGCCGTGCATTCGTCGGACGTCGCCGAGCGGATGAACCGGACGGCGAGATAGCCGATGAGCGCGAGGACCACGCCCACCCCGATCATCGCCGGCCACCACCGGCGGCGCCCCCTCCTGCGTGCCGCCACGCCGACCCTCCTCTTACCCGCCCTCAGCTACAGTTCAGTTGCGTCATTGCGCAACCATATAACCTTGCTGGCTGTGGTCCCGAGGGCGGGATTGCGGCGGGTGGACCCAATCGAAGGGGGAGGCATGACTGGTCGGCGGGCGGCGGCGCAGCCGGCAGTGCAGCCGGGCCGGGCAGGACGCCTGAGTGACCGGAACCTGGAGCTCGTCCTGCTCCTCGGCGCCATCCTCATCTGCTGCTACGGCTATGCGGAGACGGCCCTCGCCGTCAG
>NZ_JBSFIH010000122.1:0-5861 GCF_053597455.1 Streptomyces sp. NPDC001393
CCGACCAGGCAGCGGCCGAACAAGTGAACCTGAAACCACGTCAACCCGTTCTGACCAGCTAGTCATCCACTCCCGCACGTCGGGGGAACCTCAGTACTGGCCGACCGCCGCGCCGGCAATCACGCCCTGGCGAGTACCAGGCAGGCATTTTGCCCGCCGAAACCGAACGACGTCGAGACGGCCAGTTCCATCCGTGCCCGGCGTGGAGCGCGGGTCACGACGTCCAGGTCGATGCCCGGCTCCAGGCGGTCTAAATTGGCGGTGGGCGGGATCAGTTGCTGTTCCAGCGCCAGCACGGTGCACACTGCCTCGATGGCCCCCGCCGCTCCCACGGCATGGCCGAGCGTTCCCTTTGTCGCTGTGACCGGTGGTGGGTCGCCGAAGATACGGCGCAATGCCTGATGCTCGGCACGGTCGTTGAGGACGGTGCCGGTGCCATGGGCATTGACGTGATGCACATCGGCCGGGGTGATGCCGGCGTCCCGCAGCGCCGATCGGACGGCGAGTACCGCTCCGTCGCCCTGCGGGTGCGGGGCGGCATAGTGGTGAGCATCGCAGGAGGCACCGAATCCGACGAGCAGTGCGCGGGGTGGCACAGCGCGGGCGATAGCGTGGTCAAGGCGTTCCAGGACAAGTACCGCCGCTCCTTCTGACAGGACGAACCCGTCGCGGTCGGCGTCGAAGGGCCGGGACGCTGATTGCGGGTCGTCCGTCCTTCGGGACAGGGCCCCCATCTGGGAGAAGCAGGCGGCCGGGATGGGGCAGCATACCGACTCGGCACCGCCGGCCAGGACGATGTCGCACGTGCCCGAACGCACCAGGTCCCGCGCGACGCCCAGGGCGGAGGCCCCGGACGCACAGGCAGTTGACACGGCCAGGTTGCAACCCGTCGTACCAAGGTCGAGCGCAATCTCGGCGGCGGCCATGTTGGGGACGCTCCGGGTGATGGCAAGGGGCGATACCTCCTTCACCCGTCCCCGCTCGATCAGACCGATCTCTCGGCCGTAGCGTTCCATGCTGGCAGTTCCGCTGCCGATGACGACACCGATCCGAGCTGGGTCACAGTCGGAGATGTCCAGGCGGGCGTCGGTGACCGCCTCGCGGGCGGCATGGATCGCCAACTGCGTGAAGCGGTCCAGCCGCCAGGAGCGGCGCGCCCCCAGCCGTTCTCGGGCATCCCAGCGAGGTACCCGGCAGGAGATGTCAACGGGCAGCCCCGCGAGTTCCGGGTCCCGCGCGGCGGTGGCGAGGCCCGACAGCAGACCCTTCCAGCTCTCATCGGCGCCGATGCCGGCTGGGGTCACCGCGCCCAGGCCGGTGACGGCGACCTGGCAATCAGGCATGAACGCTGTGCGCGCCGCTCGGCGCGCCATCGGTGCACGGTCGGGCAGCGGACTGCTGCGGCACGCTGAGCATGGCGGCTGCCTCCGCCAGGGTCGAGCGGGGGGTGAGGTCGCCGATCTCGGCGCCTGTCTGCTCCTGGACCATGATGGCCATCTCGACCATGGCAAGGGAGTCGAGCTCCAGCTGCTCGAACGTGGAGTCAGGCGACATCTGTGCGGGGTCGATGCCGAACGTGTCGGTGAGCGTGGTGGTGATCAGTTCGTAGGTGGAGGTCACCGTGTGCCTTTCGTGTCAGAGGCGGTCTTCACCAGTTAAGGAGAACGAGTTGCCCGAACAGTCCGGGGCCGAAGGAGTGCAGGATCCCTGTCCGGCCGGCGGGCGGTGCTGTGGCCATGGTGTCGGCGAGGACATGCAGGACCGACGCCGACGAGCAGTTCCCGGTTTCGGCGAGGTGGGCGCGACTGAGGTCCAGCGCATCATCGGGAAGGCCCACATTCTTGGCCACCTCATCGAGGACTTTCGGTCCGCCGGGGTGGTACACCCAGGCCGCCACGTCCTCGACGGTCAGATCGTGGTCGGAGAGGAAGCTGTGGACGTCTTCGCGGACGTAGGCGCCGAATGCGTCGGGCAGATCCTTGTGCAGGACTACTTCGAAGCCCCAGGAACCGATCCGCAGACCAGCCATGTGTGTGGTGCCTGGGTAGACGCGAGCACGTGTGGCCACGGTGCGCGGACCCACCGCGCTGCGGGCCTTCGCCAACTCGTCACCGCAGGCGACGACTGCGGCAGCGGCATCTCCGCACAATGCGGCGCCCAGCAGGCTCTCGGCCGTTCGGCGGTTGCCTTGGACGTTGAGAGAACACAGCTCGGTCGACAACTGAACCGCAACATGGTCGGGCCATGCGCGCAGGTAATCGTGCATCAGTGCCAGGCCCGCGCCTCCGCCACCGCAGCCGAATCCGAACAACGGCATGCGTTTGACGTCGGGCCGAAACCCGAGTCGGTCGATCAAGGTGACGTCCACCGGCGGAACGCTGATCCCGGTCACGGACTGCGTGATCAGCATGTCCACTTCCTCCGGTTCGACTCCAGCCGCGGCCAGGGCGGCTTCCACCGCACTCTGGCCGAACTGAGTGAATGCCTGGAAGTGCCGGTCATTGCTCGCCTCGAACGACCGCAGGTCGAAGTACTCCTCCAACGGCAGCGCGAGATGACGCTGCCGCACCGTCGTTCCCTCGAACAACCGGTAGAGCAGATCACGCAGATAGCCCTTGAGTCGTAGTTCCTCGGCCAGCGCGTCGGCGAGCACCGACTGCGGATAGGTGTGAGGAGGCAGCAGCTTGTGAACGGCGAGCAAGGTCGGCATGGCACGGACGCTTCCTGTCGGCACCGAGGCGCGCCGGAGTGGCGACGAGCCGATCCAACACCGCCATAAGGGTCAGACAGGCCCCGGTGTCACTCCAATGGCCGATGCTGTTGCCTCGATCGGATGATCACCTTTGGACTGGTTGTGTCCCGCGGCTACGACTCCCTTACGGTCACGGAGACATGGCTCACAGTCAGCAGCACAACCGCACAGAGATCCCTTACTGGTTCGCTGAGCTGGAACCGGTCGTGGCCGGCCTCCTCGACCGGCACCTGGCAACGACGCAGGAGTGGTTTCCGCACCAGTACGTGCCGTGGGGCCGGGGCTGCGACTTCGACGGCCCTCTGGCTGGCCTGCCCTGGCAACAGGCTCAATCGGACCTCTCGCCCACTGCCCGCGCCGCGCTAACACTCAGCGTGCTCACTGAGGACAATCTGCCCAGCTACCATCATCAGCTGCTGACCGGCACCGGAGGCACGGGAGCCTGGCGTGAGTGGATTCACCGCTGGACCGCAGAGGAAGACCGCCACGCCACAGCGATCCGGGCTTACCTGCACACCACCAGGGCGGTCGACCCCGTCGCCCTCGAACGGGCTCGCATGAGTCACATGAGCACACCTACCGGCGAAGACATCAGCGGTGCCGCAGGGCTGGCCTACGTCATGATCCAGGAGCAGGCCACGCGAGTCGCTCACCGAGCAACCGCGGACCACTGCGGCGAGCAGGTATGCGCCCAGCTGTTCATCCGCATCGCCCAGGACGAGAACCTCCACATGGTGTTCTACCGCGACCTCTTCAGAGCCCTGCTCGAACTTGACCCCGACGAGGCACTCGACGGACTGCTCAAGACCCTGCGTACCTTCGCGATGCCCGGCCGCACTCTGCCCGACTTCGCCTCGCTGTCCGGACAGGTCGCGATGGCCGGCTGGTACGACCTCGGCGTCTACCACGACCGTGTCATCACCCCCCTGCTGTCCACCCTCGACCTGGAACGAATGACAGGACTCGGACCGGGCAGCGAGGCCGCCCGGGAGGCGATCACGGCGACCGTGCACGACATCGGCCTGCGCGCCCGCCGATGGAGGGAAATGCGTCAGCGCTCCGTCGGCACCGCAGTCGTCGAACCAAAGTCACCAGCCCACTCGCCCCTCACCCACTCGTGAGTGGACACCCAGTCGCCGTGACCGGCCTGGGTCTGGTCACCGCAGCCGGCGTCGGCGTGGAAAAGACCTGGCAAGGACTGCTGGCCGGACGCTCCACCGCAACGCGTGACCCACAACTGGCCGGAATGCCCGTGGACTTCTCCTGCCGTGCACCACACTTCGACCCCGACGCCACTCTCGGTCGACGCCTGACCTGGCGGTTGGACCGCCATACACAGATGGCACTCATCGCCGCCCGTGAAGCGGTCCAGGACGCCCAGCTCGACCTCGCCGCCATCAACCGCCGCAGGGTCGGGGTCGTCCTCGGCGTGGCATCCGCCAGTACGGACCGTTGGGAGGCCGAGGTCGCCAAACTCGGCGCCAGGCGGGTGAAAGACATGTCTCCCCTGATGGTCCCCCGAAGCTCCCCCAACATGGTTGCCGCGGAAATCAGCCTCCACTTCGATCTCCAAGGGCCCAGTTTCACCGTCAACACAGCTTGCGCCTCCGGTGCCACGGCGATCGGCGTCGCACGTGAACTCCTGGACGGCGCGTGCGACATTGTCCTGGCAGGAGGAGCCGAGTCGGCCTGCAACCGCATCAGCTCAGCCAGCTTCGGGCAAATGGGCGCCCTCTCCCGCCAAGGTCACTGCCCGAAGCACGCCTGCCGGCCCTTCGCCCCCGACCGGGACGGCTTCGTACTCGGAGAAGGAGCCGGCATCCTCCTCCTGGAGACCCCCGTCCACGCCAAGGCACGAGGTGCGCCCACACGCGCACACCTCTGCGGGTACGCCGCCAGCTGCGACGCCCACCATCCCACCAGCCCTCACCCCCAAGGGCGGGGAGCTGTCCAGGCCCTGCACGATGCCCTGACGGACGCCCGACTCCACCCCGACGAGATCGACCACATCAACGCGCACGGCACCGCCACCGTCATGAACGACCGCATCGAAGCCCAGGCCCTGCACACTGTCTTCGGCTCACCGCCACCGGTGACCGCAACCAAAGCCACGCTGGGACATGCGCTGGGAGCATCCGGGGCCATCGAAGCCGCCTGCACTGTGCTGACCCTCCAGCACCAGGCCATTCCCCCCACAGCCAACAGCCTCCGCCAGGAACTCGACCATCAACTGGACCTGGTCACCAAAGCCCCGAGACAAACCCCGATGAACGCAGCCGTCAGCAGCTCCTTCGGCTTCGGCGGCCAGAACGCCGTTCTCGTATTCAACACGCCGTGACCAAGCAGCTCATCAAAGACAGGACCATGACGACCTCCACACCCCCCGAGCCGGTCCGCGGCGCCTCCCGCGACGACATCGCCCTCCACTACGACCTGCCGACAGACTTCTGGCGCCTATGGTTGGATCCCTCCCTCACCTACTCCGCGGCCCTGTGGGACGGCATCGGCGGCGACCCCAGCGACACCGAAGTCCTCCACGCCGCCCAATCCGCCAAGAACCGAGCCCACCTCACCTGGGCTGGGGTCGGTACGGGCACTCACCTGCTGGACATCGGCTGCGGCTGGGGAGCCCTGCTCGCCGAAGCCGCCCAACGCGGCGCAGTCGCCACCGGTCTCACACTCAGCCAGAGCCAGGCCCAGAACATCTGGGACCGCCGCCTGTCCGGCGTGGAAGTCCTCCTGCAGGACTGGCGCGACCACACACCCTCCGCCCCCTACGACGCCATCGTTTCCGTAGGAGCGTTCGAGCACATCACCCGCCCCGGGCTGACCACCGGCGAGCGCATCCACGCGTACACAGACTTCTTCGCCCGCTGCTACGACTGGAGTGAGCCGGGTACCAGGATGTCACTGCAGACCGTCGGCCTCGACCAGCGCACGGAAAAGGACGAGGGCCGCGCCGCGCAGTTCTGCTCACGCGAAATCTTCCCCGCCTCCGCTCTGCCGCGTCTCAGTGAGCCTTTTCCAACCTGCTGCTGCAGCCTGGTAGTTGGGCTGACAACATGGTGAAGCCCCTGGTAGATGGGTTTTCGACCAAGAGAACCGTGTC
>NZ_JBSFIH010000123.1:0-5796 GCF_053597455.1 Streptomyces sp. NPDC001393
AGCACGTGAAGCCTCTGGTGGACACGGTTCTCTTGGTCGAAAACCCATCTACCAGGGGCTTCACCATGTTGTCAGCCCAACTACCAGGCTGCAGCCGCAGGTTGGAAAAGGCTCACTGACACCGCGCTCCGGTCGCTCATTGTGACAGGTACGGTCGGTCGGCGACGTACGACTGACCCGGCCCTAGGTTGTGGTGCCGGAACGCCAGACACCTCCCGCACGCGGTCCCAGGGCCTCGCCCGTTGCCCTCCGCCGCCGTCAGGTACCAGGCGTCCCCTGGGTCACGACCTTGCCGACACCTCCCAAGGCCTGGGCAGCACGCTGGGAGATCTGCCACAGCTGTCCTTCACGGTTGCTGACGAAGATCTGGCCGTTGCCGCTGTCCAGCGCGAGGCCTTCGCACGTCCCCAGAGCGCTGGCCAGGACGCGCTGCGCGCCGTCGGCCAGGGTCACCTCGTACAGGCGCCCGCCCACATGGTCGAGGGTGTACGCCTTGCCGGCGCCGTCGAGCTCCACGCGGATGGTGCTCGCCCCGGAAAGGCTGGTCACGATGCGGTTGTCGCCGTCGGCCAGGCTGACCTCGTACAGCTGGCCGCCGCCGTCCTTCCGGCCGACGTATGCCTTGCCCTTCCCGTCCAGCGCCACGCCGGAGATACCACCTGGCAGTCCGCTGGCGACCGTCCTCTTCTCTCCGCTGCGCAGGTCGACCGCGATCAGCTGTCCGTTGCTCCAGTTGACGACATAGGCCGTGCCGGTCCCGTCCAGCGCGACGCCGTACGCACCGGGGATGCTGGCGACCGTGCGGGAGGAGCCGCTGGACAGGTCCACCGCGAGCAGACGCGCACCGCTGAAGTCCGTGGTGTAGGCCGTTCCTGTCCCGTCCACCTTCACATCGCCGATGTCGCCCAGGCCCCTTGCAACCACGCGCTGGGCGCCCGTGGGGAGCTGCACCGCGGACAGCTTGTGGCCGTCGCGGTCGGCGACGTAGGCCGTGTTCTGCGACGGGGCCACGGCGAGCCCTTCGGACGCCCCCAGACCCGTTGCGACCAGGGCGAAGCTCCTCCTGTCGCCGATGAGCTTCGACAGGTCTTCCATGTTGGGCATGTCCTCGGCGCTGATGTTCGCCTTGGGCGGCCCGAGCGCCTTCGTGGCCGACGACGCCATGGAGGACGTGGAGCCGGGGTCTTCCGAGACCTGGCGCTGAGCAGCGGACACATCCTGGAACTGCTGGAAGAAGGGGCTCAGGAAACCCATCACGTCGAACGCCCCGTGCGCCGTCTGGCGCACGAGCCACGGGTCGCGCTCCCTCTCCAGATCACACACATCCGCCGAGACATCGCCGGCGCCAGGAGCATCACTGTGGAGCGCCTGTGCCGACTCTTTGGCGGAGTCGGCTTCGCCGCCGCCGGTGTCGAATACGTTCTTGAAGGACATGGCCTTCCCTCCTGATCTCCTCGGTCGAAGCGGAATCAGTTCTTCTAGAGGGGTTGCTTCTGGCTCGCGAAATCGATCTCTTCGGGCTGGAAGACTCGGTGTTCCCCGACTTTGACAGCGACGACTTCGGCCACTCCCTTTTGCATGAACCGCTTGTCCTTGTCCGCCATGTCGAAGTTGTTGCTGTTGTCGGCCAGCTCGCCGAGCGGCCATGCGATGACCTGGGAGTACTGCGGCTTCTGGGACTGCGGAGGAGTCCACTGCACGGGCACGGGCCGTGGGTAGTACAAGGCGACCCACCCGCCGAAGGTGACAGGGAACGCGTAGTCGAACCTCCTGATCTGCCGTCGCGTGGTCGCCATGACGTCCACTCGGCTGCTCACCTTGAGACTGAGCGATGACGTGTGCTTCCACGACGTGGTCAGCGAACCGCTGACGGAAGCGGTGACCCCGAGCATCAGCTGCGCAGACAATTCCCCGGTGCCGGTGGCGGAAGTCGTCGCTGTGGTCGTACTGGTCGCCTGCGTCTGTGACTCGTTGTCCACGCCGATGTTGTCCTTGCTGTTCTTCGCCGTGGTCTTCTGGGACTGGTTCAGCGCCATGCTCTTCTGCAGCTGCTCCTGCAGCGATGCGGTGGCCTTCGCCCCGAACGTGAGCTGCACTTGCCCTTGGAGCGACCAGCTGATCGTGTTCGAGATCGAGAATTCGACCGTGTCGGTCGCGGTGATTTCGATGGGGTCCGTTGCGTTGACGTACGTCTGTTTGGACAGCATGTCAGGGGGAGGCTGAATGATGTTGCTCTGTTCTTCGATGAGCGGCACACCCAGGTTCATGTAGGCACGCCACCCGCGCTGCTGCGCCGTATCTTCCTCTTGCGGGAATCCGCCGTACCGCACCTCGTTCAAGGAGAACCCCACAGGAGTGATCGCATCTCCTCCTCCTTCGGGCGTCCTCCTCAACGCGTTCGAGTTCCGGTGCAGAACGAAGTCGACCTTGGAGGCGATCTCGAGCTCCTCCTGGTTCTGCGTCGTCAGCGGATGACGCATGAACACGTCACCCAGATAAGCCCGGCCCACAGGGTTGGACACGCTATTGCCAGACATCCTTCAGGTCTCCTTTCGCTGTTTGTTGCATTCGGTGACGCAGTGTTCGGAAGGTGCGAGCCGTTCAGTGGCCGCAGGGTCGCAAGCCGTTCCAGCGCATAGGGAGGCCGCCGGGGAGCGAACGTCCGGTCTGCCGGTCGCTGGGGATCGGCTCGATCAACTCCCAAGCAGAACCGGGAAGTTCCTTCTGGCAGCGACGACGCTCAGCCATGAGTTCAGGTGTACAGGGCGGCTGGCGGTCCGGATCAGGCGCATGCCTCGGGCGCGCGAAGCGGAGAGTGCAAGATGTTGCGTCTTCCGATAAGAGGAATAATCCGGGCTGGAAGGGGCTCAGGGCTTCGGCGAAGTGATGCGCCGTCCGTTTCGTGATCATGTGAGTCCCAGGAGGGCGAGCGGCCTGCCGGCGTCGCGGGCGTTGCGCCGCAGGCTGGCGGCGATGTTGGTGCTCCCTGCAAGGCGGAGAGCACCGATGGCGAGATTGCGCCAGGTGGCCATGGCGCGAGGTGCGGCGCCGGTCCGCAGCTGGGAGGCGTCCTCGGCGAACGTCACGTCTCTGACGTGGTGCAGGGCCTCGATCTTCCAGTGGTCACGGATCAAGCTCGCGAGCTCGGCGGGCGTGGCTTGCTCGGCAGTGAGGCTGGTGACCGCGTAGACGGTCTTGATGCTGATCCTCCCGGTCCTGCGGTCCACCCGGCGGCGCTTGAGCTGGGCGGCCTGGCGGGCCCCGGGAAAGAGCAGGTTGTTCACCGTGCACACCTTGATCCGGCGGATCTCGCCCCGGCCGTGCCCGGCGTCACGGGTGCGTGACTGCAGCGGAATCTGCTTCCACGGAAGCGACTTGAGCTGCTTGCGGAGCTTCTTCTGATTCCCCTTCACGATCACGATGTAGTGCGCGCCCCGGCAAGCAGGTAGTCGGCGTGCTCGCGCTGGGTGTGCATCGCGTCGCTGGTCACGACCACGCCCGCCAGGTCGGCGACGGTCTCCAGCAGCGGCTTGAAACAGGTGATCTCGTTGGTCTTCTCGCCCACGTCCAGCTGGTCCATCACCAGGCCGCGGACGTGGTCGCAGGCGGCGAGCAGGTGGATCTTCCGGCCCTCGGCCCTGGCCGCTCCGCGCAGGCTCTTGCCGTCGACCGCCAGTCCGCGCAGCCGGCCGTCGGCGCCGGAACGCCGGTCGGCCAGCCAGCGGCCCACCGCCCGGTCCAACGCGTCGCCGTCGATGCGGCCCAGCAGCCGCCGCACCGTCGATTCCGCAGGCAGGCACCGCTTTGGGAACACCGGATCGGGCCGTACGCCAAGGCGTTCCAGGACAGCGGACGGAGCGTCGGCGATCCACTCGCCGACCGCCAGCAGGGAGGTCGCTCCGGCCAACACCGCGCACGCGGTCAGCGCGAGCACGACGACCAGAGCGTGCCGCACACCGCGCGGATCGCGCGGGTCGGGCACCTCGCCCAATCGCTCCAGCAGGCCCGGGACGTCCTCGGGCACGGCCTCGCCATGCTCGCGGAGTTGGTCAAAGGCAGGCGGGATCAGCGATGATGCGTCGGCAGGCACGGTCTTCCACTCGGATCACGGGGCGTAGAGAACTCCATGATCTTGGAAGCCGTGCCTGTCACGTTCCGAGAGCGCCGCCCAGCTGACAGATTGCCACGAACCGGGCGTCACACAACTACGCCGAAGCCCTGCCCGCTCGAAGGGCTCGAGAGCTCACGGCATGATTCCGAGGGTGGACCCGATGTATGACACACCGGACCGGCCCAGAAGCCGCTGGGGAGTATTCGCCCAACTGGATTTCCGTCTGCTCTGGATGGGCGAGACGGTGAGCGGGCTGGGCAACAGCATCACCGTGGTGGCCTTGCCGCTGATCGCGGTCGTGGTGTTGGACGCCAACTCCATCGCAGTTGGCCTGCTCGCCGCGGCGGTGTGGCTGCCCTGGCTGCTGGTGGGCCTGCCGGTCGGCGCGTGGGTGGACCGGATACGCAAACGGCCACTGATGATCGCGTGCGATCTGGTCTCCGCCGCGGAATTGGTGAGCATCCCACTGGCGGCGTGGCTCGACGCGCTCACCCTTGAGCACATGGTCGTCGTCGCGCTGATCTGCGGCATCGCGGCAGTATGCATCAACACCGCGTACCACTCGTACATCCGGATCGTGCTCGACGGCTGTGACCTGATGGAGGGCAACGCCAAGCTGCAGGGCAGTGCGGCCGCCACCCAGGTCGCCGGGCCAGGGACGGCGGGGCTACTTGCCCAGACATTCGGCGCGGTCACCGCGCTTCTGGCCGACGCGGTGACGTTCCTGATCTCCGCCATCTGTCTGAAGCGGATCAGAGTGATCGAGCCGGATCCCGCTCCCGACGAGGAACACGCCCCCCTCCGACAGCAGATCGCCGAAGGACTCCGCTTCGTAGGCCGGGACCGGTACTTGCGGCCGATGGGCACCTGGGGCGCCGTGATCAACATGGCACTCATGGGCTACCAGGCGGTCCAGGTCGTGTTCCTGGTCCGCACCGTCGGACTGAACCCGGCCATGGTCGGGCTACTGCTGACCAGCGGCAGCACCGGCGGAATCGTCGGCGCGCTGGTGGCCACCAGGGTCAGCCGACGGTTCGGCGCCGGGCGCGGGTTACTCCTCCTGCAAGTGGCCACCGCGCCCTTCGCGCTGCTCCTGCCAATGACCACCACCGGTCCGGGACTGCTGCTGTTCGCGATGGGCGCCTTCCTCGTGGGGATCGGCATCTCCGTGGCCAACATCGTGGTCGGCAGCTTCCGGCAGACCTACTGCCCGCCCCACATGCTCGGCCGGGTCGTGGCGACGGCCATGATGATCAACCACAGCACCATTCCGCTCGGGGCCCTGCTCGGCGGTCTGCTCGGCGGCGCCGTCGGGTACCGGCCCGCCATGTGGATCATGACGGGAATCGTCGCGCTCAGCTGGCTCATCCTGGCCATGAGCCCGATGCGCCGTGAACGCGATCTTCCGCAGACCTGCGATCTGGAACAGGCACACGCCAAGGACTGAAGGATGAAAGGCGCCGGCCGGCCAGGCCGCCCGACCGTACGGAACGGCGCACCGGGCAGGCCACGGAACGTGGTCGGCACGCACAACCTGCTGAACCAAGTCGGGCTTCCCGTCCTTTCCGCCCGCAACACCGCCATGATCGAAGCAGTGAGCCCTTTCAGCGTTGCCTCTCCAGAGTGAGGATGGCTTTGGCGATGACGGCCATGAGGTTGGGGCTGCAACGCGCTCTGCGGAAGAT
>NZ_JBSFIH010000124.1:0-5658 GCF_053597455.1 Streptomyces sp. NPDC001393
ACGGTTCTCTTGGTCGAAAACCCATCTACCAGGGGCTTCACCATGTTGTCAGCCCAACTACCAGGCTGCAGCCGCAGGTTGGAAAAGGCTCACTGCTGGGTGAACCCTGGTCGTCGTGGTGACCCCCCGTCACATAGGGAGCGACAACAGCCGTACTGGCCCTGAGAGCCAGCGGGCATCGTCGCGCAGGGGCGTCACCATAGTCCGCAGCGGCATGGTCACCAGGCGGTCTTGGCGGTGCTGTATGAGGTGCGGCAGGTGGCGTCGGAGGCCGTAGCGGAAAGTTCGGTCATGGCCTCGGTCCACACCTTCTTGACCACCTTTTCCAGGCCCCGGGCCGCCGCGGGAGTGTTCGGGGAGAACTTCCTGACCGTTCCCACAGTGGCGACGGTGAACTTGTTGCACACCGGCAGGGCGGCGTTGCGGTAGCGGTTGTCGAGTTCACCCGTCACGGCGGAGCTGTTGGTGGTGGCCCAACTGTTCCACGCCGCACAGGCAGGCCGGGTGAGTTCGGCCCGCTCGGTCTCGGTCAGACTGCCCAGAGCGGCGACAGCGGCGTCCCAGAACTCGTCCGGGACGGCGTAGCGGGTGGTGGCGAACTGATCCCCGGTCTTGAAGATCGCTTCCTGGCAGGCGTACGGCAGCGAAGCCGCTTGCGTAAGGGCGGCCAGGAGCGGAGGGGACTTCCCACTCTGAGCGGCCGGGGTCTCCTCCTGGGGGATGACAGTCACCGCCACCGCCAGGACACCGGCGGCCCCAGCCACGGCCAGAGCGCAGCGCGTGAGGATGCGGGAGGTGTTCATGAGCGCAGGTCTCCTGTATTTGAGGGCTGAGCGGCCAGCCCGGTGCAGACCAGGGGCGGGGACGGGAAGCGGAGCATCAGCCACCGCGCCAGTCCCCGGCCCTCTCTCTCAGTGCTGACGGTCGGCTGCTGATGTGGCCAGTTGGGCGAGGCTCAGTGCGTCCGGTAGGCCGGTGAGTGCAACGTGTGCTTGTTCGGCGCGGGAGGATGCCATCTGGGCCGCCTTGGTGAGGGCGCCGGTGCGTGTCAGCACGGTGAGGATGTCTCGGTGTGCGGTGACGGGGTCGGTGTCGCCGTGGAATACGGTGGTCAGGCGGTCTCGGTCGGCTTTGTCGGCCACTTCGTACGCGAGCAGGATGGGCAGGGTGGGCTGCAGGTTGGCGACGTCGCTGATGGCTGTCTTGCCGGTGATCTGGTCCGCGGCGGTGTAGGGGAGCAGGTCGTCACGGATCTGGAAGGCCATGCCGAGCTGTTCTCCGTACTGGCGTAGGGCCTGGTGCTGCTCCAGGGTTGCTCCGGCCAGGATGGCGCCGGCCTGGCAGGCGGCGCCGGTCAGCGCGGCGGTCTTGGCCTGCATGATGTTCAGGACGGCGGGTACCCCGCAGGTCAGGTCGCCGCGGATCTCGGTTTCGCGCATGATGCCCTGGCACATATGACGCAGGGCCTCGACGGTGACCCGTGCTGCGTGCAGTACGCGCTCGGCGGGGCCGCCGCTGAGCATGGCCGCAATGCCGGCCATCGACAGTCCGTCGCCTGCTACCAGGGCCTCGGCGAGACCGTACTGCTCGGCGGTGGAGGCCCGCCCGCGGCGTACCGGGTCCTGATCGACGATGTCATCGTGGACGAGGCTGGCGACGTGCAGGCATTCGATGCCGGCCGCGAACGCCAGCACCTGCTCAGCAGTGCCGCCGACGGCCTTGGCCGACTCCATACACAGGACAGGGCGAAGGAGCTTGCCCGCGGGGAACAGGGCGTCCAGGCAGGCCAGCTCCAGCAGGCTGTCGCCGCTGCCCACCCAGCGCAGCAGCTCAGCCTCCAGCAGCGGAATATGTGTGCCTCTGGGGTTCAGGGCGGTGGACAAGACACGTCCTTTCGATGGTCAGCAGGGGATGACGGCGCGCATCAGGGGGCGCCACGCGTTGAGGACGGCGCTCATGGGTGGTTGGACCGGCCGGTGGAGCACGTCCTGACCTGCGGCCAGCACACCGGCCAGGAGCAGCCTGAAATGCTCGGCCAATGCGTGGATGACGGGGCCGACCGGGGTGCGTTCCAGTTCAGCGGTCAGAGCGGTCAACCCGTCGGTGACACGCTCGGCCTCGAACGCGATGACGTCGGCCATGCCCGGTGTCCACCGTTTGGCCCTGACGTCCTCGGGGTGGACCCCGAACTGGTGGAGATCCTCGAGAGGGAGGTAGAGGCGGCCGTCGTCGAGGTCCTCCGACAGGTCACACAGCACGTCGGTCAACTGGCCAAGTTCGGCGAACTCACGCACCAGCGGCTGCGCTTCCGTGAGTTCGGTGCCAGCCACGGCCCACAGGGCCCCGTAAAACGGGCAGCCGGCGACCTGCATCGCCCACTGGCACAGATCCGCGTAGGTGGCGAAGTCGCGGAAGTCGACGTCGCGCTGCATCCCGGTGAACATGTCCTCGATCAGTGACAGCGGCATTCCGAAGGTCCGGTAGGTGTGCACCGTGGCATGCAGGACGGGGTCGTCGGAGCCGCCGGCGGCGAATGCCGCCCAGGTGGCCTCCGCGAAATCGGCGAGACGACGGTGACGCCTCTCTACCGGCCCGCTGTCTACACAGGCATCGGCACGGCACCCGTGTGCCCCCAGCGCCGCCATGTGAGGCCGTGCCGCTGCGGGCGCGAGGCGCAGCGCCCCCCAGAGGCCGCGCCCTGCGCCGAGACCTGATACCTCTCGCGCGCACACCGTGTAGCAGTGCCGAAGGACAGGATCGGTGATACCCGCCGCGTCCAGCCATCGCCCTACCAGCATCTGTGAACCCTTTTCTGCTCAACCGGCCCCCTTTCGGGGTCAGGACTTCGCTCTGCGATGAGGGCGCGACACGTCCCTCCAGGGCCCTTGTTGGGCCGTCGTGCGGGGGCGTCACTCAGCGGGGCGTCGACGTGGCCCGGGCCGGGTGCGCAGGGTGTCGGCGCGTGGGCAGCCAAGGCAGACGCAAGGACGGCATGGCGGTCAGGGCGTCTTTGGTGCGGCGGTGGAAGGCGAGCAGGCCCAGGAACGCGGCGCCGGCGAACCACAGGAACTGAACGGCCAGATCACCGGGCAGCCACTCGCGGGTGAAACCCGCAGCTGAGGCAGCCTGCATGGTGCCGTAGGTAGGCAGGAACTGCACGACCTGGCTTCCGGCACCGCCGCCGGCCAGGGGATTTTGAAGACCGACATCAACGAGGCTGGTCATGACCAGGGCGAACATGCCCTCCACCTCCCGGCGCAGCAGCGAGCCGAAGACGACGCCGAGCGCCCCGTAGGTCATCGCTCCGCAGAACAAGGCAGCGGCGAGCAGCAGTGGCTGGCGAGGGCTCCAGGCCATGCAGATCACCGCGGTGGCGTAGGCCGCGATGGCGCCGGAGGCCAGGGTCAGCGAGGTGGTCTTGGCCAGGACGAGATGGATGCGGGGGTAGCCGGCCAAGGCCAGGCGGCGGTCGAAGCGCCCGCCGTTGAACGTGATGGCGAACATCATGAACCCGGTGATGAGGGTGACGGCGTTGATGGCGCCGGTGATCTGCGTGATCTCGTTGCCGGCCGGTGCCAGCAGCCGGCCGGTCGCCCGCAGGCGGAAGGGCAGGTGCCTTCTGGGGATGACGGCGTACGCCAGACTGATCCAGCAGGGGATGAACACGGCGACCAGGACCATGGCGAGCCTGTTCCGGGCGTGTTCGACCAGGTCGAAGCGGACTGCTGTGACGAACAGGTTCAGGTGCCGCCTCACGCCGACACCCCCTCAGCCGGGCGCAGCACGCCGCCCTGAAGGCGCCACAACTCGTCCAGGCGCTCAGCGTCATAGGCCAGGTGGGAGACGACAAGGACGGAGCGGCCCGTATCGCGTAATCGGGCTGCCAAGTCCCAAAAACGCTGGTAGGTCTCCCAGTCGAAACCCTGGTAGGGCTCGTCCAGCAGCAGCACCTGCGGGTCGTGCATCAGCGCCAGGGTCAGGTTCAGCTTCTGACGGGTGCCGCCGCTGAGCAGGCCGGCACGCTCATCGACGTACTCCGACAAGCGCAACGCGTCCATCACCCGCCCGGCGTGCTGCAGATCCGACAGCCCGCGCGCGACTCGGAAGAACTCCAGATGCTGGCGCACGGTCAGAGCCTCGTTGACCACCACGTCCTGCGGGCAGTAGCCGAAACGGCCCTCATGACGGACCGTGCCACCCAGCGGGCGCAGCTCACCAGACAAGATCTTCAACAGCGTCGACTTGCCCGCACCGTTCTCGCCGACAATCCCGGCCAGCACACCAGGCCGCAGATCAAGGTCGAGGCCCCGCAAGACCTCACGGCGACCATATGCATGACGCACATCCCGAACCTCCACCGCACCCCCAGGCTCTACGGCGGTGCCACGCACTCACTGCTGGCCACCCGCCGTCACAGCAAGGCTAGGCATCACGTACGGTCAAAACCGGAGCAAGATCGCTTATTAGCCCGCACGAGTGAAGCCCGCGGTGTAACCGCTGCTCAGCTCCGGGTGGAAATGGCGCCCACCCGGCCACCGAAACGGCCGTACCGGAACCGCGTCCTCGAACCTGACCGACACGCAGTCCAACAGCGGACGCCGTCGACGCTCGCACCTGCCATCAACGCACGACACCTCGACGTACGGCACGGCCCCGTCCGTCCCAGCCGGTACGGCCATCCAACACCCCCAGCGTGCTCATCCCGCACGACTAGGTTCACTGTCAAAAAAGCCGAAACGACTAGGTTCGTTGTCAAACGACTCGATTGGTGTAGGATCCACGACTTCGCGAGCAGTAGTTCCTGCGAGAACACCGTAATCCGCGCTCGGTGCGCACTGGCCCTGTCGGCCGGGCGTGAGCAATCAGGGTCGGAGGCGCATCATGGCCGGTGACACTCCGTGGGCAGTCGCAGCTACCCCCTGTTGTGGCAGTACGGCTTCCCGAATCTGAGCGTTGAGGAAGACATCCAGCACCGCGTCGATCTGTGACCGCATCATGTCCAGGTCAAGATCTTCTGCAGATGACGGAACGACGGTCTCGGTCACGTCCCACCTCACCGTCTGAAGTGATGGTCTGTAGCCCTTATTTCCGGCTCGCCTCCGCCGACGCAGCTTTCGCATCGGCGCACTGAGGCACTGGGGGTGCGCGGGCGGGAGCGCTGTATGAACGGTAGTGAACTCTCCGACTGGCCCGCGTAACAGCCTTCCTGTCGTCAGCGGTGGTCAGTGCCAGGTGACCCTCTCCGGCACGAGCGACGGCAGCAGCGTGGGCACAGCACCGGGAGCCGAGCCCACCACTGCGTCTTATGGTGCGAGATTCAGCACCCCAGTGCGTCGGCTAAGCCGCAGGCGGTACAGCGTGTAGTGGCGGTGTCGGAAACCCAGTTCCGCAGCCGCCAGGTAGGTACGGAAGGTGCGATAGGTGGACTCGCCGACAAGTGCCGTCACGTCGTCGCGCGCCCGCATCAGCCGCTTGGTCCAGGCAGCGAGTGTCCTTGTGTAGTGGCCGGTGTCCGAGCGGAGGGCTTCGACGGCGAAGTAACGGTCGCAGGCCGCGGTGATCTCACTGAGCCTTTTCCATCTTCACTCTGAGCTGGTCAGATGGAGGGTGAGGACGGCCTGGACGAGGCTGGTGATCCGGGTGGTCGAGCACCGCAGT
>NZ_JBSFIH010000125.1:0-5142 GCF_053597455.1 Streptomyces sp. NPDC001393
ACGGCATTGTCACCGATCTGACAGACAGCGACGAACCGAAGATCGACTGGCCGTTCTTCCAGTTCGGTATCTCCGCGCAGTCATTCCATCCGAAGATCGCCGGGGCGCGACTGTACGCGGACACCCTGGAGGCCGCGCTGGGCGCCTGGCCCAAGAAGTAACCCAGCCAGACCGTGTGGGGAAGCCCAACAGGGCTTCCCCACACACTTTTTGAGTACCCATACTCATGCTGCCGGCCGCACGTGGGCTGCATGCTGGGGGCAGACGGGAGGAAGCCACGTTCATGAAGCAGGTCAAGACAGCGGCATTGATGCTTCTGGCGCTGGCGGTGTCCGCGTGCTCGGCAGAGGACCGGGCTGTACCGGAGAAAACTGTCCGCAAACTTGCCGACAGCCCGGAAGCGGTCAACGCCAGGCAGAAGTCGGAAGCTGGGCTCAGAGAAGTGGTTCAGGCGTACGTCGAGCACACGCCCTTGAAGCTCGGCCTGGTCGTGGTCCGCGACAACTGCTGGGGCGGAACAGCCAAGGGATGGCTGGAGACCAGGGACAGCGACCTGTACAAGATCAGCTGCGGTCTGAATGTCACCGCCTACTTCGGCGCCGACCCGAAACACATCGTGTCCGTCCTCGACGGGATCCTCACAGCCGGCGACCGGAACGTACCCGGCATTGAGTTCAACCACGCAGTCGACGGAGCGCTCATCGACTACTACCGGAAGCCGTATGACACACGCAATCCTGAAGTGCCTTCGCGTGACGCCGTAAGCCAGAGTCTGAAGTGGGATCCGGTACGCTACCGTCAATGGAAACCCAATTTCATCAGCGAACCGACAGGTCCGTGTGAAAATGATCCACCGGTCAAACGGTGTCTGCGTGAACCGTCTTCCGCTTCGGTGGCTGCTATACGCAAGCAGTACGGCATGGTGTTCCAGCTCAACCTGGGCGCAACCTATTTCAAAATCATGAAGAAACACTAACCGCAGGTAGAATCGAAGCCACTCCTGCACGATCATGCGCTTGCAGATCCGCGCGGAACTTTGTGTAAGTCCTGGGCCAGCACTTGGTGTTGAGCCAGTCCTCGAAGAAGAGTCGGAACTGGTTCAGCGCCTTCTTCCAGTGTGCTGCGACGTGGTTGACATCGCGCGCTCTGGGGGGCGATCTGCTCGCGGAGGCGAGGTAGCGCACCTTCAACGCGGGCCGTTCCGAGGGGAAGTGCCGGCGGTTGCGGGTTGATCGACTCGATCGGTTCCTGTTTCCGGCGCTGCGCGCCTGGGTTGAGGCGAAGCGGGAGTCCCTGGCCGTGGAGGGGGGGTCGCGCTGGACCTGGACGAGTCCCGGTCCGGGTGGGTCAAGGCGAGCATGGTCTTGGCGGTGGAGGGCCCGGACGCGGTCGGCCAGCTGACGGTGTGGGACAGCGGGGAGGCCGAGTTGGAGTGTGGTGACGTGGCCACCGGCTGGGTCGTCGCCGAGCACCGCGGCTTGGCGTCTGTCCAGGACCTGCACCGGGCCCTGGACGACTTGGTCCGCTGGCAGCGTGAGAGGCCCGGGAGGCCGTGAGTTCAGCCGGGGGAGGGCGTCAGGGCAGGGGGGAGCCACGCACACCGGTGGTGAGGAGCTGCACGAGCGCGTCGAGTCTGTCGCGGCCTCACGTGCTGGCGGTGGACAGGTAGGACTGGACGACGGCGAAGTCGGCCAGTCCCTGCAGGGTGCGCCAGCAGCCGCCGGAGGTGCGCTGCTGGACCTTGACGGGGCGTTGGTCGCGTTCGGCGAGGTTTGCTGAAGGGGACCGCGAGGTTCGTGGTGAAGGGGAGGATCATGTCCTCGTAGCGTTCGAAGCGGCGGACCAGCGTGTTCGCCCCCGGGATCCCGGTTTACCGCCCACGTTCACCGGTTTCGAAATCCGCGTTGTGGTCTGCCTGCGAGGGGACGGCGGATCCGCCTGGAAGCGGAAGCGTTTGTCCGCTGCTGGGCTGACGTCAGGAGGTATGTCCGCCATCTAGTTTCTGGCGCATGACCAGTATCCGCCGCGCGGCGCTGACCGCCGTGCTCGCATTCGTCTTGCCGCTGCCGATCGCCGTCGCGGCACCGGCCTTCGCCGCCACGCCGTCCGACGCCGTGTCCTTCGCTCACCCGGCGCCGAGCGGGTTCGCGGCGGCACTGCCCCGCCCGACTGGCCGGTTCGCAGTCGGCCGTGACATGCTCCACCTCGTCGACGACAGCCGTCAGGACCCCTGGGTGCCGGCGGCGGGACCTCGGCAGCTGATGGTGTCGATGTACTACCCGGCCCGGCCCGGGAGCGGGGGACCGGCCCCCTACATGACCACTGAGGAGGCCCGGCTTTTCCTGCAGGAGAAGGCTCCGGGCTCCGGCATCGCGCCCGAGGCGCTGAGCGCTGTCCGTACGTGGGCGCGGGCAGACGCGCGGCCGGTGCAGGGCCGCTTCCCGCTGGTGCTGCTTTCGCCCGGTTTCACCTTCCCGCGGGCGCTGTTCAGCAGTGTCGCCGAGGACCTGGCCAGCCGCGGGTACGTCGTCGCGCTGATCGACCACACCTACGAGACCCCCGGCGTCACCTTCCCCGACGGACGGACCCTGCCCTGCGCCATCTGCGATCAGCCGCCGGCGGGCGGTCTGCCGGCCGTCGCCAGGAGCCGGGCGAAGGACGCCTCCTTCGTGATCGACCAGCTGACGTCGCATCACTCGCCCTGGACGCATGTCCACCTGATCGACCGACGACGGATCGGCATAGCCGGGCACTCCATCGGCGGTGACGCCGCCGCCGTGGCCATGGTCGCCGACCGCCGGGTGCGGGCCGGGGTGAATATGGACGGCACCTTCCAGGTGCCGGTCCCGGCCACCGGTCTGGACGGCAGGCCCTTCCTCCTGTTCGGCGCCCAGTCCGACGAGAGCCCGGGCATGGATACCACCTGGGACGACGCCTGGAAGCACCTGGACGGCTGGAAGCGCCGGCTCACCGTCGCCGGCGCCCAACACGGCAGCTTCAGCGACCTGCCGCTGCTCTCCCAAGCGGTGGGGCGACCCAGCCCGCCCGGGGCGATAGCACCGCTGCGCGGGCTGGCGATCACCCGGACGTACCTTGGGGACTTCTTCGACCTGCAGCTGAAGGGCGTGCCGGAGCCGCTGCTGGACGGTCCTTCCCCTAACGAGCCGGAAGTCGCCGTCCAGCGCCCGTAATAGGGCGGTGCCCGGGGTTCCCGTCCTGGCGTTCCTGTCCTGGCGTTCCCGTCCCGGTGGACTCAGCCGGACGGGGACACCAGGCCTGCGTCGTAGGCGGCGATGACGAGTTGGACGCGGTCGCGGGCGTCGAGCTTGGTCAGCAGCCGGGCGACGTGGGTCTTGGCGGTGGCGGGGCCGATGAAGAGCTGCTCGGCGATTTCCGCATTGGACAGGCCGCGGCCGACCAGGCTCAGGACCTCGCGCTCGCGCTCGGTGATGCCCGGCAGCCGGCGCTTCTGCGCGGCCGGGCCGGGCCGCGCGGTGAGATCGGCGATCAGGCGGCGGGTGACACTCGGCGCGATCAGGGCGTCGCCGGCGGCGACCACGCGGATCGCCGCGAGAATGTCCACCAGCGCCATGTCCTTGACCAGGAAGCCGCTCGCGCCGGCCCGCAGGGCGGCGTAGACGTTCTCGTCGTCGTCGAAGGTGGTCAGGATCAGCACGCGCGGCACCGGGTCGGCCGCGCCCGCGGTGAGCAGCCGGGTCGCTTCGATGCCGTCCATGCCGGGCATCCGGATGTCCATCACCACGACGTCCGGGCGGATCTCCTTGGCGAGCCGGACAGCCTCGGCGCCGGTGGCCGCCTCGGCCACGAGCTCCAGGTCCGGGGAGTGGGTGATGACCATGCCCAGCCCGGTGCGCACCAGCTCCTGGTCGTCGGCCAGCAGGATACGGATCGCCGGGCCGGTGGTGTCGGAGAGCGTCATACGGGCAGCCTCGCGGTGACCCGGAAGCCGCCCTCCGGCCGGGGCCCGGCGCTGAATTGGCCGTTCAGCAGGGCGACCCGCTCGCGCATCCCGCAGATCCCGTAGCCGGTTCGGCCGGTACGGTGACCGGGGACGGGACCGCGGCCGTCGTCGAGCACCTCGATGGCCAACTCCTCCTCCTGATAGGTGATGCGCACCTCGCAGCGGTGGGCGCCCGCGTGGCGTACCACGTTCGTGACCGACTCCTGAACGATCCGGAAGGCGGCCAGGTCGACTTCGGGCGGCAGCGGGCGCGGACGCCCCTGCCATCGCACATCCACCTCGACGCCGGCCTGCGCCATCGTGTCGGTCAGCCGTCGACGGCCTCCAGGCCCGCGAGTGGCGCGGTGGCCGGTGGATCCTCGCCGGCCTCGGCCTGGCGAAGGGAGACGAGCATCCGCCGCAAGCCCGCCAGCGTCTCACGGCTGGTGGCCTCGATGGCGTCCAGTGCCCGGCGAGCCCCGGCCGGCTCCACGTCCAGCACCAGGTTCGCCGCACCGGCCTGGATCGCGATGACGCCGATGCTGTGGGCCAGCGCGTCGTGCAACTCCCGGGCGATGCGGAGCCGTTCAGCCGCGACCGCCTGGTCGGCGGCGTGCGCGCGCAGGGCCTGGCTGTAACCACGTTGCTGGCGTATCGAGTTGCCGATCGCCCACGGAATGGCAATGCTCGCCGCGGCGCCCAGAAGACTGCTGGCGAAGTCGCTGAACTCCACCAGGTCGTCATTCACCGTCATCGCTTCGCCCCACCAGACCGCGAGTTCAGTGACGCCCGAGAGGGCGGAGATCCGGCGGGGACGGACGGCCGCGAGATAGCCGACCAAGACGCCCATCGCCAGGAAGAGCGGCCACGTCCGCTCCCCGAGCAGCACCACCGCGACCGACTCGGCCAGCAGCACGCCGAACACATGCTCCGGCCACCGCCGGGCCCAGCCGACAGCCAGCGCCAGAACCACGGCCAGGGCCGCCCGCAGCCCGAGTGCCGGCGCGAAGGCGGGGCGCTGGAGCCCGAAGGGCGGTGCCATCCGATACGTCGTCGAGGCGAACAGCATCAGCGCAAGGAGCCCGGCTGAGGTTCCCCCGACATGCGGGGCGAGGTGACAGCAGGTCAGATAGGGCTCATGAGAGGAGCTCTGACGATGCCTGCCCCGAGGAAGTACCCGC
>NZ_JBSFIH010000126.1:0-5095 GCF_053597455.1 Streptomyces sp. NPDC001393
GAACGCCTGCGGGTTGGCATAGCCGACGTCCACTCCGTGCTTCCTGACGAGGTCAGCGGTCTCGAACATCGTCTGTGCCAGGTAGTCGGCCACGCCGTTGAGCCACTGCGATTCCTCCGGTGAGATCCCTACGGGGGGGATCTTGTTGAGGCAGGAGGCGTCGTTGGACAGCAGCGGCGGGTAACCCATGAGGACGATCCGGGCATTCCGGGCCTTGTCGTGGATTGCCTCGATCGTCTTCTGGATGCTGGGTGCGACGACATCGCTGATGAGGTCCGGGATGGCTTCCGCGAGCGGCTTGCCCTGGTAGGGGCCGTCAGGTACGCCCTTGCCTTCGACGTTGTCGAACTTCTTCTCCTGGCACGGATTTCCTGTCCCCATGCACTGGGTGATCACGTAGCCGAACCGGGAGTCGTTGCCGCCGATGGAGATGGTGACCAAGTCGGTGTTCTGGTCCAGGTATCCCTGCTCGATCTGCGGCAACTCTCCGCTGTTGTCGTATGTCCTGTCTTTGTTGTCGGTCGGAGCGATCACGTTGTAGGTGCGGGATCCGGAGCAGGCGATGAGGTGGTAGTCCATCCGCGCGCTCCAGTTGTCGTCCAGCTCGCCGATGGAGAGCTGTTCGCCGGGGAGCTTTGCCTGCCGGGACCAGGCGTAGGTGGAGCGGTGGCAGCCGTCGCGGTCTCCGCTGACCTTGTTGCGCCAGTTCGTCTCCGGGTAGTAGTCCCGGTTGCCCTCGGAGGCTCCCTCACCACTGGAGAAGGAGTCGCCCATCGCGACGACCGTGTGGTTCGGTTTACCGGGAAGGCCCTGGAAAGCGACGGCGCCCCAGGCAACGTCCTCGTCGCCGGTCCCGTCGGGGGTGGTGTTGGTCAACGTCACGGACGGGGTTCCGGTGAAGTGGAAGACGCCGAGGCTGACCCATCGGCCGGCTCTCTGCTCCACGATCCGTCTAGGGCTGTTCGTGTCGGACCCGCCGATCGTGTAGGCGGCCTGCCTGGTCTGTGCCCCGGTGTCGGGAAGGTGGACCAGGACACGGGCCCAGTTGAGGTTCTGACCGAGGGTCCAGGTGCCGTCGATGGTCATGTAGCCGCCGTCACCGCCGAAGTGGTCGGCGTTGCGGGTGTGGGTGTACCAGTAGTGGCCGCCGTACCCGCCGCCCACCGAGTGCAGGTCGGCCTTTGCTTCGTACCGGCCTTCCGTACCCGGGTTGAACTTGAACTGGAAACTTCCTGCGGAGTGGATCGTTGCGCGGCCGCTCTGATCGCTCCAGGACGGCGTTCCGTCCGGCACCGAGGCGACGACTATGGATCCGGCCGGGGCGGCGGAGCACACTGGCGTACCGGTCTGGAGGCGGGAGCCGCGCCCCGGTTCCTGCACCAGCGTCCCGTATTTGATGTTCTCGTGCCCGCAACTGGTGTCGCAGTCGGCCTTCCATGTCACGTTCGGCTGGTTCCACCAGTACTGTGCGTAGCACTCGGCGTCCGGGCACTTCGGCGGAGTGTTGGAATCGCAGTTGTTCTTGGAGTTGCAGAAGGCGTCCAGCGGCGGCTGTACGGCGGTGCGCTGGGCGACCAGGGTCCACCAGGCGGGCCGGAAGCCGGCCGAGGAGAAGCCGGACTCGCCGGGCCAGTCCTGGCGGCCGGAGGTGGCGTAGGAGTAGCCGGTGTCGATGGACCAGGCGGCCCAGCCCATCACCTTCTCCTCGTACGGCCAGTCCTGCGGATGGGCGGCGTCCTTGTTCGCCTCCGGCCCGTCCACGTCGGTGTTCATGAACGGGTGGCCCCAGCCCTTGGCGTAGATCGGGTTGGCCGGGTTGTTGTACCAGCCCAGGCCCCAGTGCCCGGAGTGGCTGCCGGCCTGCGACGGAGGGTTGAAGCCGAGGTTGTAGTTCCACACGGCGGTGAACCAGTTCTCGACCCTGGAGGAGTCGTCGTTGTTGACGGTGATCTTCTGGCCGTTCTGGTGGACCTCGTTCCATTTGTCGGCGAGGATCTTCAGGGAGGCCGCGACGTTCGTTGCGTAGTCGATCGCGACGAGCTTCTGCAGGCGCGGGTCCAGGCTGGTCTCGCCCGGCTTTTCGTGACCGGCCAGCCGCATGCCGTCGGTCACCTGGCCGACGCCGTAGCCGCAGTCGGACTCGTCCCAGTTGATCTGCCAGTAGGCGGCCGGGTCGCTGGGGTTGGCTTTGTGGCCGTAGTAGCCGTCGACGGCGGCCAGCGGGTTGCCCATCTGCCCCGGGATCGATCCGCCCTCGGCCTGCCACAGGTTGGACTCCTGGGCCATGATGCCGAGGACCACGTTGGCCGGGATCCTGCCGCCGCCCGTCAGTTTCGGCAGGGGGAACAGCGACTGCGGGTCGACGGTGCCGAGGCCGGCCTGGGCACGGTATCCGCCCTGCCGGATGTAACTGGCGCTCAGATCCCCGCGTACGGCCATGTCGACGGCCCACTCGACCTGGTTCGACGTCGGCTGCAGCGCCTGGACGTTGACGTCGTTGCGGGAGATGGCGCACCAGCGGTCGTCGTCGGTCGGCGGGCTCACCGTCAACCCGGCCGTCTTCGCCGAGCGCCCCGGCCGGGTGCGCGTGGTGGTGGCGGTGACCAGGACCGGGGAGGGATCGTTGCCCGACCCGTCGCCGGCGTCCTGCTGCACGCTCTGCGTCAGCCTGGTTCCCGTGGCGGTGGCGGTGCTGGTGACCGTCAGGGGCTCGTCGCCAGCGGCGCCCTGCGGCGCCGTGCGCGGGGCGGGCTCCTCGGACTTCGTGAAGCCCTGGCCCGCGTTCTTGATGTGCGTCAGGCCGGCGCGCACACCAGGTGCCAGGACCGGGTCGACGGCGAGACGGCCGTCGGAGGAGATGTCGGTGCCGGCCGGGGCGCCAAGGCGAGTGACGCCGGTTCCCGCAGCGGCAGGGGTGCCGTACGGGCGGCCGGTGAGGAAGACCCTGCCCGCGCCGCCCTGCACGAGGTCGAGGTCGCCGAGCCGGCCCGAGGCAATCCCCTTCGGTGCGCCGCTGCCGGTGAACAGCCTGGCGCGCGCCGCGGAATTGCCCGTGCGCTCGAGGAAAGCGATCGTGCCGTCGGCGGCAGGCCGGATGTCGAACGGAGCGCTGCCCGCGTCCGCGAGGCTCTTCACCCTGCCCGAGCGGTCGAGGTGGACCAGGCGGCTGCCGAGCGCTGCGACCGTGCCGTCCCGCACCGGAACGGCGCTCGTCAGTTCGCCCTTGGCCTCCACCGTCCCCGTGGTCTTCCCGGACACGTCCACGGTGATCACCCGGCTCCGGGTGTGCGCGGCGTCGTTCATGTCCCTGAAGCCGGTGAACGCGGCCTGGTGCGTGGTCGTGTTGCAGGACGGGTCGAAGGAGGCCAGCGACGCGGTGAAGGGCAGCTTCCTCACCTTGCCGGTCGTCAGGTCGACGATGGCGGCGAACGCGCCGCCCTGCATCAGGTCCGGCTTGTTGGTGAAACTGCGCGGCGCGTACACGGCCGCGACGTGGTCGCGGTCCATCAGGCACTGGTTGCCGATCCAGGAGTCCGCCGGCAAGCCCGGCTCGGCCAGGACAGCAGCGGTCTTCCACACGTACGCCTTGTCGCTGTCGGCGACGAGGATACGCAAGCCGTCCGCGTCGGCGGCGGCGGTGACCGCACGGTCGGAACTGGCCTGCCAGTCCCTGCCGAGCTTTCTGTCCGGATCCGTCACGCGGCCAGGAGGCACCGGCACGGCGTGCGCGTTGTTGCCGTGGCCGGAGCTGGGCGTCGGCGCGGCAACGGCGGGCGCTGCCTGCAGCAGGCCGCCGGTCAAAGCCGCACAGGCAGCCAGGGCAGCTATGGGCAGGTGTGCTCTTTTTCTTCGTCTCAAGACAGCTTCCCCGTTTCTAGTTGAGAGGCCCCCTGCCTGGTCGAGGCAGGGCTCGGCCGACCACTCCCGGCAAGAGGACCGGGGGGCGCGAGTGCGAAGAGAGTTGGCCGACGATAAAAGCGGCAACGGCGCGGACGGCGGACCCGGGTTTTCTCCAACCAGGTCCGCTTGCCCCGGGAGCGTGGCAGCGATGGCCACGTGGGCGTCCCTGCCAGAGCCGGTCAACCAGCCGACCCTGGCCGCGGCGAGTCGCCGAATTTTGGTGAGTGACTCCCCCGAGAGGCGCCGTTGGTGCCAGACCCATGGCTGTAAGCGCGCATCAGCGGGTGCGTCCCACATCAGGGCCAGTCAGGACGCGACAGGCCTGGCCCCGGACCGGCTCACCGAACAGCTCGCGCGAACAGGGCGTCCTGGATGGCGGTGGGGAAGAGAGCCGAGTCCTGGGCTTGCTAGGCCTTGTATTCGTTCCGCTCGACGCTCTCGATGGTGATGTGCGGATGCGCGGGAGGCGTGTGGCCAGGGTCGCTTACCGTCAGCTGCATGGGCCATGAGGTCCCCGGATACAGGCCGACGACATCCGCCGATTCGCTGACCGTTGCGTCGAAACCGCCCGGCCCGGTGACCCGAAGGCGGAATCGATAGAACGCACGCTTGGTACCACTGTTGACCACCTCGACAGGGACCGTCAGCGCATCTCCGTCCCGCCTAGCCGTGTACACGGTCACGTCTCCCTGTCGGATGACCGGAGTTCCGAACTGCTCACTGCCCTTGGCGATGCCGGTCACCGGGGACGGCGTGATGGTCACCCCGGGCGGCGCAGCCTGCCTGCGCTCCCTTTCCGCCTTCTGCCTGGCCGCCTCCACCCTGTCAGGGCTTGGGGTGGCAGCGGCCGAAGGCGTGGCGGAAACCGGCGTTGAGGACCGGGCGGCTGAGGTGTTCGGGCCATGGCTCGCCGGTTCGTGCCCGCACGCAGCGGTCATCGCTCCGGCGGCGACGAGCAGAACGAGGAGCCGACGGGACACTGGTCTACGTACGGGCATGACAAGCACCTCCGGGACGGAGAGGGACGGGTGACGGTCAGTCACAGGCAGTGATGACCGTCTGCCGGTCGATGATCGCAACATTGCCCTCCCACATCTGGGTGAGCTGACCCCGGATTCGTGGAGTCCCTGAAGCCAGGCTTATGATCCTGGCCCGAAGGAGAACCACGAGCAGTGCCAGCACCACGCAAATACCC
>NZ_JBSFIH010000127.1:0-5068 GCF_053597455.1 Streptomyces sp. NPDC001393
GCGCGATCCCCGTAACTACCTGGCCTTTCTCGGCTTGGCCGCAGCCATCTGCTGCTACAAGCGACTGATGCGCCTCACCACATAGGACACGGTCTAAGTCGCTACCTGCACCAGCGGTGCGTGCGGTGCCGGAGAACTGGCGCCACGCGCCGATGCTCAGCCATGCCTTCGGATCGCGCAGGGAATCGTCCGGCCAGGCCGCGTCCGGCCAGATCCGGCTTTGCACGGCGTCCCCGGCCGATACAAAGTGTGCTCTGTGCCGGTCGAGGAACACCGGTCAACATGGGCACCAACTCCCGCGGCAGCGACTCGTCGACTCGGCCACCATGGGCTACTCGGAAAGAATCGGTCGCACCTCGAGCCACTCGTAGAGCGGCTCGCCGCCAGCCCCAGGAGCAGCGGACAACTCCCCGGCCAGCGCGATCGCGCGATCCCGCGAGTTTACGTCGACGGCTATCCAACCGGCGATCAGATCCTTTGTCCCGGTGAACGGACCCTGGGTCACCGGTGGGCGCCCCTCGCCGCCGTACCGCACGAACGCACCCTCGGGCGACAGCACCTGGGTACCGACGAGCTCACCCGTCTCCTCCAGACGGGCCGTGAAGTCCTGCATGAATTGCACATGCTTGTCGACCTCCTCCGGCGTCCATCGGTCCATCGGCACCCAGTCGACTTCGGGGGCCGGGCCACCCCGGTAGAGCTTCAGCAGCAGGAACTTCATGGCGGTTCTCCTTCTTCATCCGCTGGCGCTCGAAGATCGGCCCACACCTCGGGCGAGAGCATGTTCACGCAGTTGGCGTGTTCCCATGGTGGTCCCGCGACCGGCAAGGGCCTGGTCCCATAAGTTGACAAACGAGACTCGCCGGCGTCCCGGTAGGTCGTACCCGCTCATGCTGCGGACGCTTCATCGGGACCCCGGCTCCGGCCAAGCACCCTCAGCTCCCCCGGGGCTGGAACCCCGAACTTCCTCATGGGTGCGGAACTCAGGGTGACACGCATGGTTGTCGGCGAGGTTGGGCACCCCCAACCGCGATCGAGGAAAGCCCGTGAAGTGACGTTGCTGAGTCGTCAGAACGTCAGGCTCTCTGGCCGGTCACCATACGGTGGCGCATCTCCCCTACTCCACGCACATAGGTTACGAGTTCATCACCGGGCGCAAGGAACCGCTGTGGGGTGCGCCCGAGGCCGACTCCAGCCGGAGTCCCGGTGAAGATCACGTCGCCGGGCAGCAGCGGGGTCACCGCGGACAGCCGGGCGATCAGCTCGGGAACGTTAAACACCATGTCAGACGTTCGACCCTTCTGCATCTGCTCGCCGTTCACCAAGCAGCCCAGCTCCAGGTCGTCCCGGTCTTCCAACTCGTCCGGCGTCACCAGCACCGGGCCGATCGGGCCAAAAGCCGGGTACGACTTGGCCAGACTGAACTGCGGGGCGGGTCCGACTCTCTGCAAGTCCCGCTCGGAGATATCCTGCCCCACCGTAACGCCGGCGACATGGTCCCAGCCCTTCTCCGCGGCCACCCGGTACGCGCGCCTGCCGATCACCACGACCAGCTCGACCTCCCAGTCCACGCTTCCCGGGGGAAGTGTGATGTCACCGTACGGACCGGTCAGCGACGTGACGTACTTCGTGAACACCGCAGGCTCTTCTGGCACGGTGAACGAGGACTCGGCCGCATGATCGGCGTAGTTCAGCCCGACCGCATAGACCTGACGCGGCTGGGGTACGGGGTTTCCCAACGCGGTGATCGGCAGCTCAACCCCCGCTTGCGAATCGCCGAGCGTGCGTGCCACGTCCAGCAACTCGTCCCACCGTTCGTAGGCACGCTGCACATCCGAGCCGAAACGACCACCGCTGGCCCTTTCGATGTCCACCGCCCTCCCTGCCGTCGTCACCAGGTTCAACCTGCCCGCAACATTTGCAAAACGCACGCTGCACTCCCTGACTCAACACTGTTGACGCCAACGCATTTCCTTTCATGTCTATCAGCCGACTTTCGCCTAAGCAAGGTTCTTTCGAAACCTCGCGGTATGATCGTACGGCTGATTGCGTCGTTGTCCATGGTCAGACCGGTGGATGGCAGACAGCCGTCCACGAGGTGGGGGCGTACTGGATCTTCTTCGGCTTCCGTTTGATCACGTGGCTGAGGTGCGTGAGAAGCTGTTGTCTTTCCGGGCTTGAGGACTTCGTTTCCGCTGGTCAGGCATAGTCTGGTGCCGTTGTGGGAGTGGTGACCTGTCGTGTCGCCGTTCCCGTGGAGGTCGTGGATGCCGTCGGTCGAGGGGCTGCTTGAACAGCGTGAGCTCGATGCTCGGCGTCGGGTGGACGAGCTGCGGGAGGAGGCCGACCGGATCCAGGCCGAGCTGGCCCTGGCCGAGCGGGACTGGAAGGAATGGGCCATCGCCCGCTCGCGGGTCGGCGAAGTGCTGGACCCGGTCGAGGAGACCGAGCAGGGCCACGACCAGATCGGCCGGACAGGGCCGACCTTCGGCAAACGGGCCGAGCAGACGTCGTCAGCGGCGGGAGCCGCGAAGCCCAGATCACAGGTGGCCATGTGGCGTGAGGGGCTGGACTGGTCGGTGCTGTCGGTGGACTATCAGCGCATCCTCACCGCGCTCGCGGACCGGCACCGGCTTCGTCAAGCGCCCCTGGCCTGCCAGGAGTTGGCCGTGATGTTCGGCCTGGACGCGGTGCCGGCCAAGGTGGAGGCGCTGCGGTCGAAGGCGAAACGCCTGGTCGCACGGGGCTGGCTGGCCGAGCGGCAGCCGGGCCGGTTCACTCTCGCCCAGGGCCCGGCCGGGCAAGGCGGCGCGTCATGAGCAGGGTCATCGACCAGCAGACCATCGCCTCGGCGCTGGCGGTGCGGCGTTCGAAGTCGCGCACCAGACGACGGGTGCGCATCAGGTGGGCGAAGAACCGCTCAATCGCCCAAGCACACTGCGCTTATGGATAGTCAGAGCAGGACGGGGACGCAAGATAATCGGTCGTGAGGGTCTGCAGCGGCTGGCCGCTGTGGCCCATCGGTTGCGGGGCCGGATCAGCGACGAGGGGAACGAGTCCGCGTGCCCGACGACAGTGACGTCGGCCCCAGACAACAGCGCGGGTGGTTCCAGACGAGCAGGTGTGGGCTGCGCTGCCGGAAGCGAACCGGCAGGTGGTCGTCGGGCAGTTGGTGCGGCTGGCGAGCCGCGCGTTGACGGTCTCCGTGACGGTGAGTGAACGGGACGCGCGATGACCTCGGTGATGCCGTGGGAGCGGCCCGGCAGCAAGATCGACGATCGTCACCTGCAGCGTCTTGCGGTGGTGTCAATCCCCTCGCAGCGTGGAGACGATCTATGCGGCCAGTCCCTCGGCGAGGGTGGCTCGGTAGTCACGTTCGTGGTCGATCGGGCTCTTGAACCCGCACACGCTGTGTAGTCGCCTGGCGTTGTAGAAGTCGGTGATCCAGGTGGCGATCTTGATGCGGGCCTCGGTGCGGGTGCGGAAGGCATGGCGGTGGACGTACTCGACTTTGAGGACGCTGTTGAACGCCTCGCTCACGGCGTTGTCGAAACAAGATCCGACTCTGCCCATGGACTGGACGATGCCGAGCTTTCGGCAAGCCCGCTTGAACCGTCGTGAGCAGTACTCGGCTGCCCCTGTCCGTGTGCATGATCACGCCGCGCACGTCGCCGCCGCGGGTGGCCGCGGCCATGTTCAGGGACGCGACGACCAGGTAGGCGTCATGCCGCTCGGCCATCGCGTAGCCGAGAAGGCGACGGGAGAACAGGTCGATGACCGTCGCCAAGTACAGCTTGCCCTCGCCGGTTTCGATCTCGGTGAGATCGCCCGCCCAGACGAGATCGGGCTCCTCGGCGGTGAAATCCCGGCGCACGAAGTCCGCGGCAGCCGGCCGCTTGCCCGGCCTCGTCAGCGACCGGCGGCGACGCACCTTCCGTCCAGCCAGCCCGAGTTCGGCCATGACCTTCGCGACCGTGTTCACCGACAGTCGCCAGCCTCTGCGTATCAGCTCGATGAACACCTTCGGCGAGCCGTAGGTGCCGCCCGAGCCGTGGAAGATCTCTTCGATCTCCTCGGCCAGCTGCTGCCGGCGCACCTCACGCGCCGTCGGCGGACGATCCCGCCACTTGTAGAACCACGACTCGGACACCCCCAGCGCCCGGCAGGCGGTGCGGTAAGGAATCTTCTGCTCGGCCTTGCAGCTGCTGATCACCCGGACCGCGACGGCCGGGTCCGCCTCAGCTACTTCACCCACAAGGCCACGAATCGCTTGCACACATCACGCTCCATCTCCAGCTCGCGGATGCGCTTGTCCTTCTCCCTGGCCTCGGCCCGCAGCCGCTCCAGCTCAGAGCGCTCGCTCTCCCGAAGACGACCGCCGGGCGATGGCTCGGCCACCGGCCGATCCGACGACGGCGACCCGTTGCGCCGCGCCCGCGACACCCAGCTGTGCAACGTCCCCGGGTGGATGCCCAGATCCTCAGCCACTTCCGGAATCGGCTTCCCGGTCTCCGTCACGATCCGTACCGCCCCCTCGCGGAACTCGGCGTCCAAGATGCGCTTCCTGGATGCCATGACCCCAACTACCCCTTCGGTCACGGTCTCCACAGTAGGAGGGGAACCTCACCGACGATCCCACCGGTCTCCAGCAGCTACTCGACCTGCTCGGCGAGCACGGCGACGCTGCCGGCGCCCCGATCCCGGTCGCGATCGAAACCTGTCAACGGCCATGTCGTTCTCCCCGTAGGCGGCCAGGAGTTCGCCCCGCTGGCGGCCATCGAGATGTCCCCGGTGGCGGCCAGATAATTCCCCGCCCTCGGGTCGGTCGGGTCAGCTGAAGGGCTTCACCCCTTGTCCGCTGGTGGCCTGGGTGAGCCGGTAGCTGTCACCCTGGGTGACGACGATGTGAGCGTGGTGCATGAGCCGGTCGACCGTCGCGGTGGCCAGGGTCTTGGGCATGATCTCGTCGAATCCATCTGGGGCTGGCACTTGTTCCCTCACGAGAGTTGCTGCTGCCACCTGCCCGTATCCCGTTCCTGCGGTCCTCGTTGGTTCTCGCGGTAGTGCT
>NZ_JBSFIH010000128.1:0-4857 GCF_053597455.1 Streptomyces sp. NPDC001393
ACAGCATGGACATGCCCAGTAAGTGGTCGACCTGGCGATCAGTACCACGATCGAGCGATCACGAACCGAGAAAGATCGGACTTAACGTCCACTGAGTCAGCGCATCCACCCATACGAACGCATACGGCCCGGCGTCCAACGGGCGGTTGCGGAATGCGGTGACCTGCTCGTCCAGGTGCCGGGCCATCGCCGAGACCTGCGACTTCGACAGCTGCGTGACGCCGAGCGACTCGGCGAGTTTCTCGACCCGGCGGGTGCTGACACCGAGCAGATAGGCGGTGGCCACGACCGAGATCAGGGCCTGTTCGGCCCGGCGCCGGCGTTCCAGCAGCCGGTGCGGGAAGTAGCTGCCGGACCTGAGCTCGGGGATGGCCAGCTCGATCGCGCCGGCCCTTGTGTCCCACTCGCGTGGGCGGTAACCGTTGCGGTGGTTGACTCTCTCCTCGCTGACCTGGCCGTATTCGGCGTTGCAGAGGGCGTCGGCCTCGGCGGACATGAGTGCGTCGGCGAACGTCTTGACCATCGCGCGCAGCAGATCAGGACTCGCCGCGGCGAGGTTGTCTTCGGCGAGGGCACGCAGGGGCAGACTGTCGGGTGCGGTCATCGTGCTGATCTCCTTCGGGCTTCGGCACCTCGAAGATCAGCCGGTGGCCGTTCGTCTATGCGGGCATCACCCCGACGCCGGAGCAAACCCCCAAATCAGGTCGAACCCGTACACCACTTCCAAGGACGCAACCGGCCCTTGGAGCACTTTCGACGCCGCCCTGCGGCACGAGGACCCGTGTGACACTGCAACCGAGGCCATGCATCTACCACCGCCGGGCCGAAGCACACCTCGCGCTCGGCGACGTGGACGTCCGCCGTCGATGTCGCCGAGCCGGGCCATCGAGCAGCTGGGCGGGGCCGACTCCGCCCGCGGCTCCAGCACTCTCGCAGACCTGCGCGGACAGTTCGCCGCCACCGCACCGCCCGCCCCGTCGCCGGCTTCCTGGGCCCCACCATTACCGCCTTCGGCGTGCCAGGGTGAGGGTGGGTCGTTGAGGGTCTGGCCGGTGCCCGCCTTGAAGCCGTCGAGGATGTGGGCCTGCTGCAGGCGTTCGAGCCGGTTGCGGACGAGGACTTCGAGCCGGTCGAGGGCGACGACGGGAACGAGCCAAGGTGTGGGCCACATCGCGATGGACGGCGGAGGGCCCGATGCCGTCGTGTGCCGGGCGGCGGGTCAAGGGCCTGTGGAGGAAAGGTTGCTCGCGGGCGAGCTGGGGGAGTTCGGCCTCACCATCGACGACGCGGATGTCCACGCGTCCGCGTCACAGGGTGCCGCTTCGGGGGAACCCTCGCGGGGGCGAATGCATCTCCCTGGCCGGGAGGCAGGAGCGGTGGCACCCGGCCTCCGCAGGGTCGCTTCCCCAGGGGGAGTTCTTGTGGCACGGCGGACAGCGGCAGTCTCTGCTATCAGCCTGACGGTAATGGTGGCTGCTGTGGCGTGCAGTCCGGCGCATCAAGACGCCGGGAAGCCGAGCACCGGGCCGTCGTCGCGGACGACGGCACCAACCCCCGGTCCGACACTGACGAGTACATCCCCTCGGGCCTCAGCGGATGCCCGAGCGGGTGCCGCATGCGGCACCGAGCAACTGCGATGGAAGCTGACGCGCCTCGCCGCCCCCTCGGCCAAGGAGCCGACAGCCCTACTCAGCGCGACCAACACCGGCACCACGCCCTGCTCCTTCGACGGATACCCGTATGTGCACGTCTACCTGGGCAAGGGGCCAGCGGTAGAAGCGAAGCCGAAGGCAACGACGCCGGTCCGCCTGCTGCTGAACCACGGTCGCACGGTCGAAGTCCCGCTCTTCTACCCTGCAGCCCCCCTTCGGGACGGGTACTGCGGCATACCGGTCGATGAGGATCCGGAGATCGAGGTGCAGCCACCGCACCCGGCACGCACCGACTACGGCACCCTGGTGCAGATGTCCGACACCCGCGGCCGACAGGTACGTGCGACGGTGTGCGACACCATCCTCATGGGCTCGCCCCGGCTGCGACCGACTGAATAAGCAGCGCGAGCGCTGCCTTATTGGCGTGCGCATGTCGATAGTGTGTGCGATGCTAAGCGCCGCGACCGCTGACCACGGTCGCTGGAATCCGCCTCACGGCGGCATGGGGGAACGCATCGGGGGGTGCGCGGTGATTTCGACCCGACAAGGCAGCGGTACACCTGCGGCCGGCACAGCGGAGGACCATGCCGTCCGCCGCTCCGCATGCCTCAGCGCTGATCGGCGTTACGCATGCGCCAAGACCGACGATCCCGTCCCCACGGGCCACCCCCTGCCATTGATTTCGTAGCGGCAGATCCGACTCCGCGCGCTCGGAGGCCTCCGGTACACGCGACGACCCCGTACGTCTCGCGAACCTTCGCGGAGCCGGGCAGCTCTCGTGACTTCAGCAGAGATCTCCGCAGGCGCGGAGACCCGGCCCCGTCTTCCGCGGCGGCCGCCACCCTCACGCATGTCCGCAGGCTCCGGCCTGCCCTCCGGCATGCCTGACCTGGAGTACATCTACTTGTATACCCAACGAATACGTCTCGGAGCTGCCGTCGCACTGTGCGCCGCACTGCTGCTGGGCAACGCCGCGGCGGCCCAAGCCGCCGGACCGACACCAACCCCTTCACGTACCGCGACCACCAAACCGGCACCCAGCGGCAAGACCACTCCCGCACCGAGACCCGCCACGCCCGCCGACGGCGGTGATGACGGCAGTTGGACGGTCCAGGACGCCATCCAGTTCTGGACGCCCGAGCGCATCGCCTCCGCCACCGACCCCTCGGGCCGCGAGGCGCAGCCGCAGGGCTGGACGGCACCGCACAAGAAGCGGTCCCTGGCAGCCCTCGACGGTGAGCACTTCGACGGCATCAAGTCCGTGGGCACGCTCTTCAGCGAGAGCAAGGACATGAAGGCCCACAACTGCACCGCGAGCGTGGTGAACAGCGGGGGCCACAACCTCATCCTCACCGCCGGTCACTGCCTCGGCGACAAAGCCGCGTTCGTGCCCAGGTACGACCACACCAAGTCAGCGGGCGACCAGCCCTACGGCATCTGGCCGGTCAAGGAGTGGTTCCGCGACTCGCAGTACGCCGCAGACCGCAGTGCCAACTCCGACCTGGACTTCGCCTTCGCGAGCCTGAAGGAGAACGGCGGGCAAAACGTCCAGGACGTCGTGGGCGCCAATACGCTGGCCCGCACCCCGGGCTTCGTCAACCAGGTGACGGTCGTCGGCTACCCGATGCTCGGGCACAACCCGAAGGACCGCGCCTTCCACTGCGTCAACGTCTGGACGACGCCCCTGCCGGCCTACAACCAGATGCAGATCGACTGCGGCGGCATGTGGGGAGGAGTCTCCGGCGGACCGTGGTTCTCCAAGTTCGACGCCTCGGGCCAAACCGGCGAGATCATCGGCAATGTGGGCGGCTTCATGCGGGGCGGCCCCGATGTGGATTCCAGCAACCCGCTGTACAACCGGATCACCTACAGCCCCCTGCACGGCGACCGGTTCTTCCAGGACTACGACGACGCCCAGCAGGGCCTGCACACCGACCACGGCCCCTACCATCAGCCGCCCCTGCCCTACTCCATGGGCAGCGGGACGACGTGGGCGCACGCCAAGCTGATGGCCGCCGGCGACTTCAACGGAGCCGGCCACAGCGACCTGATCGTGGTCTGGACCGACGGCGAGGTCACCCTCTACACCAACGACGGCGAAGGCCACTTCATCACCGAACGCCAGTTGGTCGCCCCCCAGTCCATCTGGACCAACGCGGAGACCATCACCGCGGGCGACTTCACCGGATCGAACCGGTTCGACCTGATGGTCCGCTGGTCCGACGGCGAGGTCACCCTCTACGGTGACGTCGGCACCAACGGCCTCAACGTACCGGGCACGCAGATGGCCAAGCCCCACACCATCTGGGAACATGCCACCCAGATCGCCGCAGGCCGCTTCGGCTCCTCGACCTACGTCTCCGACCTGATGGTGCGCTGGTCCGACGGCGAACTCACCCTCTACACCAACGTGGGCGCCGGAGGCTTCGGACAGGAACACCAGCTGCAGAAACCCAAATCCATCTGGACCGACGCCACACTGCTGACCGCCGGCGAGTACTCCGGCACCCAGAAATGGGACCTGATGGTGCAGTGGTCGGACGGCGAACTCGACAACTACGTCGGCACCACCCCCTCCGCCCTCGGCACCGAGGCACGCATCCAGAACCGCAACGAGCTGTGGACCCACAACACAGTCATGACGACCGGCGACTTCACCCCCAACCACCGCACCGACGACCTCATCGTCCGCTGGTCCGACGGCGAGACCACGCTGTACGCCGACACCGGCATGAGCACCCTGGGCACCGAGCACAACCTGGTTCCCAAAGCCTGAGGAACCGCTCCGAGCCCACGGAACCGGTTGAGTGCGCTCGGCACCCTCCGCCGCACCGTGCCCAAACGGGACCTGCCCTCAGCCGGGACCTCCGCCACGCCGTTCCGGGCCGTACCTGTCCACGCCGTGGTGACGCGGCCGCCCGGCAGTTCTACGAACGCGAGGCACACCTCCTGGTACTGAGGAAGCACGTCGAGACGATCGCCGGCGAGGACCAGGAAGAGCGGGAGCTGAAGCTGGGCTCCTGGATCGGGAACCGGCGGAGCAGGGCCGCGACCCTGGCACCGGAGCGGGTCGAGCAACTGTCCGCCATCGGGATGCGGTCCTCCTGACAGACGAGGGCGGGCCGCACCAAGATTGGTGCGGCCCGCCCTCGTGTCCGACTCCGTGTGGTGGGGTCGGTAGAGCGTGGGGGGGGGGAAGAGTGTG
>NZ_JBSFIH010000129.1:0-4825 GCF_053597455.1 Streptomyces sp. NPDC001393
GGCCCACTGGCAAGGAGGGGTCCAGTGGGCCGGACAGGCTTGAGGCGTATTTCCCCGGCGCGCATCGTGCGCCGGTCGGCCCGGCACCGCACGGACCGCGGCCACAGTCCCTGTCCACCGTCAAGGCACGAAGGTGTCCATGCTTCCCGCTGCCCCCCAGCAGGCCCCACCGTCACGCCCCGAACGCGCGCCCCGGCCAAGGGCGGAGGGCAGATCGAGACGGCGCGCTCCGAGCGGGCTGTTCGAACCTGCACAGCTCGTCCGTTCCTTCCCCGAGGCACTGCGCAAGCTCCACCCGCGCGTCCTGGCGCGGAACCCGGTGCTGTTCGTCGTGTCCGCAGGCGCGGTCCTCACCACGCTGTCGGCGGTGCTGCACCCGGCCGTGTTCACCTGGGTCATCAGCCTGTGGCTGTGGCTGACGGTCGTCTTCGCCAACCTGGCCGAGGCCGTCGCGGAGGGCCGCGGCAAGGCGCAGGCCGAGTCGCTGCGCAGGGCCCGCACGGACACGGTGGCGCTGCGGCTGCTGCACTGGAGCTACGGCACGAACCTCGCCACCGCCCGCACGGAGGCCGTCGCCGCCACCGACCTGAAGCCCCTGGACGTCGTACTCGTCGAGGCGGGCGAGATGATCCCGGCGGACGGCGACGTGGTCGAAGGCGTGGCCGCGGTGGACGAGTCGGCGGTCACCGGCGAGTCGGCCCCCGTGATCCGGGAGGCCGGCGGTGATCGCAGCGGGGTCACGGGCGGTACCACCGTTCTGTCCGACCGTATCCTGGTCCGGGTCAGTGCCCGCCCCGGGCACAGCTTCCTGGACCGCATGATCGCGCTGGTCGAGGGCGCCGCCCGGCAGAAGACACCGAACGAGATAGCCCTCAACATCCTGCTGGCCTCGCTCACGATCATCTTTCTGCTGGTGGTGGTCGCCCTGCAGCCGATGGGTGAGTACGCGGACGCCGCCCAGTCCACGACCGTGCTGGTCGCCCTCCTCGTCACCCTCATCCCCACCACCATCGGCGCCCTGCTCTCCGCGATCGGCATCGCCGGCATGGACCGGCTGGTGCAGCGCAACGTGCTGGCCATGTCGGGCCGGGCGGTCGAAGCGGCGGGTGATGTGAACACCCTGCTGCTCGACAAGACCGGCACCATCACCCTCGGCAACCGCGAGGCCGCCGCCTTCGTGCCGCTGCCCGGGATCGACGAACGGCAGCTCGCGGACGCCGCCCAGCTCTCCTCGCTGGCCGACGAGACACCGGAGGGCCGCTCCGTCGTGGTCCTGGCCAAGAACCGGCACGGGCTGCGGGCGCCTGAGGAGGGGGAGTTGGCGAACGCGCGCTGGGTGCCGTTCAGCGCGCAGACCCGGATGAGCGGGGTCGACCTGCGCTGGGAGAACGGCGCGGTGTGCGCCATCCGCAAGGGTGCCGCCCAGCAGGTGATCGAGTGGGTGCAGATGTACGGCGGCCATGTGCCGCCCGAAGCACGGCTGTACGCCGACGCCGTGGCCTCGGACGGCGGGACACCACTCCTGGTGGCCGTGCACGACTGGAACGGCCCGCGGGTCCTCGGTCTGATCCACCTCAAGGACGTCGTCAAGGACGGCATCCGCGAACGCTTCGCCGAACTGCGCCGCATGGGCATCCGCACGGTGATGATCACCGGCGACAACCCGCGAACCGCACGCGCCATCGCCGAGGAGGCGGGCGTCGACGACTACCTGGCCGAGGCCACCCCCGAGGACAAACTCGCCCTGATCAGGCGGGAGCAGGAGGGCGGCAAGCTGGTCGCGATGACCGGCGACGGCACGAACGACGCGCCCGCGCTCGCCCAGGCGGACGTCGGCGTGGCGATGAACACCGGCACGTCGGCCGCCAAGGAGGCCGGCAACATGGTCGACCTGGACTCCAACCCGACCAAGCTCATCGACATCGTCGAGATCGGCAAACAACTCCTCATCACACGCGGTGCGTTGACCACGTTCTCCATCACGAACGACGTGGCGAAGTACTTCGCGATCATCCCGGCGATGTTCGCGGGCTCGTACCCGGGTCTGGAGTCACTGAACGTGATGGGCCTGCACAGCCCGACCTCCGCGATCACCTCCGCGATCATCTTCAACGCCCTGATCATCGTGGCGCTGATCCCGCTCGCCCTGCGCGGTGTGCGCTACACCCCCTCCTCCGCGCACGACCTGCTCCGCCGCAACCTCCTCGTCTACGGCCTCGGCGGCCTCGTACTGCCCTTCGTGGGCATCAAGCTGATCGACCTGCTGATCTCGGGGGTGCCCGGCCTCGGGTGAGCCACGCCCGGTGTCCTGGCTCGCCCGTCAAGGTCCCGTATGCGCATGTCAGAGCCCCGTCAGAGAACGGGGCTCCGGCTTGCCCGGGATGTGCGGGACGGCTTCCATGGAGCTCGTGAACAGCGCCTGGCTCCTGCTCGACCGGCCGCCGAGTCCCTCCCCCAGCCTTCGGCCGGGGGTGCCCCCATCTCGCTTCGCTCGGCCGTCGCGTCGCGAGCCGCGCTGACCGGAAGCGCCCGCGCCAGGCCGGCATCACGTCCCGCCGACGCCATGCCGCGCCGACGCCGCGTCCCGCCGACGCCGCTTTCCGAGACCCGAGGGGCGCCGTGATCGGCTCCCGGCGCCCCTCGCCTTCCCTCTCACCCTCGCACGCCCACCGCCCGCACCAGATGGCATCCGCGTGCCCGCACCCCCGGATGGGATCATGTCCGACCGCACCTTCTCCTCCCGTACCGTCCTGGTCACCGGCGCCACCTCCGGCATCGGTCACGAGACCGCCCGGCAGCTCGCCCAGCGCGGTGCCACCGTGCTGCTGCACGGCCGTACCGTCGACGAGGCGCAGGCCGCGGCCGATCGACTGGTCACCACGCCGGGTGTCAAGGCTGCCCAAGTGCGGCCTTACGCGGCCGATTTCCGCCACTTGGAGGAGGTCGACGCCCTCGCCCGCACGGTGGTCGCCGAGCGGGGGCACCTCGACGTTCTCGTCAACAACGCGGGCATGGCCGCCCCGGAGCGGCACACCGTCACCGCCGACGGCAACGAGGTCGCCTTCCAGGTCAACTTCCTCGCCCACTACCTGCTGACCTGCCTGCTGGAGCCGGCACTCACCAGCGAGCCGGGCGGCCGGGTGGTCAACGTCTCCTCCTCCCTGCACCGTACGGCCTCCATCAGCTGGGCCGATCCCAACCGCGCCCGCCGCTATTCCCGCCTCGCCGCCTACGCCCAGTCCCAGCTGGCGCTGACCATGTTCGCGGCCGATCCGCGCGTCACCGCCGTCTCCGTCCACCCGGGCGTCTGCGACACCGCCTTGCTGCCGCTCTACGCCCACGTGGGCGGCCCCGCCGCCGAGGGCGCCGCTCACGTGGTCCGGCTGTGCGACCCGGCCGTCGAGGTCGTCAACGGTGCCTACTACGACCGCGACGAGCGCGTCGAACCGGCCCCGGCCGCCACCGAGGGCCGCACGATCAAGCGCCTCAACAAGCTGGCCGACCTGCTGGTCCGCCCCGCCGCCTGAAAAACGCTCGAGGGCTGGTGACCGGGAGCGGTCGCGCCTTGGCCGCCCACCCGGTCCCCGTACCGTCCCCTATCTGCGAGGCATGGATGATCCAGATATCGCCGCCGGACCCAAGGGCGCTCGCCCGCTGGTTTCCCACCGGCTCACCCGGCGTCGCCACGATCGGCGAACACGTGCTGGCGACGGGCATCGGGCGCTGGTGGGGCGACCGGCCGGTGCAGCCGAGCGCGGTCGCCGTCTCGTGCGCGGGCCACGCCGTGCTGCGGGGCAGTCCGGAGGAGCTGACGCCGGACGTCCTCGCCCCGCTCGCCGGCAACCGGGTCGAGGCTCCGGCCCGCTTCCTGCCCGCCCTCGGGGCCGCCTTCGACCGGCTCACCCCGTGGGAGCGCATGATCTGGACGCTTCAGGCCGCACCACAGCCCGCCGGTATCCCACGCGCGATGAACGTCCGGCGCCTGGATGCGACGGACGCCGACGCCGTGCGCGCCCTCGGCACGGACGCGTCCTGGCTCTCGGCCAGCTGGGGCGGACCGCGCGGTCTCGCCGCCTCCGGGCACGCGTGGGCCGCGGTGGACCGTACGGGACGCATCCAGGCGGTGGCCTGCACCTACTTCCGCGGCACCCACTACGAGGACGTGGCCGTCCACACCGCCCCCGGCCGCACACGCCACCACCTGGCCCTGGCCTGCGTCAACGCTCTGTGTGTCGACATCCGCGCCCGGGGACGCATCCCCAGCTGGAACTGCTCGGTCCACAACCGAGCCAGTCGCCTTCTGGCCTGGAACGCCGGCTTCCGGCTGGTCCGCGAATACGTCCACTACGCCGTCGGCAGCCCGGTGGGGAGCCGGAGCAGCCTCAGCGCGTAACGCGCCCTCCCCTATAGGGCGCGGTCGCTCTCCGGGCAAGGGGAAGCCTCGGACCTTGATGTGCGGGCAGCGTTCATCCGACTGGTCTTAACGGAAGATTGACGCCCTCCGGCGAGATCACCCGTGGGCTCAGGTGTCACTCTCCGCTTACGCTGGTGCGGCCGTCCGTGTGATGGCCGAAACCCCACGCTGAGCCCCACATCAGGAGAGCGCGTCGATGGCCACCACCGAACACCCTCCCAGTACCAGCCGCCTGCGGACGTGGATGCTGGAGGGCCTGTCCGACATGGGCAAGAACGGCGGCCACACCGGCCCGCACGCCGAACCCGAACCCCCACACCAGGGGCAGCGCTGGTGGCGGGTGATGTGCCTGACGGGTGTCGACTACTTCTCCACACTCGGCTACCAGCCCGGCATCGCGGCACTCGCGGC
>NZ_JBSFIH010000130.1:0-4816 GCF_053597455.1 Streptomyces sp. NPDC001393
TTCCTGTGGGACGGCATCTGCGTGGACGGTATCTGGGGCACGATCAAGGGCCTGGGCACGCTGGTGGGTTTCCAGGGCTGGGACGCGATGAAGCAAGCCTGGAAGGGCCTGGCCCAGCTCGCCACCGGCCTGGCGTTCATGTCGAACCCGTTCCTGGGGGCGTTGTTCTGGGCGACGCCGGACAAGTACATGCCGTCCTGGCTGCGTGAGTCACGCAACACGATGAAGCAGACCGGCAAGGCGCTGCTGGCGTGGGACGAGTGGGGCAAGAACCCCGCCCGCGCGGCCGGTGGGGTCACGTTCAACGTGCTGACGACGGTCTTCACCGGTGGTGAGGGTGCCGCCCTGGCCGGTGCGGGCAAGGCCGGCGCGGTGGCCAAGGCGATCTCGGTGGCGGGCAAGGTCGGCAAGTTCATCGACCCGATGACGTATGTCATGAAGGGTGCGGGCGCGGGCCTGTCCAAGATCGGCGACATCACCAAGGCCCTCAAGGGCGCCGGAAAGATCGACATCCCGACCCTCCCCGACAACGCCATCACCCTCCCCGAGGGAACGGTCCACCTGCCCGACGGCACCGTCCACCTCCCCGAGGGCGCACCGCTCCCCAAGGGCGGCATCGAACTGCCCAACGGCACGGTGCAGTTGCCCCACGACGCACCCCTGCACCCCGCGGGCACCGACCCCCTGCACACCCCCGAGGGCGAGCCGCAGCTGTTCGCCGACAAGGACGGCAACATCGTCGACGAGCGCGGCAACGTGCTCATGCACCACCAGGGCGGCCCCCCGGACATCACCACCCAGCCCCACACCACCCCGGACACCCCCCACACCCCCACCCCGGCCAGGGAACCCGCCCTGGTCGGTGCGACCACCCACACCGCCGACACCGCCGCCCACGCCGGCGACCACATCAACCTCGGCAACAGCCTGGACACCAACCTCGGCGACACCGGCCGCACCGGCGAGCACGTCCCGACGACACCCGGCGTCCACGCGGGCGGAGACATACCCGGCGTCCACGCCGGCGACCACCTGCCCGGCGGCGGCCATCTGCCGGGCAACGGCCTGGGCGACCACCTCCCCGGTGGCACGGCCGACCACCTTCCGGGCGGAGCCGCCGACCACCTTCCGGGCGGCCGAGCCGACACCCACATGCCGACGAACAGCGTCGACACTCACGTCCCCGCCGGCACGACGGACCACCCTGTGCCCGGTTCCGGGGCGGGCGAGCACTCGCCGGGCGGCCACACCGGCGGCCCCGGCACCCCCAGTCACGACTTGCCGGGCCACAGCGGCGACACCCATGTGCCTGGGCACGGTGGCGAGCCGCCTACGGGCGGGAGCGGCCTCGGCGACGATGTACCTGGAGCAGGTGACCACGCCTCGTCCGGGTCGGATGCCGGTACACCCGCGCACGACGCTCGCCCCAGCTTCATGCACGACGGCGACAACCCGTACGGGCCTGAGGGCTCGCTCACCGACAAGCAGATCCACGACATCCAGGTCTACCGCGCCAACCACGAGCCCGGTTACTTCGAGGAGTTCTACAAGTCCAACGGCAACCGGAAGAACCTGAAGTTCGTCGACGAGAGCGGGACGAGGCCTCCCCAGCTCACCCGGGAGTCGCCGCAGCACCCGTGGGTGTCGGTGAAGGACGCGCCGGAGCCCCTCCAGCCGCACTATTTGGGCGATGAAATCAAGGGGGGCCGAGAGACTGCCAGCCACGAGGCCGTCAAGAAGCTCGATGAGGCTGCAGCCAATCGCCACCACGCCATCGGCTACGACACGGCAGCCGGAAAGCACAAGGGCGAGGCTATCGAGGCCCACAAGCACAACCCCACGCCCGAGACGGATCTCGACCGGCTTGAGCGCACAAATGAATACAAATCCGCTCACCGCGACATGCGTGATCACGCGGAGGCATACGGGGAGGCCATCGCCGAGCACCACGTCATCCCGGAGCACTACCCGAACGCCACTCGGGAACCTTTGGACGGTCCGTTGAACGGCAACGACCAGTTCGACCAGGTCTGGCGGCGTGAGGACGGCGGCTTCGTTGTCGTGGAAGCCAAGAGCAGCGTTACCACGGATCTTGGGGCGCGCAATCTGCCCAGCGGAAGGCGAGTCTCGCAGGGAACCAGGGAATACTTCTTGGACATCATCCGCGAGATGAAGAAGCGCGGTGAGACCAACCCAGCAGAACAGCGTCTTGCGCGGGAGCTCGAAGACGCATTGGACCACAAGAAGCTCGACTACATCGTCGTCAGGGGGCAGAAGAATGCTGGCGAGTACGCTGGTTACAGCGTGAAGAAGTTCGACATCACCGACAGGAGCATGCCGTGACCGTCACGATCGCCCGACACGGAGGGCCCGGTCCCAACTCCGCGAGTTGGGCCGAGGCGCTCGGTGAAGACGTCGCCGCGGACGCGGAGAAGATCGAGCGGCACCCCGGCAAGATCGACTTCATGTTCAGCACAGCCCTGCTGCATCTGCAGGCTCGGTGCACCGTGGATCCTGACGCGGCCCAGCTCGAAACGTGGGAGGCAACCGTCAGTGCGCTACAGGTCGGCTCGGCGCTGTTCGCAGTGACCGGGCAGACCGAGGGTGCCGTCGACTGCCGCATCAACCACAAGATCCGACAGGTTCCGGTACTCGGACCTCGCTCGTACGCCGACGCGGGAAACTGGCTCACAACCTTCTGGCTCGCCATCGTGTGCCGCGACCAGAAGCGCATGACCCAACTCTGCGACATTCCAGTCACCCGACTGCGCTCGCCCGAGGGCTCCTACGACGAGTACATCTACCACTGGGTCGCCGCCCTGCAGGCGTACTGGCTGCAGCGACCCGGCCTTGTGGACGAGCTCATCGCCACTATGGAGGGCTCGCACCCCAATGTTGCCTCGATCGCCCCCCGTGACCTACTGCAAAAGGTGCTCTACCCCCCGATCAACCTCTTCCACCGCTTCCTTCGCAAGGACCATGACGGCTTCAACCAAGCCCTCGTAGAAGCCCTGGAACTCCACAAGGACTACTGGACGGCCGACGAAGACCGGGCCACGGATCCCGAAGGACGCATCTCTCTCGGCCCACTCGCCATCGCCTGCCTCGCCTACGACGGCGGCATTCCGATCGAGGTGGAATCGGACTACCTGCCCAAACACCTCCTCCAGCGCGACTGGCTCGGCGAGTTCGAGATCTGAGCCTACGGATGGTGGCGAGGTCACTCATTGCCCGGCACGAGTCCATCTGACACCAGCGATCGACGAGAGGTCACTGGCTGGAATTCCCCTGGAGGAGCTCATAGGGGATTCAGAGCAGCCCTCGTGACCAACTCCGGAAAGTTCGAAATCCAGTCTCTGCAGGGAAGGACGCCAGTGGTGCTCTCCGTGCCCCGGCACATCTTCGGCAGGGAAGACATCCCAGAGCGTGAGCCTGTGCTCAGCGAGGAGATCGTCTGGGCCCTGGAGGACCTTCAGAAGTCCCCGATGGCGGTCAAAGACGCCCTGTCCGACTCCCTCCTCCTGGCGCAGGAGCGAGCGGCAGCCGATCCCACGGCGGAATGGCTGGAGACGTGGGAGGCGTGGGTAACGGCCATGCAGTCCGGTTCGGCGATGTTCGCCGCGGCGGACACGACCGAACCGAGCGTGTCGTGCCTCATCCATCACGAGGTGCGGTCCATTCCCGCCACGGGTCCACAGCCGTGGGTGGACGCCGGGAACTGGCTCACCGTCTTCATGTTGTCGGTGATCTGCCGGGACAAGGACAAGCTGGACGCGCTGTGCCAGATTCCGCTGTCCCTGCTGCAGGAGTCGGGTGCCGAATACGACGCCTACGTCTACCCGTGGGTGGAGACGCTGCGGGCGTACTGGCTGAGCCGGCCGGATCTCGGCGACAGGTTGCTCGAAGCCGCCCAGGGCCTTGCACCCGAGGCAGCCCCGATCGCCGGGCCCGAAGCCACTACCAGGATCCTCTGGCCGGTCGTCGACCTGTTCCACCGTTTCATCACGTCCGACCACGAGCGCTTCAACCAGTCCCTGGCCAACGCCCTCGCCCTGCACAAGCAGTACTGGACCACGGACGAGGGACGCACCAGGGACGCCCGGGGCCTCGTGGCCGTCGGCCCGCTGGCCATGGCCTGCCTGGCGCACGACGCGGGCTTCCCCATCGAGGTCGAGTCCGAGTACCTCCCCAAGCACCTGGTCAAGGGCACGTGGGTGGGCGAGTTCCATACGTAGCGGACACACTTCAATACCTTCCACGGAGAACACGTTGGTCTCGCCCCTTCCCCGGCACCCCTTTCCCACGGAGCACGCGGAAGAGGGCCTCGCTGTCCTTCAGAAGAACACGCAGAAGCTGATCGACGGTCTGGAGGAGCGCTCCACCAGGCTGGGCGATGCACAGCAGGTCACGCTCACCCTGGCCAAGTCGCAGTGCCTGCTGGACCCACGGGCAGCGATCTACCCGACTTGGAACGCCTGGGTCACCGCGATGCAGGTCGGATCCGCCGTGTTCGCCGCGGCGACAACCACCGAGGACCAGGTGCAGTGCCGCATCGCGCACAAGGACCGCACACTCCAAGCCACCGGCCCGTAGTGGCACGTGACCCCGGGCTCCTGGATCAGCGCCTTCCACCTGGCCGTGGTGTGCCGCGAACAGGACAGGATCACCGCTCTGTGCCAGGTTCCCATGTCACTGAGCTCTTTCAGAGCGGCCACCGGATAGGTGACGAGGCCGGCGCCCGCAACGCACGAGGCTCCCGTTCCGTTGAGAGAGGTGTTCGACGTCTCAACTCAGCAGCTCGGGAGCCTCGTTGGTC
>NZ_JBSFIH010000131.1:0-4782 GCF_053597455.1 Streptomyces sp. NPDC001393
CCAGTCCCGCATCGCCAGCAGGTCGTGGGTCATGGTGGAGAAGGTGCGTACTTCTTTCCGGCGCCGCTTGCCCGGTCCCGGGATGCGGATGCAGACCTTCACGTCGGCCTTGCCGATGTCGATCCCGGCGCATCGTTCGTGGACCACGTCCATGCCCCGGTCCTCCCCTCGCGCGGTGTGCTGTTGTGCAGCAGCCGCCCGGCGGGGACCAAGCAGGCAGAAGAATCTGATTCACATGCTCGAAGCAACACTTCCGGGTGCCTGACGACGAATCCCCGGCGTCCTACTCAATGTCGGGTTCCGGTGGCACCAAGACTCCGCGACGTCAGCCGGACAGCCGTAGCCCGATTTTCTCCCCTTTGGGGAGTCGCCGTAAGGCGATCGGATTACTCAATGACCGAGTCAAGCCTGTGGGCGCTGCTCATCGGTTGAGAACGGCGCCCCGTGCAGGCGTTGCGCAACGCTGCCCCTCGATGCGAACTATCGGCCGAACGGCCATTGGAGTCCAGGACGCCGGTCATGGGGACTTCGAAGGTCTATGTCAGTCGGCTGCGGTCGCGGTGGTTGCTGTACTCCGCTGCTGTACCGCAACGGGCGGCTAGCGAGGTGAGACCAGCAGGGTTGACCTCGTTGATGACAGTGAGCGTCAGTCCGGTGCTTCGCGGCGGCGTCGATCTCGGCGATCAGGGCCTCGATGCCGTCGGCAGGGAACAGGAAGCAGCGGTCCTGCTCGCTGCCATGGGCGCCTCCTGACGGCCGCCGACGGTCGGCAGTGTGGTCCACCTTCGGGCCCAGGGCCCCGCTCATCCCCTGCGCGCCGCGGGCTGCTCGGCCGAGGCAGAAACCGTCGCGTCGTAGCTCTACCTCAGCAACGACTCCAAGAAGCTTGGGGACGTCATTGCGCAGGCCATTGCGTCCGATAGAGGCCTCTGCGGCCAGAGGGGCGGGAATGAACTGGATCCCGGCCCGATTAAGGGCCGGGATCCTGTATTGTGCGCCTGGCCGGAGGGCGCCGGCCCAATTCCGGTGAGCCGGCGTTCTCCAGCGTGGGCATCAGGTGGCTGCTGGCCTTAGTCTTCGCCGAATCCGCCACCCTCGCCGAATCCGCGACCCTCGCCGAATCCGCCACCCTCGCCAATCCCGTGGCGGCAGATGACGCGGAAGCTGGCGATGACTCCGTTCTTGACCTTCACGCCGTCCTCCATCTCCTCGTCGTGCTTGCCCTTCTCGTCGTGCTCGCCCTTCTCGTGGTGCTCGCGCTCCTCGCAGTTCTCGTGCTCGTTCTCGTTCTCCTTCTCGTCCTCGTCCTTGACCCTCGGACAGACGCCGTTGGCGGAGCTGAAGGGGCCGACGGTGGCGATGGGGGCGCCGTTGTCGCAGACGGCCCCGCGGAAGACCTCGACCACGTTGCGGGTGTCGTTGTGGATGTTGAAGGTCTTGGCACCCAGGCCGCTGACGACGGTGATGCAGCCGTCGGGGCGGCCGGAGAATTCGCGCTCGTTGAAGAAGACCCTGCCCTCGAAATGGCGGCGGGGCTCCCTTCCTTCTCTTCCTTCGTTGCCCTTGCCTTCGTTGCCCTTGACCTCGTTGTTGTTGGGGGTGCTGGGACCGCCGGACGGTGCCGCCGTGACCGTCGGGGCGGCCTGGGGAACCGGCGCCGAGGCGGCCGAGGCGTAGGTGATACCAGTCGCGGTCATTGCCGCGGCGGCCGCGACGGCCGTGGCGATCTTGCGGGAACGGATCGTGAACATATCGCTTGCTCTCCTCTGAGACTGGGACAGGAGTGCCCGCTGTGGCAGCCGGTGCGTGATTGAACGTACTAACACCCCTTATCGCTGTCATATCGAGCAAATCGGAATCCCGGCTCCGTGGGGCTGATCGGGTACACGGAGACCCTCGACGTCACTCGGGGACAGAGCTGGTGGGCCATCAAATGCACTGTGAAGACCAGCAGTTGGATAGTGATTAGCCCTTGCAGGTGATCTTCTGATGGCTAGTCACCCGCGATGCTGGTGGGGCGCCGGGGATTGTCGGCGAGTCGCTGCTTGACATACGGCCTGTCGCAGGTTCAAAGGAGGGCCACGTGAACGGTGGCTGTCCGACGGACGTAGCCGCACGCAGCAGGATTCGCCCAGGCCGGACGGTGACCAATGCCAGCGGGCGCGGTCTACCCACCGCGTCCAGAGAATCAAAGGGCGTGGCAAGACTTGTCTTCTTGCCCTGGGTCTTGCCTGGGATCTTGGCGAACTGGGTTTTTGCTGGTCAGCGGCGGCGGGCGCGTGCGCCTGGTAGTCGTCGTTGGTCGTAGTCGGCCACTATTGAGCGGCCTCGGACGGCCCAGAGACGGCCCGACCTGGCCGGTACAGGGCCGCGCATCGACTGACGGCGGGCACCCTCGATCTGGTCCGTCTGAACCTCGCCGATGACAGTCAGCCACGATGGCGGGTGCGTCGACCGATCAGGCGCGCGTATGCCTCGCTGCACCCACGGGCCTCAGCCGCGCTACGTGCGCCGTCGACCAGAGCAGGCCTCAACGGCTGGCCCGTGACCATGAGGCCGAAGCCCTCAGCTTGGGAAGCTGCGGGGACTTAGGGCTGATACAGGCGCTGACCTCGGTGGATGGTCGACAGGGAGCCTTGGCAGGCTGTGGCCTATTCCCCGTGACTCCCTGCTGTTCCCCGCCTGATCTGGTGCGGCTGTGGTGCGTGCATTCGCCAGCCACGCTCAGGGCCACCTACCGCTTCTGCGCCCTGTAGCGCTTCATCAGCGCAGTGATCCGTGCGTGATCCGCCTGACCGTTGAGCTCGGCCACGAGATCGTCAGGACACAACTCGTAGAGATCGCCCCACCATCGACGTCCTCGGTTGTCCCAGATCCGGTATCCACCTGGCACGCCTCGGGCGACGTAGCGTCTCCTGCTCACAGTCCCCCCGTTCCGGGCGCGGTTCGTGCTGTCTCCGTCAGCGAGTCGCCCCCTGCACGACCTAGCGGCCGTCTAGCCTCCGCGTTTCGCTTCGGGAGGCTGAGCTGGTGTGATGGCCGTGAAGTGGGGGTTCTGGTTGTTGGCAGCCGGGCGGGCATGGTCGAGGCCCGACGCGCGGGTCGGGTTCTCCAGGGTTCCTCGGGTCGTGGGTGTGTAGGGACGGTGCCGAGGTTCAGGTGGCTGGCCGTGGCAGCGCCGCCAGGCGGGCGAATGCGCTGGTCAGCTCGTTTCGCCAGGGCCAGGTTGCGGCGATCCGCAGGTGCAAGCGGCGCCCGCCGCGGGTGATGCGGGCAGCGGCGTGCAGCAGCCGGTAGCGGAGCTTCTTCGGCTCGGCGGCCGCCAGTTCACCCTCCAGCAGCAGGATGCGTGTCCAGGCGAGGAGGTCGAGGGCGGTCAGGGACAGCTCCAGCCACGCTTGGTTGACCTGGAAGTGTCGGGAGGGGAAGCGGCCGAAGCCGGTGGTCTTGCCGCAGCGGATGCGGTCCTCGACGTGGGCGTGAGCGCGGTGGCGGACTTCCAGGTGCTGCAAGGAGCCTTCGCCGTAGGGGGTGTCGGTGAGGAAGACCTGGTGGCGCATGCCTTCGTCGAGATCGAACAGGGACAGCTGGGCGCCGGGATGCGGGCGCTCGCGGCGGACGATGATCCGGGTGTCCTCGGGCAGGCCCGGCAGGTCGACCAGGCCGGTGAGTTCGGCGACGTGGGCGCCTTGGCGCAGGGTGCCGTCCTGTTCGAGGGCGGGGTGCCAGACCTGGTCGGGCAGCTGGCGTATCGCTCGGCGGACTGGTTCGGTGATGGACCAACCGACGGAGAAGGACGCTTGGATCCCGCGCGAGCGGAGGCCGCGGATGTGGGCCAGGAACGCTTTGGCGGATCCGGCGCTGTCCGCACGGATGAGGATGTCGGTGCCGTGGCGGTGGACATCGGGGAGCTGGGCGAGCGCGGCGTCGAGCACGCTGATGTGGTCCTCGGCGGTGTTGGCCGCGGCGTTGCCAGGCCGCAGCAGGCCGGCCAGGGCCTCGCCGGTGTTGTCGAGGAAGCACAGCAGCGGGTGGTAGCCGAAGCCGTGTTTGTAGGTCGGCGCCGCGTTCTCCTTCTCGGAGTGGCAGGTGACCAGGGTGGCGTCGATGTCCAGGACCAGATCCGGCAGTTCGCGTCCGCCTGCACGGGAGGCCGGTATCGCCTCCCGCCTCTCGCCGGCTTGCAGCCAGGCGACCTCGCGGGCGGTGGCACGGGCCGCGCGCAGAGCGCCGAGTGCGGTCGGATCGATGCCCGCCAGCAGGCGCCATGCGGTGGGGTTGGAAGCGACCGGGCCGAACACCTCGGCCTGATCGCGCAGCAGGGCCAGGTCGGCGATCGCCTCGCCGCCGTCGGCCAGCATCACCGCCAGGTCCACGGCGATCCGGCCGGGGGCGTGACCGGTGCCGCGCGGCCGTAGTTGGCGCAGCGCGTCGGTGAAGGCCGTGGTCAGGCCGGTGGCATCGGCGAGATCGGCCAGGAGGCGGGACCCGGCATGACTGACCACCCCGCGACCGTCGGCTGATACGACGAGCTTGGGACGCGACCCGGTAGTGTGCACGCAGAAAGTGCCTTCCTGCTGTGGTGTCAGAAGCCCTAGACAAGCCTCATCATCCCAGCTCAGAAGGCACTTTCGCGTTCCCGCTCAAGATCCGGACGCCACCGCAAGTGAAACGCGGAGGCTAGTACCAATACCGGTAACTTACGGGCAATCTTGTCGTTGTTGTTGGTGTGCCAAGAGCGGGTCAACTGAAGTCATCCGGTGAGCGACTGTCGGACCGGGT
>NZ_JBSFIH010000132.1:0-4438 GCF_053597455.1 Streptomyces sp. NPDC001393
TGAGACGTCGAACACCTCTCTCAACGGAACGGGAGCCTCGTGCGTTGCGGGCGCCGGCCTCGTCACCCATCCGGTGGCCGCTCTGAAAGAGCTCATTCCACCAAGTGGAGTCCACCGGCTGGAGTGGACGACATCGTGCGGGAGTGGGCGACATCGCCGGGACGATGCCGTGCATCCACCCGGTGCGGCCCGACTCCGCACGACCGCGCAGGCGCGGCCGAGGGCGATGAGCTGGGTGAGTTGCGTGTGGTCGCGCCTGCGGTCCGGGGCCGTCCGGGAAGATTCCGTCGGGGCGAGGCCAGCCGTAGCGTCCGGCCGATCCTTCCCACAGCAGACGGTTGGCGGCGGCCGCGGAAACTGATGCCGTTGCTCCCAGTAGGGCAGAAGTCGGCTTGGCCGCCGGTACGCGCCAAGCGGCAGCTGACCGGCCGCGAGGGCGACTTCAAAAGAAATTTAGCGGGCAACTATGACGCCAGTTCTGGGTATCAGCCCGACCGCGATCTTTGGTGGGTGATGTGCCATCCCGGTGGCACTACGCCCATGCCCCTGACTGTGAATCTGCAGTGTAGGTTCCGTGCATTCCGTGTGAGTCTTATTACGTTGGATTTACATCTGACGTCGTTTTAGGATCCCGGCCGATCACTTATTTTCGCTTTACGTCTGTGTGCACCGGGGGGCTGCAGATGTTATTCCGTTATGCCGTCACCCGTGCCTGGAAAGGAATCCGGGTGACTCCTCGCATCCGCAGGATGCTCCCGCTCGCGGGATTCGCTGCCGTCCTGGCGCTGGCGGGCACGCCGATGCTCGCTTCTGCTGACCCGCAGCCGCCGTCAGAAAACGACACGCCGCCGTCCGCGGTGGAGGACTTCGCCTACCCCAATGCGGATCAGATTCAGCATGACAAGGGCATCAGGCTGATCAAGGGAGACGGACACATCACCCTTGCCGCATGTGATGAATCGGCCCAGCAGATCCGGGTCCTCACCGTGCAGGGCCAGGGCGGCAACCCACAGGGGGCCTACTGCTTCAAGGCCGCCGCCAAGACCGGATATCTCACGTTGGAGCTCCCGCACGTCATCGCGTTGGAGACCGCGGACCACCCGATCAGCGCGGATCTGAAGCCGCAGGGGGACCCGTCGGCGCCGGTGAAGACGGTGAGCGTGGCGAAGAACGGCTATCAGAGCGTCGGTGAGGGGACCGCCGGGGGTGCGTCCGCTGTTCTGGTGGAACTTCGCGTCACGGGCTGACCGACCGATCTGCATTCGCCTTCTCACCGATCTTGTACTGAAACGGGGAACACTCATGTCTGGCTTTTGTCCGCACATCGCGCGGACTTCCGGCCTGATCGCCGCTACGTCGCTGGCTGTCGCCGCCTTGTCGGGCACGCCCGCAGGTGCTGTATCGGGCCCGCAGGCTTCCGCTGCGGTGTCCACCGCCACCGCACGGCTTGACATCGGAGGCCAGCGCGGCTGCTCGGCCACCCTGGTGGCTCCGCAGTGGCTGCTGACGGCCGCGACCTGCTTCACGGACACCCCGGGCGGCCCCCTTGCCCCCGGCGCGCCGAAGCTGAAGACGACGGCGACCATCGGCGGCACCGCCGAGCAGGTGGTGGACCTCGCGCCCCGCACGGACGGGGATGTGGTGATGGCTCAGCTGGCCAAACCGGTCAGCGGTATCACCCCGATCCCGGTGGCGGGCACGGCGCCCGGTGTGGGCGACGAGGTGCAGGCCGCGGGCTACGGCCGTACGCGCGAGGAGTGGGTGCCCGACCAGGTGCACGCTGCCGCTTTCACCGTCCAGAACGTCGGTGCCACCACGGTCGATCTGGCCGGGAAGTCGGATGGCGCGGCGATCTGCAAGGGCGACACCGGCGGTCCGGTGCTGAGCACCGCCGCCGGTCGTCCGGCTGTCGTCGGTGTCAGCAGCCGGTCCTGGCAGGGCGGTTGTCTGGGCACCGACCCGTCCGAGAGCCGTACCGGGGCGGTGGCCGCCCGGGTCGACGATCTGGCGGGCTGGGTCCAGCAGGTCGTCTACAGCACGACCTTCGCGAACGCGCCGTGGAAGGACGCCGTGCAGATGACTGCGGGCTACTACACCGGCGGCTCGGCGGGCGGCACCCGGCACATGGACTTGATCGTCCTGTGGAACGACGGTGAGGTCACCCTCTACCAGGGCGGCGACAGAGACGACGCCGCGCACCCGTTCGCGGCCGAGTACCAGTTGGCGCCCCGTAAGAGCATCTGGACTCATGCCGCCTCGATCACCGGTGTCAATGCCACCGGTGACGGCACGGACGGGCTCGTCGTGCGCTGGAACGACGGCGAGATGACCCAGTACGCGACGGTGGATGCCAAGGGTTTTCACGGTGAGAAGCAGCTCGCCCCGCGGCAGACTACCGCCTGGCAGAACGACGCGCGTCTGCTGACCGGCGGCCGATTCACGCCGGGCGGCCACCGTGACGATCTGCTGGTGGTCTGGAAGGACGGCCACGTCTCCGTCTTCAGCGATCTGGCGGCCCACGGGCTGAGCAAGCAGGCGCAGATCGTCGCCAAGAACACCACCACCTGGCCCTACGCCGAGTACCTCACCACGGGGTCCTTCACTGGTAATACCACCGATGACCTACTGGTGCGTTGGGTCGACGGGGAGACCACCCTCTACCCGGGCCTGACCGGCAAGGCCCTGCCCGGTGAGGTCAGGATCCGCCCGAGGACTTCGGAGTGGAAGGACGCCGCCGTGGTCGCCGCAGGCGCCTTCACCGCCAACACGGCCGCGAACGACATCCTCGTCCGCTGGAGTGACGGCCGCGTCAGCCTCTTCACCGGCGTGGACGCCAAGGGCCTGCACGACGAAGTCCGCCTCACACCGGCCAACTGACGTTCCACACAGCGTTCGAGGGACGGAGCAGCGGAACACCGTCGGGCCGCCCCTCGGGCCCGGCCGCGCACGGGCCTGTGATCAGTGCAGGTCCCTGTGCGAGCCGGTGCGCACAACCCCCCATAAAAACGTGAGACGAATCGAGTCTGCAGTGAGACATCCACGCCCGCGGCGCGTGGCGGCAGGGGCGCAGCACGCGGTGCGTGTGCTGTGTCTGGGCCTGCTGCCCAGCGCGCTGGTACTGGGCCTGCTGGGCCCCGCCCCCTCCCCGGCCAGAGCCGACGCAACCCCACCGACAACCGCAGCCGGCGGTGCGCTTCCGGACACCGACCGCGCCAAGGTGGTGCGGCTGTGGGAGACCGGCGGGCCCGGCGTGCGAGCCGCCGCCGAAGCCGCCCTGGTCGGCAGTGACGACGAGGTTAAGAACTTCCTGGCTCAGGCCTCCGACATCCAGTTCCAGGACGAGCGCGTCGCTACCGCTCAGGTCGCCAGTGTCGGCGGTACCTACCTGCAGCAGGCCGCCCGCGCCGCCCTGGACAGCAACTCGCCCGACCAGCTGCAGGCGTTCTTGAAGGACGGCTGGAAGGCGCCGCTGGAGCAGGACCAGCGTATCCGGGTCGCGCAGATCATCGATCTCAGCGGCCCGCTGGTGAGAAAGGCCGGCCAGGCCGCGCTGAACGGCACGCCCGAGGACATCGAGAGGTTCCTCGAGAACGACCAGTACACCGAGCGGGAGCAGGACGAGCGCGTCGAGACCGCGCAGATCATCGATGCGGGCGGGCCGAACGTCCAGGCGGCCGGCCGTATCGCGATCAACGGCAGCCCCGACGACATCCACGAGTTCCTCCAGGTCGGGCAGTACGTGGCCCGCGCGCACGACCAGGAACACGCCACGATCGCGCAGCTGGCCGATCAGGCGGCGAAGGCGGGCAAACTCGCCGGGCAGCAGACCCAGGCCGCCAAGGACGCCTCCGCCCGCGCGGTGACCGCAGCGAAACTGGCCAAGGAAGCCGCGCAGAAGGCCGCCGCGGAGACCCAGGCGGCCCAGAAGGACACCCAGCACGCGGCAGCGGCCGCCGCCCGCGCGGCCAGCGCCGCCCAGCAGGCCGCCAACGCCGCACAGACCGCGATCGACGCCGCGAATGCGGCCACGGATGCGGCCCGTGTCGCCGCGAACGCTGCTTCGGCCGCCGCCGCGGCCGCGGACGGCGCCGCCGAGGCGGCCTCCCAGGCCCGGGACGCCGCCGCGAACGCGGCCCTCGACGCCGGCCAGGCAGGCGCCGCCCGCAAGGCGGCCCAGCAGGCGCGGGATGCCGCCGCGGGCGCCCGTGCCGCCGCCAACGCCGCCGACTCCGCCCGCACCGCGGCAGCTTCCGCTGTCGACGCGGCCAAGGCGGCCAGCGGCGCCGGCAGCGATGCCACCGACGCCGCGAACGCGGCCGACCAGGCCAACACCCTGGCCGACCAGGCCGGCGCCCACTCTGACGAGGCCGCGAACGCCGCGGCCAGCGCGCACCGGCACGCCCGGGAAGCGGCGCGTGCCGCCGACGCCGCCGAATCG
>NZ_JBSFIH010000133.1:0-3780 GCF_053597455.1 Streptomyces sp. NPDC001393
ATCCTCGATGACCAGCGGGGACAGACCCGAGAAGACCGCCTGCACAAGCTCGTTGACATCCATCACGCGAATGTCAACGACCTATCACGACGCTCAGTCACCACCGAATGCGAGACAGGGCCATTGGCTGGACAGACCCACTCCTGGCTGTTCGAATCGAGAGACCACCAAGTGCTGTCCGAAGTGCTGAACAACTGCTGCTCAATCTCGTGAACAAAGCCAGCAAGCTGTTGGAACACGGCGACGAGAAGGGTTGGTGGCACTGGGAAGAGGATGTGTCACTGCCGCCTGGAGAGCCAGTGCAGGCGCTGAGGACGGTTGAGCGCCGCCTTGGCTGCTCGCGTCAGCAACCGGACGCGAGAGGGCGGGGAATTGTCAGGCATTCGGCATGGGGAATTGGCTGACCGTCGACATCCCCAAGGGAGTACGGCGCGGTGACACCTTGCGATGGCTGATCCGCCAGCCATCAGCGGTGCGCACGACGGTGTCGTCGTAGGAGACGGAACCGCAGGAGCCGTCCGCCTTGATGCCCAGACCCTTGGATCGGACCTGTACCCGGCCGTCTGCCGATGCCGTTACGACGACGTTGGTGACGTGATGCGCGACGGGGTTGGCAGTTCCCAGTGCCCACGCCGCTTCTCGGATGGCCGCTACCCCGGACAGCGGCTCCTGGCCGAAGTCAGTGAGGTCATAGACAACATCGGAGGTGAACAACTCCTCCAACCTGTCAAGGTTCCCGTCGTCGACAAGGTGACCGTGTAACGAGACCAGTTCGGTGACGGCCAAGCGATCTTCAAGAGCGAGTGACACACGCGTCCTCTCCGGCCCGGCGTGGAAAGGCCAAGCCAAGCGTCATCCGTCGTCAGCCTGGCACCAGGCCGCTGAGCACCGCAACAAGTTCGAGTGCATACAGCGGGAGAAGAGCCGTGGCCTCGTTATCGTCCCTTACCGCCGCTCAACCTGCCGCCGACTTGGAGCGCGTCGAACACGACAACCTCCCCGCGCTGCACTCCTTGGTCAACGGCCTACGCTGGGATCGAGACGCCGTCATCGCCGGCCTGTCCAGCCCCTGGAGCTCCGGCCAGGTCGAGGGTCAGAACACGCGAGTCAAGCGGATCAAACCTGCACAGGCCCTGACTGCGGCTGAGCGCTTCGCTTGGCGGGTGAGCGCGCAGCCCGACGAGCGCCCGACTTGGCGGGGCTGAGCGTTTCAGCCGGCGAGTGGGGCGAAGCTGTGCGTTCCCCGACGGCTCAGTGTGGTGCCGTCGAGGGGCTCAGTCCGGCTTCGGCAGGGATCGCAGACGTTGCATCTGGGCGTGACTGAGGTCGTACGCCCGTCGCATATGGCGGGCGATCACCTCTAGCTCGTCCTCGCTATGCTCGTTGAGCAGCGACTGCCACGCGGGGCCGAGGTCGTCCCACACTGCGGTGACGCGGGCGATGCGATCGGGCACCGGTGTGACCAGTACCCGGCGTCGATCCTGCTGGTCGGGTGCGCGGACCACATAGCCACCGCGCTCCAGCCGGTCCACCAGCCGGGTAGCCGACCCCGTGGTCAGCCCCGTCATCTCGGCGATCTGCTTCACCGTACGCGGCCCGGGGTCGGCCGTCAGCAGGCTCAGACACTGCACGTCGGTCGGGTGCAGCCCGAGGTGATCGGCGACGGCCTGGTTGAACAGCACATACGCCGCCAGGTAGCGGCGCGACTCCCTCGACAGCTCCTCGCACAACCGGGCCCGGCGCGAGCCGCCTGTCATCTGGATCACACTCCAAATCGCTGCGCGACGCAGCAGTCTCCCTGTAATGTTCACTGCGCAGCGCAGTGAATGCGTCGCGCATCGATACTACCTACTGGGGGAACCATGCTCACCGTCGCCGTCACCGGAGCCACCGGAGCCCAGGGCGGAGCCACCGCCCGCGCTCTGCTGGCCGCGGGTCACCACGTGCGCGCGCTCACCCGCCGCCCCGACTCACCCGGCGCTGAGGCCCTGCGCGGCCTGGGAGTCGACGTGCGCCACGCCGACTTCGACGACCGCACCTCCCTCGGCGTCGCCCTGGCCGGGACGGACTCCCTCTTCGCGGTCACCACTCCGTTCGGCACCGATACCACCACCGAAACCCGGCAGGGCAAGGCCCTCGTCGATGCCGCGGCAGCCGCCCGCCTCGGGCACATCGTCCTCACCTCCGCCGCCCACGCCGACCGGGGCACCGCGGTCCCGCACTACGAGAGCAAGTACCTGGTCGAGCAGTACCTCCACACCGTCGACGTGCCCTGGACTGTGGTCGCCCCGGCGGCATTCATGGACAACTGCGCCAGCGGCTGGACCCTCGATGGGCTGCGCGACAACACCTTCGCCTGGCCCATGCCCGCCGACCGGCCACTCACGCTCATCCCCGCCGCCGACATCGGTGCATTCGCGGCGCTGGTCCTCCAGCGCCGCGACGAGTTCGCCGGCCGTCGCATCGACATCGCCTCCGACGAGTGCACCCCCAGCCAGATCGCGGCGATCCTCGCAGCAGCCACGGAGCGGCCGATCGCCCACCAACAGGTCCCGCTGGCCCATGTCCGTACCCGATCCGCCGACCTGGCCGCCATGTTCGAGTACTTCACCACCGTCGGCCTCGATGTCGACATCGCCGGGCTGCGACGCGACCACCCCGAAGTCGGCTGGCACAGCTTCGCCGACTGGGCCGCCCGCCAGGAGTGGCCCGCACTCCTGGCCCACCCCGGCGCATCAGTGAGATCCCTACCAAAAACGCAAACCCGCCCTTGCCTTTGAAGGAGCATCAGCGTGAAGCCCATCGGCTACTGGCTGAACCGCACGGACAAAGCCCTCACCCGCTGCATGAACGACATGTTGGAGGCGGTCGGGCTCACCCGGATCGCCTGGCAGGTCCTCAACGTCATCCACGACACCCCTCGGGTCGCCGACATGGAAGTAGTGTCCACTCTCTCCGTCAACGCCGACATCCCTACGCTGACCACCGCCATTGACGCCGTGGTCGTCAACGGCTGGGCGACCCGTCACTCACCGGACCGGCTCTCCCTCACCCCCGATGGCCGTCAGCGCCTGGTCCGCGTCGCCGAGCGCGTCGATGCGTTCCGCGAACTCTCCACCGCCGGCATCTCCCAGGACGAGTACTGCACGGCCGTCCGCGTCCTCGAACGTATGACCCACAACCTCGAAACAGTGACGAAAGCCGCCCCCACACCATGAGCCATCGCGGAACGCCCAGTTCCGCCCCACCCGCCAACTGATGGACTCAGCCCGCCACATCAGGAACCCATCCGTCAAGTGAAGCGGCGTAGCGGGTGGTCAGGTCGATCAGGCCGATATTGGCGCCGCCGGGTCGGTCGCGTTCGCGCAGCACGATGCGGCGCAGGTTGTCCTGGCCGACGATCGCGAGGTTGCGGCCGAACTTCTCGCGCAGGCCGGCCGCGACAGACGACTTCCCCGAGGCGCTGTTGCCCCGGATCACGATCAGGCGCGTGTCTTCCGTTCCCATGGCACTCAACACTCCGGCAAGGAGTCCCTCGACCGGATCGTGGAGAACTCTGCTGGTCGCCGGTCGAGAAGCGCTCCTGGAGGCCTGCAAGGCGTCTGAAAGGCCGGTGAGCGGTCACGGGCCTTCTGCACCGCACTTCAGCCGACGGATGCACTCACGCCCGTTCGAGGATCAGGTCATGGTCGGAGTCGATCTCCTGGTCCGCCGTCAGATGGATGTGGGAGCCTTCGTGAACCTGGTCCTGCGCCAAGGTCAGGAGGTGACGAGCGAGTG
>NZ_JBSFIH010000134.1:0-3681 GCF_053597455.1 Streptomyces sp. NPDC001393
TGAGACGTCGAACACCTCTCTCAACGGAACGGGAGCCTCGTGCGTTGCGGGCGCCGGCCTCGTCACCCATCCGGTGGCCGCTCTGAAAGAGCTCAGTCACCAGCCTTCCGCCCATCGTGGTCGCCGGCATGAGTATTACAACGGCCCAGAGGTGATCGAACTATGCCAAAGATGACTGGAGTGCCTACCTTGCGGCCCGCATGAGTTGAGCCCGACGGGTGGTCACCGGCCCGGGAGAGCCTGGATACCCTCCTGCAGCCAGCATGCCTAAATGGTCACCTGTGACTGCCGGGGCAGTTCGGCGTGCCGCACCGCGTCGGAGGCCAGGGCGATGACCACGCCCAGGCTGGCGAAGATGCCGCAGCCGACGAACACCGGGACGGCGCCCCAGGCTCCGATGGCGGCGCCGACCAGCGGGTAGCTGAGGGGCGCGAGACCGACCATGGTGAGCATGACGACAGAGGTGACCCGGCCGAGATAGGCCGGGTCCGCCGCAGTCTGTATGAGGGCGTTGTCCAGGCTGCCGAAGACGCCTGCGCACAGCCCAATGACCGCAGCCAGCACCACGGCAAGCCACAGGACCGGCACCAGAGCGATGGCGGCCGCGCCCGCACACCCCACGAGCAGCGTGCCAGCCAGCATCAAGCCGGCACGCGGCAGCCAACCGGCGACCGCGAGCAGCGCGGCGCTGGCCGCTGCTCCAGCGCTGAGGCTGCTGACGATCCAGCCGTAGCCGGAAGGACCCCAGCCGCGCTCGGCGTTGAGGAGCACCATGCCGACGTTGAGGGTGCCAATGAGACCGAGCTCGCAGACAGCGCCGGCGGCGACGAGCGGGCCGATGAGTCGGTGGCGGCGGATGTAGTGCAGTCCGTCGAGCAGGTCCTGCCGGGCGGTGCCGAACTCCGGCCGCTCCGGGTCGCGCGTCCCCAGGGACCGTATCCGTATCGTCAGCAGGAGCGGCAGGGACAGGGCGATGAACAGGCCGGCGACGGTGAAGGCGGCCGCGGGTCCACCAAGTCCCATGGCCAAGCCGCCGATCGGCGGGCCCGCGATCTGGCTGAGGCGCATCGACAGCGAGCGCATGCCGGTGACCCTGGCCAGCTGGTCAGGGGCGGTGAGCCGTGGCGGGAGGGCACCGACAGCGGGTACGAACAGCGCGTCGACGGCGCCGAAGACGAGCCCCACCGCGACCAGGATCCACAAGGCCGGCGCCGTCAGTGCGATACCGGCGGCCACCGCCAAGATGAGGAGACAGCGCAGCGCGTCACTGGCGAGAATCAGCCTGCGGGGGTCGAACCGGTCGGCCACCACGCCCCCGCCGAGCATGAGTAACGCTCGTGGTAACGCCCCTGAAGCCATCACGAGGCCGACTTCGGTAGGGCCGGCGGCCTTCTGGGCGGACCAGGCGAGGGCGACGAAGTACACGCTGTCGCCGATGAGGGAGACGGTGTACGCGGTGAGCCAGCGCAGCACGTTTCCGTCGCGGTGGGCCGGTGTGGTGGCGCATTCGGGCAGAGCTGCCTTTGCGGTGGTCATGGCGGTCTCCGGTAAGTCGGGATAACGGCCGGGTCAGGACCGGAAGGGGAAGCCGTAGAGGTGCACGGATACGTGCTCGCGGTCCTCGGTGTCACCGGCCGTCTTGGCGGCCTTGCCGCGCTCTCGCCAGCGCCGGGCCAGCGCCTCAAGTTCGTCGCTCATCTCAGCGAGTTCGGCCGGGGTGAGGTCGAGCAGCCACTCGGAGCTGAAAGAGGCGTCAGTCCAGGCCTTGCCCCAGGCGGACTTCTGGTCGAGATACGCGCGGTACTGGGCGACCCGGGTGTCGAAGATCCCTCGGGCCACCGCCCCGACCGCGGCAGCCCCCTCGGGCGTGTCCGCAAAGTCCGAGTCACGAAAGCCCCAGCCCTCCTCAGACGCCACCTTCCACCACCGCTCGCGACCGTCGGCACCCTGGCCGCTCGCCAGGGTCACGAAGCCGTGTTCGGCCAGCTTGCGCAGGTGGTAACTGACCAGCGAAGGCGTCTCGTCGACATGCTCGGCGAGCTGAGAGGCCGTCGCGGTGCCCGCGGCGTACAGCAGCCGGTAGAGCTGCATTCGTAGCGGGTTCATGAACGCCCTCAACCGGGACAGCTCGGTGATCTGCTCAGGCTCGTGCTTCGGTCGCATGCCGCCACCGTAGATGTGAAGCGAATACTTCGCAATAATGCCTTCAGATCTCGCTCGGCAAGCTCCCTCAGAGGTCCGTGGCGGCCGATCCGTCGCCGCATCAGCTCCCCCGCAGGGCGAGGCATCTACCGCCCTCGGCAGCCGATCGCCTGCGGAATTCCGCACTTGCCGAATACTGCCTCTCCACCAGTTGGACGGCGGTGTGGAGGCGGCGGAGTGCCGAGTGTGGGTGTCCGCACCTGAGCACGTGCGGCCGGTCGAGGGCGTCGACTACGACCAGGTCGTCACCGAGAAGCGGGAGCGTCGCCGCAGTCGGCGGTCCGCGAGGTGCTCGGGGAGCGCCGGCCTTCGGGGTGGGTGCTGCAGAAGGTGAGCGGCGGGTCCCGGTACCTTCCGTTCCGCCGGAACTCCAGTGCAGGGTGAGGCTGGCGGTCACCGCGTCGAGGTCTCGGAGCAAGTGGAGTGCGAAGCCTGTGAGGCCAGGCAGTTGGCTGGCGTCGACGGCATCGATCCAGACGGGGGTGTCGTGCTCCGGGTCCGGCTCCTCGTCCGCAGGCTCGTCACCGGGCAGTGGCTCGCCCTGGGCGGCCTGGCCTGCGGGCGCGCCCTTCGCGGAGAGCTCGACGGGCTCTGGCTCCAGGTCCGGTCCCTTCTCTGCCTTCGCCCCCCCGTTCTGCCTTCGGCTCCTGCTTGGGAGCGGGTGCCGGGCGCGGCTCGGCCACTGCGTTCGGCACCGGGGTCTCCTCGGCCTTTGCGGCCGGCTCCTGCGCGCCCTGCGGCGTGATGGCAGGATCGGGCGCGGCGGCGGTCGATGGCGTCGCCGCGACCGTCGTGGGCGTGGGCTCCTCGGCCTTTTCGGCGGTGGGCAGCGGGCTGCTGGCTGGCAGCGTTCGCCAGTGCCGTGCCTGCCGTGGCGGTGGCCAGGGAAGCGGGTGCGTCGGCCCGTTCCACGGTCACCTCGGCCGCGGCAGGCGAGGCGACTGCTGCGGCATCTCCAGCGGCGCCTACCCGCCGCCTGGCGGGGCCGACGACGAGGAACTGCATGAACACCAGCGCATGGTCCGCTGGGCCACGAACCAGGCCATGGAACTCGTAGAGGAAGCGTCCCGTCGCATCGTCGCAGGCTATGAGCGGGACCTTGAGGCCCTGGCCGACGAGATCACCCAGCAGAACGTCCTCGTCGGTACCACCACGGTGACCGCACGAACCCTGCTCGTCGGCGAGTTCCTCACGGCGAAGTTGGGCGGCTACCCACCGCCGAAGCGGTTCATGGACCTGTTGATGCTCAAGCCGCAGCTCCGGCGCCCGCAGAAGATGCTGACGGCGAACGCCGGACTACTGCCGTTCGACTGAGTTCCCGGAACTGCCGGGCGGGAGGCCGACTGGTGCTTCCGGCCGAAGCAGCTCGTAGTCGGAACACCACGGCTGTGCACCACACGGAGTCGGACACGAGGGCGGGCCGCACCAAAAATTTTTGGGGCCGCCCACGTGTGTAATGTTGAACCCCTACCGCTTGCA
>NZ_JBSFIH010000135.1:0-3624 GCF_053597455.1 Streptomyces sp. NPDC001393
CCCCTTTTTTTTAATGATCCGGCGCCCACCGATATCTACACTGGGCTTACGACACTCTTTCCCTCCCCGCCGCTCTCCCGATCTGCCGGCAGGGCGCGGCTCGCCACCGCGTCCCGCAGCAGCCACAGGCTGCTGCGGACCGGCCATCGCCGATCTTCCAGGGCCACTCTGGTTCGCAGCCGCGCCTTGCCGGGCATCACCGGCCTTTCGCACGGCGCCCGTGTTCCTTTCGCACCTGGCACAGCCGCGTGGTCGGGGTCATGGGCGCCGACCACGGCCCCGACCACGCGGCTGTTTCCACTTCGTGACCATGGTCGGGGGCTCCTGGTCGGGGGTTGGGTCGGGGACTGCGGGTTTCCTCATCCGCAGGCAAGGGCTCTGCCCCGAGGCCGCCTGCCCGTCCACGTGCAGCCAGCCGGCCACCCGGCACTTCCGACCAGCCGGGGCGGGCTTTCAACGACGGCCCAACAGCCTGTTGACCAAGGCCACCACGACCGGAAGGAGCACACCCCCATGGGCGGCACCTGGACCTGCGGCGGCTGCGGCATCGCCAATGTCGACCGGGCGTCGTGCGAGGCCTGCGGTACGAGCAGCCCGACCGCCACCGCTGCCGATCTCGCGGACACCGCCCTCAAAGACGCGGCCGCCGCCCGCGCGGCCCAGATCGAGGAAGCCTCCCGCGGCAACCACCAGTTGGCCGTGCACCTCGGCAGCGTGGTCGACGCCCACCTCGACGACGCCCTCGCCCTGCTGCACCTCGGCATCGCCTGATCGGCGCGACGAGGACCCGATGCTGCCGAAACTCGCGACCATTCACCCGGTCCGCGGCGAGGCCGGCTGCCCTCCCGAACTGATTTTTCACGAAGGATGTCCATGACCAGCCCCACGACGAGTGCCCCGGGAACCGGCTTGGCCCCCAGCCCCGCCGAACCGCTGCGCCACCAAGTCCTCGCCGCGCTCGCCCAGCACCGCATCGCCACCACCAGTCAGCTGCGCCGGATGCTGCGGCCGGACGGCACACGGCAACTGCTGTCCCGTGTCCTGAACAAGCTGCGCTCCGACGGCTTCGTCGACTGCACGGTGCTGCAGGAGGCGCACCGGTCGCGCACCAACGTCTGGTACCTCACTCAGGAAGGCTGTCGACTGACCCGGGATCTGCCTGTCCTGCGGGGACGACCGCCCTACCCCGTCACCTCGACCACGGCAGCCTCGCTGAAAACCGCGCACACGCTCACCGTCCTGCACACCCACCTGCCCTTCGCGGAAGACGCCCGCCGACTCGGGCACGAACACGGCCCGTGGGACTGGACCCCCGAGGTATCTCACTCCATCGGCGAAGGGGAGCGGGTTGTGGCCGACGCTGTCATGCACTACACCGTCGTCGACGGCGACCACCGGCGCAAACTACGAGCGTTCGTGGAAGTCGATCGCAGCACCATGAGCAGCGAACGCCTGGCCGTGAAACTGATCGACTACGCCCGTCTGTTCCAGTACGAAGCCCAGCCCGTCGGCCGCCGCAGGCAGGCCGCCACCGGCCCTGCCTGGCTCCGCTGGTATCCCGTCTTCCCCCGCGTACTCTTCGTGCTCACCGGCGCCCCCCGAACCAGACTGGGAGACAGAATCAGCGATCTCCAGGCGATGGTTGCCCAGCACCCCCTCGTCGCAGCCCTCGCCCGCGAGGTTCCGCTGGGAGCCGCCGTACTGGAGGACATCGAGCAACACGGTCCCGCCGGGTCCGTGTGGGTGCCTCTGACCGGGGGCGTGCCTCGTCCGTGGACGGCCTTGTGAAGGCGCGCGGCCACTGGCTCTTCCGGGACACGGCCCCGCTCAAGCACCGGAACTTGAACCGCCCCTCCACTCCGGGGGCGGGCTGCTAGCCCCTACGTGACCCAGACGCGTTCGACGTCGACGAGGACGACGACGTCGCGGAGAAATGAGTTGGGTACCGGGCGTGGGCCGTCACACTTCCCGCCCGGCACCCGGAGCGTACGGGTCGGCCCCGGCTGCCGCTTGCCGGACAGCAAAAAGCCCCACAGCTTGATGATCAACAGTGGATAGGCTGTGTGCATGTCACGTGCACGCGTCACCCTCGTAACTGCCCTTGTCGGGATTGCCGCGCTCACCGCCTGCTCCTCCAGCAGCGACAAGCCGGCCCCCAGCTCCGGCACCACGCAGCATGGCGACGAGCCGGTCTCCGCCCCTGTCCCGAAGCCGATCACGAAGGAACTCACCCAGGCCCAGATCACGCAGGCCCTGCTCGGCGACGGCGAGAACCTTCCCGGCTGGTCCCTGCACGGCGACAAGTCGGTGACGGAAGGGCAGTACTGCAACGGCACAGAGGAGGCCGAGTCCGCGCCGGCGGGCTGGGTCCGCGGCGGCGATTCATCGTACGAGCACAACGGCTCCACGAACGACATGGCGTACATAGAGATCTGCCTCTTCAAAACGGCCGACGCCGCCCACCGCCAGTACACGACGTGGAAGGGCACCGAGACCAGCAAGCAGCAGAACCCCAAAAAGCCGGTGGGCGACGAAAACACACTGGTCATCAACCCCGGACTCAGCGACGACACCGTCTACGGGTACGTCCGCTCGGGCAAGGTCAACATCCGGGTACGGATCGAGGGCGGCACCGCAGGCGACCCCTCGGGCACACAGGCCATGCTCGCCGCAACGCTCAAGCGCCTTCAGCAACTACAGGACGGCAAAGCCGCAACCGTGACCGCCCCTGACGAACAGGCCGCGGCCCGGCAGTGAGCGATCTGCGTCGCCGCGGGCATGACGACAGACGAACACCCGATCGCAGCAGTGCAGGAAACAGTCGGGGCAGCGGACGCGATGGCTACCACGCGGCCGCCTTGCCCAGTCCGAGGACGCCGTCCGGACAGGCGCAGCCGAGGCCAGCAACAACACTGGCCTCGGTATCCGGTCCTCGTCAGTGCAGAAGCATGCCGTCCTTAGGTCAACGAGGTGCAGCGGGCGGTGAGTCTGTCGCCGTCACCGGCCCAGGCAGCGAACAGCCGGGCCCGGGTGTAGGCGGCCGCGCCGTCCACGGCGGTATCTCGGAGCCGTTCGAACAGGCTGCACGGCGCCGAGGCTGAGCTGGATGTACGTCAGGGGCGCGCACCGTAGAAGCCTCGGGCTCTTACGTCGCGACCACCCTCACGCGACCCGCACGGGTGCCTCGAGTGCCCGCCCGATCAAGCTGAACGGCTGCCCCTCGCGCCAGCTTCTCCAGATTTCGTCCTGCTGAGCTGGCGAGAATCCGTAGTCACGCACCTGTGCCTCCACGATCACATGATCATCCGTGGGTGGTGCGTTGATCACTTGAGGGTGCCGAGGTTTGTTGAAGGATTGTCGGCCTCCGAAGGGCCCTTCGCCGCTTGCCTCCCTAGGGGTATTAGGTTAAAATTAATAACCCCTAGGAAAGGGGGGTGCGGATGGCGCGGGCCGGGCTGACGGCGGAGCGGGTAACGATCGCGGGCGCCGAGCTGGCGGACGAGGTCGGGTTCGATCGGCTGACTATGTCTCAGCTTGATCATTAACCTCGCTGCTGTTTCAGGCGGACATGTTCGGTGAGGGTTTCGATTCGTTTCACGGTCTTTCCCGGCTCGTGACGTGGGG
>NZ_JBSFIH010000136.1:0-3359 GCF_053597455.1 Streptomyces sp. NPDC001393
CGATACACGCCCTAGCTTGATCTTTAACGTCCGGCGTCGAATGGTGCCTCGAACTTGATCACTCGGATCGGTAACCGCCGTACGCCAAAGCGGCCTTCGTCTGAACATGTGCTCCGACCAAGGAACACACATGTCCAGCACGAAGGCCGTGAAGATGAGTCTGCTGCATCACGACGCCCGACAAGAGCCGTTGGCGGAACTGTCATGCTTCCGGGACGAGTTCTACTCCTGCCTCACCGCTCGTTCGGATGCGTTGTTCGAGCTGGCTGACGCCGTGCTGTGCGGCGACGGGCCGGTGAGGTCACTGGCCGAACTGTCGCTGGTCGGCGAACACCGCCGTGGTCATGGCGGGCTCTACGCCGCCCTCGCCCGTGGCAGGGTCGACACCGGCCGGCTGCAGCGGGCCCTGGCCGCGGTGCCGCTGCCGCGGGCTGTCGACGGCCGGCTGGTCCTGGCCATCGACATCACCTGCTGGCTACGCCCCGATGCCCACACCTCACCGCAGCGGATCCTGTGTCACACCTACGGCCGGGGCAAAGACCAGCACATCCCCGTCCCTGGCTGGCCGTACTCGATCATCTGCGCGCTCGAGCCGGGGCGCAGTTCCTGGACCGCGCCTTTGGACGCGCTTCGCCTGGCCCCCGGGGACGACACGGCCACCGTCACAGCCCGACAGCTGCGTGACCTGCTCCACCGGCTGATCACCGCCGGGCAGTGGCAGGAGGGCGACCCCGACGTTCTCGTCATCGCGGACGCCGGATACGACGCACCCCGTCTTGCGTTCCTGCTCCAAGACCTGCCGGTCCAGGTGCTCGCCCGGATGCGCGCAGACCGGGTCCTTCGCCGGGCTGTTCCACCCCGCCAGCCACACACGATGGGCCGCCCACCCCGGCACGGCGGCGAATTCGTCTTCGGGCAGCCCGATACCTGGGGCGTCCCGGACACCGAAACCGTCACCGACACACGTCTTTACGGCACCGCCAGGGCCCGCTCCTGGGACCGGCTGCACCCCAGGCTCACCCACCGCTCCTCCTGGGCCACCGCCGACGGCACTCTCCCGGTCGTCGAGGGGACGGTGATCCGCCTGGACATCGGACACCTGCCCAGCGGCGCAACACCGAAGCCGGTCTGGCTGTGGTGGTCAGGCACCGACGCCACTGCGGCAGACGCCGACCGTCTCTGGCAGGCCTACCTGCGGCGCTTCGACATCGAGCACACCTTCCGCCTCTTCAAGCAGACCCTAATTCGTTGATAGCGGCGCCGGTTGGCTTCACGAAGTCCAGCCGAGCTGTTCGAAAGCAGGAACGTCATGTCTTTCTGGACCCCGGCCCATGAGGCCTGCACTGAGAGTGACGAGCGGCCCTGACTTCGTCCAGCCGCGGGAGGCCGGTGTTGCCGGTGCTGGCGGCTCCGTGGGTGCCGAAGACATTCCTCAAGCAGACAGGGTCCGTCGAGACCTCAGCCGAGAGGGGAGCCCTTCGGCACACCGCGGCCGCCAACACCGCCCACCGCGACTACTCGTTGGAGCTCGTGGTACGAGCCCGCCTCACGGTGACCTCTCATACGACCCGAGTCATCGAACCCCGGTCAAGACCGAGGCCCGTGCGGTGCGCTGGTGCCGCGAACGGCTTGTGAGATGTCGGACCGAAGAGTCCTGGAATTAGGGAGCCGCGTGGCCCGCATGCGCTCGTGACCAGCGCAGATGACAGCGCCATAGGGAGGAATGACTTGATCTACTGCGGGATTGACTGGGCCGAGCAGCATCATGACGTCGCCCTCGTCGACGACACCGGCCAGCTCCTGGCCAAGCGCCGTATCAGCGACGATGCGGCCGGCTACCGCCTCCTGCTGGACCTGCTGGCGGAGTACGGCGACACCGAAGGCAATCCGATCCCGGTTGCCATTGAGACGAGCCGCGGCCTGCTGGTCGCCGTGCTGCGGACCGGCAAGCGGCAGATCTTCGCGGTCAACCCGATGGCCGCCTCACGCTACCGCGACCGGCACAGCGTCAGCCGGAAGAAGTCCGATCCCGGCGACGCCCTTGTCCTGGCGAACATCCTCCGCACCGACATGCACGCCCACCGGCCCCTGCCCAACGACAGCGATCTCGCCCGCGCCATCGCCGTCCTCGCCAGGGCCCAGCAGGACGCGACCTGGAACCGACAGCAGATCGCCAACCAGCTCCGCTCCCTCCTGCGCGAGTACTACCCCGCCGCTCTGGACGCCTTCTCCGGCTGGGCCAACGGCCTCTGCCGCCCAGAAGCCCGCGAACTGCTCAAGCTCGCCCCCACCCCTGCCCAAGCAGCCCGGCTCACCCGCACCCAGCTTCGCTCTGCCCTCAAGCGTGCCGGCCGCAGCCGCGGCATCGAAGCCGAGGCCGAACGACTCCGCGAGATCTTCCGCAGCGACTACGCGAGCCAGCCCCCTCTCGTCGAGGACGCGCTCGGCAAGCAAGCCCTCGCCCTCCTGCGGCAGCTGGAAGCCGCCTGCCTCGCCGCCGACGAGCTCGCCGAGGCGGTGGAAGCCTCTTTTCTCCAGCACCCGGACGCTGAGGTGATCCTTAGCTTCCCTGGCCTCGGGGTCCAGCTCGGCGCCCGGGTGCTGGCTGAGATCGGAGATGACCGCCAGCGGTTCGCCGACGCCCGGGGCCTCAAGGCCTATGCCGGATCCGCACCCGTCACCCGCACATCAGGCAAGAAGCACCGCGTTGGACGCCGCATGGTCAAGAACGACCGACTCAACCATGCCGGCTACCTATGGGCCTTCTCAGCCCTGCGATCCTCACCCGGAGCCGCCGCCCACTACCGCCGTCGACGCGAACAAGGGGACTGGCATGCAGCCGCCCAACGACACCTGTTCAACCGCATGATCGGCCAGCTCCACCACTGCCTCCAGAGTGGCGAACTGTTCGACGAACACGTCGCGTTCCCCTCCGAACTGGCCGCTGCCGCTTGACACGTTGGCATCGTGAGATGTCTCGGCTGGACCTGCCCGAAGATCCGCACACCCGAGGCCGCCGACCGCTGGACCTGGCTGATCCTCGCCGCCTACACCCAACTGCGTCTCGCCCGCCCCCTCGCAGCCGACCGGCGCCGTCCCTGGGAGCAACCCAGTTCCCCGGACAGGCTCACTCCCGCGCGTGTCCGCCGCGACTTCCGGCACATCCGCCCGCAGACCGCCTGCCCGGCCAGAGCACCGAAACCCACCCGCCCCGGCCCCGGACGACCAGCAGGCCGAAAAAACACCCGTCCCGCACCCCGCCACGACGTGCACACACCCAAGAAGACGCCAGCACAGGGACAAAAGAAGAGGTCAACCACCCCGAAGCCCCGCCGCACAGGTTAAAGATCAAGCTAGGA
>NZ_JBSFIH010000137.1:0-1672 GCF_053597455.1 Streptomyces sp. NPDC001393
GACCGCGTGGTCGGTGACCTCGCGGTGAAGGGTCGCAAGACTTCGACCCGACGCGAGTATGTTCAGATCTTTAAGGGGTTCCACCGGTTCCTGCAGGCCCGCAAGGCAGCGGAGATCGAGGCTGCCTTCGGTGTCCGGCTAGTCTGCCCGGTCGACGAGTTCAACGCTTCCCGGCATGTCGGCGACGACTCGCCGGCTCTGGTGCCGCCGCCGACGCCGGAGCGGGTGAGTGAGTTCTTCGACTTCATGAAGCAGCGGATCGGGACCGCGAGGAAGTACGGACCCGCCGCGAGAGACTATGCGATGTTCCGGACGCTGTATCACGCTGGGCTCCGCTCGGAGGAAGCATCGCTGCTGGAGAAGCCGGATGTGCACTTCTCGCGCGGGCCGTTCGGCAAGCTCCACGTCCGTTTCGGCAAGGGAGCTCATACTTCCGGGCCGCGGCCACGCTGGGTGCCCATGCTCGACGGCCTGGACCTGGTGCTGCGGTGGTTTCTCGACGATGTGCGGCCCAAGTTTCCCAAGTCGCCTGTGCTGTTCGCGGACGAGTCCGGCGGGGCCTTGCATCGTGGGACCATCCGCAACCGGCTCCGCTATCTCATGGAACTCGAGGGTCGCCCACCGGCCGAGCGGTTCAGTCCGCATGCCCTGCGGCGGGCCTGCGCGACCCACAACTACGAACGCGGCGTCGATCTCGTGGCGATCCAGCAAATGCTCGGTCACTGGACGGTCAGCTCGACCATGCGGTATGTCCGGCCCTCCGCCACGTTCATCGAGGACGCCTATCAGCGGGCGGTCGCCGGAACCCTGGCCGAGCTGGCCGGGAAGGACACCACGGCATGAAGATCCGATGGCGGCTGCGGATGACGGCTGCCCAGCGCGAGGTCTGGACCGGGACCGAACTGCGGCGTCTGCTGGCCGAGAAGGCGGGCCTGGAACTGTCCTCCGCGTCGGTGTCCGCGCTGTTCACCAAGGAGCCCTCGCAGGTGAAGATGACCACGCTGGCTGCTTTGTGCACCGCGTTGGAGTGCACCCCCAACGATCTGATCGAGGTCGACACCACCCCCGTCGAGCGTCCCGTCGCACCGCCCCGCTCTGTCGCCGACCTCCCGCAGGCCGCCGGTTCCGCCCGGGGCCGGTCGATGCCGCCCCTGTGACCGGTCAGCATCACGATGGGAAAGAAGCAACGGGACTGCGTCACCTGCGGTGCCCCCGTCGGCTATCTCGACCGCCAGCACTGCTGCCTGTGCTGGCGGCGGATGAAAGAGCAGGCCGCGAAGGCGACGTGTCCGTCCTGCGGCAAGGACCGCGTGCTCCAGCAGGACACGGGCCGGTGCGTCATCTGCTCGCGCGTCTGCCAGCTGTGCGGTCATCCGGTCCGCGCGGCCGGGAACCGTCTGTGCCGCGACTGCCGCCGCAAGGCCGACCAGCTCGCGGCCCAGCAGCCGTGTCCGCGCTGCGGCAAACCGGGCTATCTGCGCGAGGCGACCGGCTGGTGCGGTCATTGCTCCCGGCCTCGGCAGGACAAGCAGCCGCCGCGGGCCTGCCGCGAATGCGGAGAACTTCGGCGGCATGCCGGACTGGGACTGTGCTCTCCCTGCTGGCAGAAGCACCCCGGACGTCCCTTCATCCGCGGCGAACACCTCCGCGACCGGCTCGCCGAACCGCCCTT
>NZ_JBSFIH010000137.1:1771-3262 GCF_053597455.1 Streptomyces sp. NPDC001393
CGGACTGGGACTGTGCTCTCCCTGCTGGCAGAAGCACCCCGGACGTCCCTTCATCCGCGGCGAACACCTCCGCGACCGGCTCGCCGAACCGCCCTTCTGGCTGGGCGACTTCGTCGCCCATGTCGCTGCCCGCCACTGCGTCGCCCGGGCCTGCGGCTTCGTCACTGACCTGGGCCGGCTCCTGGAAGACGAGGACTCCAACTCGCCCCAGGCCCTGCTGGAAAGGTCTCGCCGACCCGGACGCTCTATGGGGTCCTTCGCCCGCGCGCTTGAGGACTTCTTCACGCTCCGTGGCCTGGCCCTACCCACCGACCAGGCCGAACGGCTCGCCGCCGGGCGGCGCAAGCGCCGCATCGACGCCGTCCCCGAACCCCTCAGACCAGCCGTCACGGCCTTCGACGCCTCCCGCATACGGGCCCAGGACCGGGCCCGCCGGGCCGGGACCCGGCCCCGCAGTGACCACACCCTCGAAACCGCTCTGGCCATCCTGCGAGACCTGGCCCTTTTCCTCATGGGTCACCGAGGCAAGAACGACTGGGCGCTGGTGGACGTGCACGATGTCGAAGCCTTCCTGGCCACGCTTCCCCGGGCCCGCAAGCGGCGGCTGACCGTCCTGCGGCAGTTCTTCCGCTTCGCTCGCTCCCAGCACATCGTGCTGATCGACCCGAGCCGGACCCTGACCGCCAAGGAGCCGAACGGCTTCCGCGGCAGGACTCTCACCCTCGACCAGCAGCGCGAGCTCTTCCGCCGCTGGACCACCCTCGAGCCCGTCCACCCGCACGAGGCCCTGACAGGCATCCTCGCCCTGCTGCATGGCGCCTCCAGCACCGAGGTCCGACTGCTGCAGGTCACCGACGTCGACCTGGTGGCTCACACGGTCCGGCTCGGCAAACGACCGCACCCCGTCCCGCTGGACCCTGCCTCCTGGACGGTGCTGCAGCGCTGCCTCGCCCACCGTGAGGCATGGCCCACGGCCAACCCGCACGTGATGGTCACCAAAGGAACGAAGGCCGGGCGATGCCCGGCCTCAACTGCCTATCTTTCCCACGTCCTTGACGACTGCGGATACCCACCCCGGATGATCCGCAGCACCCGGCTCGTCGACCTGGTGAACACTATGGACCCCAAGCTCGTCGCCGCAGCGTTCGGCATGGACCCGCAAGCCACCCTGATCTATCTCGCGGATCACGTCGACGAGAGCCGTCTGCCCAGTGGAGAAGTGCAGAGCGTGCGACATCACTGAAGCCGCAGCACCCCGGGAGCACGGTCCTCGAAGATCTCGGTCAGCCAGTCAAAGACCGTCGTTCCGCGCTCTTCACGCGCCGCGGCCAGATCGGCACTGACGGCGGGACGGTTCGTGGGATGGCACCGCGACAGGCGGATTTCCAGCTGGCGAGCCGTCTCCGCATAGCCCAGATACTCACGAGACGCCTTATGGTCCCGCCACTCGACCACATAGTCGTCATCGTCGGGCGCCCCGAAACCGCCGCT
>NZ_JBSFIH010000138.1:0-3186 GCF_053597455.1 Streptomyces sp. NPDC001393
GGGTTTCTGCAGCTGGTGTTCCTGTCCGAAGCCTCCGGCGCCCACGTTGGTGTAGAGGGTGAGTTCGCCGTCGGACCAGCGCACCATCAGGTCGGTGACGTAGGCCGATGAGCCGAAGCGGCCTGCGGCGATCTGGGTAGCGTGTTCCCAGATGGTGTGAGGGGCGGCCATCTGGGTGCCGGGTACGTTGAGGCCGTTGGTGCCGACGTCGCCGTAGAGCGTGACCTCGCCGTCGGACCAGCGGACCATCAGGTCGAACTGGTTGGATCCGGTGAAGTCGCCCGCGGTGATGGTCTCCGCGTTGGTCCAGATGGACTGGGGGGCGACCAACTGGCGTTCGGTGATGAAGTGGCCTTGGCCGTCGTTGGTGTAGAGGGTGACCTCGCCGTCGGTCCAGACCACGATCATGTCGCTGTGGCCGGCGCCGTTGAAGTCGCCGGCGGCCATCAGCTTGGCGTGTTCCCACGTCGTCCCGCTGCCCATGGAATAGGGCAGGGGCGGCTGGTGGTAGGGGCCGTGGTCGGTGTGCAGGCCCTGCTGGGCGTCGTCGTAGTCCTGGAAGAACCGGTCGCCGTGCAGGGGGCTGTAGGTGATCCGGTTGTACAGCGGATTGTCGGTCTTCACATCGGGACCACCCTGCAGGAAGCCGCCCACGTTGCCGATGATCTCGCCAGTGTCGCGGGAGGTGTCGAACTTGGAGAACCCCGGTCCGCCGGAGACCCCTCCCCACATGCCGGCGCAGTCGATCTGCATCTGGTTGTAGGCCGGCAGCGGCGTCGTCCAGACATTCGGGCAGTGGAACGCGCGGTCCTGCGAGTCGTACTTGACCATGGGATAGCCGATCACGGTCACCTGGTTGACGAATCCCGGTGTCCGGGCGAGGGTGTTTGCGCCCACGGCGTCCTGGACGTTGCGCCCGCCGTTCTCCTTCAGGCTCGCGAAGGCGAAGTCCAGGTCGGAGTTGGCGCTCCGGTCCGAGGCGTACTGCGAGTCGCGGAACCACTCACCAACCGGCCAGATGCCATACGGCTGGTCGCCCGCCGACTTGGTGTGGTCGTACTTGGGCACGAACGCCGCGTTGCCGCCGAGGCAGTGCCCGGCGGTGAGGATGAGGTTGCGCCCGGGGCTGCGTACCACGCTGGCCGTGCAGTTATGGGCCTTCATGTCACCTGTGGTGGTGAAGAGCATGCCGACGGACTTGATGCCGCCGAAGTGCTCACCGTCGATGGCGGTCAGGGACCGCTTCTTGTGCGGTGCCTTCCAGCCCTGCGGCTGCGCGATGCGGCCCGAGGGGTCGGTGGCCGAGGCCATGCGCTGGGGCGTCCAGAACCGGATGGCGTCCTGGACAGTCCAACTGCCGCTGTTGGTCGACGAAGGCGTGACGGACGCCGAAGGGCTCGCGACGGCGGTCGTGTGGTCGGTGCGGTTCGGCTTGGCCGTTACCTGTCTGGCGGGGGCCGGGGCAGGTGTGGCCGCTCTGGCCGCGGCGGCGTTGCCCAGCAGAAGTGCGGCGCACAACGCGAACACACTCCCCAGGCTTATTCGTGTACTACACAAGTTAATTTGCTCCAGGTCAGGCAGGCCGGAGAGCTCGACGAGTCCGGGCCACGCACAGAATGGACGGCCGGCGCGGAGTGCGCGGCCAAGTCTTGCCGGCGGGAAGTTCAGTTCCTCGCCACGGAGCGGAGTGTCGGCGTCTCGGCCGTGACGGCTGACCGTGATCGCCGCTCGGGTACACCGGGCGTCATGACAGATGACAGGCTCGGCAGACCGCCCGACTCGGGCCGTCCGACGCGCGGGCCCTCACGTGTCGACAGGCAGGGACGCCCCCATGATCCAGTCCAGCGCACAGCGCACCCCCCGATGCATTCCCCCTGCCGCCCCGTGAGACGGCACCCGGTAGACCATGGTCAGCGGTCACCGGTGCCATCATGATCGCACAACAATCGAACTTATGTGCAGATTTTGTCGCCCTCTACCGCGGACGGGGTGCGCCCACGTGAATGGTGTCGCAGAACACCGGGGTCACATGCCGGCCGTGCGGGTCGGTGATCTGCAGCGAAGCGCCATAGTCGGTGGACGCGGGGTGCGGTGGCAGCACCTCGATGCGTGGGGCGTCGTCGACCGGGATGGCGCAGGAACCGTCCGCGGAAGGGGATGCCGGGTAGAAGAGCGGGAAGTCCACCGTTTTGGCATGGTTCAACACCAGCCGGACCGGCGCCTTGGCCTTCGGCTCCGACCAGACGGCAGGGCCTTTGCCGGCGTACGCCTGCACCTTCGGATAGCCATCGAATGCGCAGGGCGTAGCGCTGGTGTTAGTCGCGCTCAGCAGAGCCGTCGGCGCCTTGCTCGGCTTGTCGGCGAGGAGTGTCAGCTTCCATCGCAGCTGTGCGGTCCCGCATGCGGCTCCCGCCGAAGCCGTGGGGGGCACACTCGTCCGTCCCTCGCCAGGGGACGCCGCCGTCGCCCGGGAGGACGGCTCGGCGCCCGGCTTCCTGGCGTCCGGATGCGCTGGACCGCACGCCACAGCAGCCGCCATCACCGTCAGGCTGATGGCGGAGACTGTCGCTGTCCTCCGTGCCACGAGAACTCCCCCTGGGAAGCGACCCTGCGGAGGCCGGGTGCCACCGCTCCTGCCTCCCGGCCAGGGAGATGCATTCGCCCCCGCGAGGGTTCCCCCGAAGCGGCACCCTGTGACGCGGACGCGTGGACATCCGCGTCGTCGATGGTGAGGTCGAACTCCCCCAACTCGCCCGCGAGCAACCTTTCCTCCACAGGCCCTTGACCCGCCGCCCGGCACACGACGGCATTGGGCCCTCCGCCGTCCATCGCGATGTGGCCCACACGCTCGCCGTGCCGGGTGGACGAGGCTGTACGCCGCTGGGGCGTCCTCGACCTCCTGGACGTGCTGAAGAACGCCGACTTCGACACCGGCTTCACCGACGAGTTCGCCTCCGTCGCCGTTTACGAGCGCGTCGACCGCGCCGTCCCTGGAGGCCTGGGAGGCGTCTGAAAGGCTGGTGAGCGGTCACGGCCTTCTGCACCGCACTTCAGTCGACGGATGCGCTCACGCCCGCTCCAGGATCAGGTGATGGTCGGAGTCGATCTCCTGGTCCGCCGTCAGATGGATGTGGGAGCCTTCGTGAACCTGGTCCTGCGCCAAGGTCAGGAGGTGACGAGCGAGTG
>NZ_JBSFIH010000139.1:0-2727 GCF_053597455.1 Streptomyces sp. NPDC001393
CCACGCACGCGGAGAATGCGGCCAAGGCGGCCGACGACGCCGCCGCCCACGCCGGACAGGCTGCGACCGCCGCCAAACAGTCCGCCGCGCACGCCGCGGAGGCCAAGAAGGACGCCGACGCCGCCAGCGCCGCGGTCGCCAAGGCCCAGAAGGTCCACGACCTCGCCGTCCGCATCGACGCCGAGCAGCTGACCGCGCGTACCAATGAGGCCATCGCCCGCGCGAAGGACCTCAAGGCACAGGAGGACCAGCGCACCGCGGCCCAGCAGACGGCCACGCAGCAGGCCAAGGACCTGCAGGCCCAGGCGGCCAAGCTCGCCGATCGGGCGGCCCAGCCCGGCGCGGATGCCGCGCAGATCGCCCCCGAAGCCCGCAAGGTGGCCCTGGCGACGGCGAAGACCGGCCGCGCCTGGAGCCAGTCGGCCGCACTGGTGGCCCTGGCCGGCTCCGACCAGGGCATGACCGACTACATCCGCACCGGCCGCCAGGACGCGAGCGCCCAGGACGACCGCCAGGACGTCGAACACCTCGCGGAAGCAGCCGGATCGGCCGACGTCCGCGCCGCGGCCGCCAAGGCCCTCGACGGTGACGCCGGCACGGTGAGCACGTTCCTCGCCACCGGCCAGTACGAGGCCATGAAGCAGGACATGCGCCTGTACATCGCCCGGACCATCGCGGGCGCCGGTCCGATCGAACAGCAGGCGGGCCGCACAGCACTGGACAAGGACACCACGGACGCGCTGCGTCAGTTCATCACCACCGACGACGGTCAGGAGCGCACCCAGGACGAACGCGTCCGCGCCGCCCGGCTCGCCGACCCCAAGAACAGCAGCAGCGGCCCACAGGTCAAGGCCGCCGCGAGGATCGCCCTGGAAGGGCCCTCCGACCTCCTCCACCTCTTCATCACCGTCGGCCAGTACAAGGCCCAGCGCCAGGACCAGCTCGGCGCCACGCACGAGGCCCAGATCCAGCAGCTCATCGCACAGGCCGCAGGCGTGGCCGCCACCGCGCAGAAGAACGCGGCCGAGGCGGGCAAGGCGGCAGCCACCGCTGCCAAGGCCGCAAACGAAGCTGCCGGCTACGCCAAGCAGGCCGACCAGGCGGCCAAGGACGCCAAGAAGTACGCCACACAGGCCGACGGCTATGCCACCCAGGCCGAACAGTCCGCCAAGGACGCCGCCGCCTCGGCCACCACCGCCCGCAACGCCCAGCAGGACGCCGAGAACGCCGCCGCCGCGGCCGTCACCTCCGCCGCCCAGGCCCAGTACTCGGCCACCGCCGCACGCGGCTCCGCCGACTCGGCCTGGACATCCGCGCAGCAAGCCCGCACCTCAGCCCTGGCCGCCGGCAAAGACGCCACCGCCGCCGACCAGGCGGCAATGGAGGCACAGCGCACCGCAGTCACCAAACGGCAGCAGGAGCAGGCCCGGTGGCGGCAGTTGTACGAGGCCATGAAACAAAAGGCTGCTTCGCAGGACGACGACGGCAGTTGGGTGCCCAGCTGGCTCAAGGACACCGTCAACACGATCGGCGACTACGGGCAGGCCATTCTCAGTAATTCCGACATCTGGGCAGGTCTGATCCAGACCGGTGCCGGCATCTGGGCAACGGGCCAGGGCGGCGAAGCCGTCTTCGGGGGCGCAGAACTCTGCCTGAGCGGCTTCGGCTGCCTGGTGGGCGCACCGGCCATCGCCGGAGGCATCGTGATAGCGGGCGCAGGCATCTACGGAATCACCGAGGGCATCAGCCGGTTCAACGACGGCCTCGGACAAGCCCTGCGCGATGCTCAGGAGAGGTCCGCGGCGGAAGACTCCTGCACCCAGTGCTTCGTCGCGGGCACCAAGGTGCTCATGGCCGGCGGATCGGCCAAGAGCATCGAGAAGGTCAGGGCCGGTGACGAGGTCGTCACGACGGATCCGCTCACCCGCAAGACCGCGCCGCACAGGGTCACCCGCCTGATCATCACCGACGGTGACAAGCACTTCGACGAGCTGACCATCGCCACACCGGGTGGTCCCCGAAAGCTCACCGCCACCTTCGAGCACCCCTTCTGGAGCCCTACGGCGCAGAGCTGGGTCAAAGCTCGCGACCTGCGACCGGGTACCACCCTGCTGAGCAGCGACGGGAGCACCGTTCGCGTCCAGGCCAACCGTGCCTTCGACCAGCGCGTTCGCACCTACAATCTCACCGTCGAGGACTTCCACACGTACTATGTGCTGGTCGGCCCGACACCAGTGCTTGTGCACAACTCAAGCGGATGTGGTCCGACCTCGAGCGGGGAGTACGACAGCGACGGCCATCCTGTCGACGGCACAAAGATCCCGGTCGACGACGCCCTGTCCGCAGCCGAGAAGTGGGTCGGTCCTGGATATTCGGAGCCGGTTCCCGGAAGTGGCCGCTTCGTCTCCAAGGACGGAACACGCGTGGCCAGGATGGGTGAGACGGACATCACCGGACAGCATGGCGGTGGGCCGCACATGAACTTCGAGCGCCTGGCGCCGAACCCCAAGAAGCCCGGCAAGTCCATGGTCGTGGAAAACAGGCACATCTATCTGGGATGACCAGCGACCGGTGTTCGGTGCGGGAGTCGTTTCGGCGTATGTTCGCGGCGACTCCCGTACCGGACGCCCCAATAGTGAGGAGAGATCCGAAGTGGAACAGATTGTCAGTGTCCCTGATTACCGTCCTGGTGGCGGCCTTCAGCTTTCGTGGGACGACGATTTCGAG
>NZ_JBSFIH010000140.1:0-2700 GCF_053597455.1 Streptomyces sp. NPDC001393
GCGGGTACTTCCTCGGGGCAGGCATCGTCAGAGCTCCTCTCATGAGCCCTATCTGACCTGCTGTCACCTCGCCCCGCATGTCGGGGGAACCTCAAACTGCGAGCTTGTCGTACCTCGTGGCCACGGCCCGGTGGCGCTTGAGGCGATTGATCCCGTACTCGACGGCATGCCGCTCGCGGTAGTCGGTCTTGTCGAACTTCGGCGGCCGACCGCCTCGTGAGCCGAGCCTCTGGCGGTTGCGTACTCGGTCAGCTGGGACTGGGATGGTCGCCTTGATGCCGCGTCTTCGCAGGTAGGCCCGGTTGTTGCGGGAGTCGTATGTCTTGTCTGCCCGCACCCGGTCCGGTCGCCTGCGTGGTCGCCCGCGCCCCAGCCGGGGCACCCGGATCGCCTCCAGGACCGGCTCGAACTGTGGAGAGTCCCCCCGCTGCCCGGCCGTGATCAGCACCGACAGCGGCTTCTGCCCCTGCTCGACGGCAAGGTGGATCTTCGTGGTCAGCCCGCCCCCGGGAGCGTCCGAGGCCGTGGTCGGCCGGTTCGACGGCAATACCGCCGGGCGGCTCCTTTTGCAGTTCCCCGTTACCTTCTTCGTGGCCCCGCCACGGGGCTCCCGGCCTCCGATCCCGGCATGACTTGAGTCAGCGCCACCTGCTCCTCCGAGTCCGCCAGCCAGAAGTACACCGGGGGCAGAACCAACTCGATCACTGACAGCACCACCTGGAACCACTGTGGCCACCCCTGTACGGCGATCGAGATCACCCGTCCCGCACCGCCGAGCAGGAACACCCCGGCCAGCCACCGCACCGCTGTCGCCGGGATCGGCCTCTGCCGGGCGACCCAGAGCCAGGCGACCCCATACCCGGCGAAGATCGCATTGTAGAACCGCTCCCGGCTGTCCACCGTCGCGCCCGCCGAACTCTCACCCGGCACGGAAGCAATCCCGAACAGCTCATGGAACAGCCCGATCAGCACACAGGCGACCCCCATAGCCAGCACGAGCCCCCTGAGGGCCTTCGCCTTCGCCACCGCCACGCGCCCCCGCCCAAGTAGACAAGTGTCAACCAGTCGGATCCCACAGTACGGCCATCTAGTAGACACGCGTCAAGTAAGCTTCTGCCGTGGCCACGCGGAAGAGACTCAGCCCCGCGGACCGCCGTGCCCAACTACTCGGGGTCGGCGCGCAGCTCTTCGCCGCACGCCCGTACGAGGATGTGCTGATGGAGGACGTCGCACGGGAAGCCGACGTTTCGAGGGCGCTGCTCTACCGTCACTTCCCGACCAAGCATGCGCTCTTCGCTGCCGTCTACCAGCAGGCTGCGGATCAGTTGCTCGACCAGGTCCGCCTGGACTCCGGCGGCGACCTTCTGGAACAGCTCGCCGCCGGCCTCGACGTACACATCGACTACTTCCTCGCCAACCGCAACACCGTCCTCGCGGCCAACCGCGTGCTCGCCGGGGACCCGGTGGTCCAGACCGTCATCTCCACCGAACTCGACGTACTGCGCACCCGCCTCCTCGCGATCCTCCCCCTCGCGAACGACAAAACCCGAAAGACCGTGTCGGCCGTCCTGAAGAGCTGGCTCGTGTTCGTCCAAGTGCTCTGCGTGGACTGGCTCACCGAGGAGACCTGCACCCGCACCGAACTGCGCGACACCTGCGTCGGCGCCCTCCTCGGGGCCCTCCGCCCGCTCCTGCCCACCCACTCACTCCCGGCATCCGGCCGCACCGGACGGCCTTGACGCCGCTCCCACGACGAATGCCCGTGAGAGCACCTGCGGGCTCACTGCGTTTCCTCTGCCACGAACACGAAGTTCAGACAGACCGAGGGGAGGCTCGAAATCCGTGCCCCGGGGCAGCAACAGGACCCTCACGAACCGCGGGGCACCAGCTCGCGCAAGTGCCCCACCGTGCTCTCGCACCGCAGATAACGTGGCCTCCCGGCGCAGGTGTAGGAGCACACATGAACGATCAGATCGATACAGCAACGCCAGCCCTGGACCCAGCCCTGGATGGCCCGCGGCCTCGACGTGGCGGTACCCGCCGCATCCTGACCGCCACGGGCCTGCGGCGCGGCGGAGCCACCCAAGACCAACTCCAACTCCGACGCAACAACAAGTGCGAGCTCACGCTCTTCCACGCGCGTTGGTGGGGTCTGTACGGTCTTCGGCTCTGGCTCACATCCGGTGGTAACACATCGTGCCAATGGTTACTGACGGCAAGGTGCGCAGGTTGGAAGGGCATTCGGAGGTTGTCAGGCTGAATCCTCGTCCCCGTATGCAGCGACAATGCCGGCCCGCGAGCTGCGCATTCAGGGTCTGGACGAACGTGACACACGGTTACCACCGGATGTGAGCCAGAGCCGTCTATTGGACACTCCCGACCGAGTCCCTGGGACGCGTGGCCAGGATGAGTGAGACGGACATCACCGGACAGCATGGCGGTGGTCCGCACATGAACTTCGAGCGCCCGGCGCCGAACCCCAAGAAGCCCGGCAAGTCCATGGTCGTAGAAAACAGGCACATCTATCCGGGATGACCAACGACCGGTGTTCGGTGCGCGAGTCGTCTCGGCGTATGTTCACGGCGACTCCCGTACCGGACACCCCATAGTGAGGAGAGATCCGAAGTGGAACAGATTGTCAGTGTCCCTGATTACCGTCCTGGTGGCGGCCTTCAGCTTTCGTGGGACGACGATTTCGAG
>NZ_JBSFIH010000141.1:0-2656 GCF_053597455.1 Streptomyces sp. NPDC001393
CAAACTGCGGTGCTCGACCACCCGGATCACCAGCCTCGTCCAGGCCATCCTCACCCTCCATCTGACCAGCTCAGAGTGAAGATGGAAAAGGCTCAATGCCCGCCCGCGAGCTGCGCATTCAGGGCCTGGACTAACGTGACACACGGTTACCACCGGATGTGAGCCAGAGCCGAAGACCGTACAGACCCCTCGGCGATCTCCTCGGCGATCGGCGATCCGCCCGTCATGTCCCCGAGGGAGGCGATAGGTCGACTCGGCTCTTTCAGGCCAGAAGCATCCTTAGTACTCCAGTTGCACTTCGCTATCGCCGCTGGTCAGAGACTGTCTTCTGAGCATACTCAGCTGCCGCATCGTCATGTGGTCGAAGTTCGTGACCGGCGGTGCGGCGTTTGTAGTGACAGCGCATGGCTATCGCCTGGTGGCGACGGCGCCACTGGGACCAGGTCAGTATCCGATCAATGTGGCGGCGGTGGTGGCTTGTCCTGGGGCGGCAATTCGCCAGGAGCCTGCGGATCTCTGCCAGGCTGAGCGGGACGAGGAAAGATCCGTTTCTGCGGCCCCCTTTGCATCTTCGGCCTGCGCTGCCATGGCGGCGAGGAAGGCATGGGCGAGCATCGCGAGAGTGATGTGCCGGTACCAGCCCGGGTAGCGGCGGACTTCGTACTGGTCCAGGCTGCACTCGTTCTTCGCGCTCTGGAAGCAGGACTCGATCGCCCAGCGGGAACCGGCAACCCGCACCAGCTCCGCGACACTGGTGTCGGCGGGTGCATGGGCCAGGTAGTAGGCGATCTCGTCCGGGTGGGCAATGCTGCGGCGGGCGAGTACCCACCGGTGGTGCGAAGGCTCGCCACCGCCGAAGAAGGGAACAGCCGGGAGCTGGGCGGCTGCCCAGTCGTAGATGCGCGGGCCCTTGGCCCCGTCGCCGCAGGAAAGCCGCTCCCAGGCTTCGTCGGGGGCGTCACCGATGAGTTGGTCGATGCGCCAGCAGCCGGCGAGGGACTTGACCTGCTGCGACTTCGGGACCGCGACGACGTAGCCCAGCCCGGCCTCCTCAGGCATGCGGCGGAAGTGCCAGTCCTGGCCGTAGAGAGCGTCCGCCGTCACCCAGGCGATGGGCAGGGGTGAGGCGAGCGCCCGGGCGATAAGGCTGCGGGCAAGCTCGGTCTTGGTGGCAAAGGCCCGGGCGTCGGGCACTCCTGCCGTGCGGCACCGTTCCCGGTCGGACGTCCAGGACTTCGGCAGGTACAGCTCCCGGTCCACCAAGGTCCGGCCTCGCGACGAGGTATAGGCGGCAAACACGGCGACCTGGCAGTTCTCCGTGCGTCCTGCCGTGCCTGAGTACTGCCGCTGCACGCCCGCCGAAGTGCTGCCCTTCTTGAGGAAGCCGGTCTCGTCGATGATCAGGACACCGTCGGGCTCGCCGAGGCGTTCGGCCACGTATTCCTGCAGGTCGTCGCGGACCTCGTCCGGATCCCACCGGGCCCGGTTCAGCAGGTGCTGCAAGCCGGCTGGGACGTCGTGGCCGACATATTCCGCAAGCTGCCAGCCGTTCTTCCGGTCGACAGGGCCGAGCAGCCCGCGCACGTAGTCCCGCATCCGCCGCCGCAGATCGACCCGGCCGAACCGGTGACCGACCCGCAACAGCACCTCCTCAAGCTCCGAAGCCCAGACACCTGGCCGCACATCGTCTTGCACGATCAGCACAACAGTGATCAGGGGCTACCGGTCACGAACTTCGACCACATGACGATGCGTCAGCTGAGTATGCTCAGAAAACAGTCCCTGACCAGCGGCGATAGCGAAGTGCAACTGGAGTATTAGAGCTCGTAACACGATCTTGTTTGCACGGCGGTCTAGGCGATCCATCCGTTGGCGGGGAGTCAACGCGGAGGGCTCGGACGTCGTCCGTAGTAGGGCCGCACGGTGCTGGCAAGCTTGCGCTGGATTGACCGCAGCGTCCTGATGGTGGCCTCGTCGGTGAACCCCGTGGTCGTTGGCCATTCGACGCCCGAGCCAGCAAGATCGCTGACAAAGACGATCTCTGTTGCCAGGAGCGTTCGTGCCCAGTCCATTGCCTTGAGCGGGGCGTCTTCACCGAGTGCAGAATTCAGCACGCGGCACTGCTCGAGCAGATCCTGAGTGTCCGCGAACCCCATGCCGACAGCGAGGGAGTCACTGCACCGAGCTGGCCCGCCCCATTCAAGGAGGGAACGCCGAAGCAGTTCGACCTCGTGCTCGGTCAAGAGCTCGCTCGCCCGCACCATAGGTTCTGGCAACAGCTCTGCCCTCCCGTCTGAGCCGAATAATGACAACACTACCTGTTCTTGAGGCGTCTCCAGCAGATGAGACCGCAGGCCAGTGAGACAAGGGCGTCGTGCAAGTCGAGGCGCCTTTCCCAGCGGACGGCCAGGCGCTTGAAGTGGTGCAGGAGCGAGAAGGTCTGCTCGACGACGTAGCGGAGCTTGCCCAGGCCCTTGATGTTCGGTGCGCCCTTGCGGGAGATCACCGGCAGGATGCGCCGCCTGCGTAGCTCGCGCCGGTTGGGGTTGCTGTCGTAGCCCTTGAGCCTTTTCCAACCTGCTGCTGCAGCCTGGTAGTTGGGCTGACAACATGGTGAAGCCCCTGGTAGATGGGTTTTCGACCAAGAGAACCGTGT
>NZ_JBSFIH010000142.1:0-2333 GCF_053597455.1 Streptomyces sp. NPDC001393
TCGCCAGTCCGACCCGAAAGCAGCGGGCGCCCAGCCACTTCCACGCCCTCTGCACCGCCACCAGCTGACCCTCACAAGATCGCCAACAGAGTCACAGCATTGGCCCTAGTCGTGCTTGAAGGCCTCGACCCTTTCCTCGACTTTAGGCAGAGCATGGTCGGGCGCGCCCGAAGCCGCGGAACAGGGTCGCGCAGTACTCACGAGCGAGGAAGGCCGCGTCCCACTGCACGTCCGGCTTGACCCATTGGTACGTGTGGTTGTGCAGGTTGAGGAACTGCACAGTGGCCAGCCGTGGCGGCAGCGCACGGAAGGTGCCCTGGCCGACGGCCTCCGCGAGCAGTCCGGAGATCAACTCCTCGAAGTCGGAACACTGGTCCATCAGGGTCTTCAGCTCCGGGCCGCTCAAGCTGCGGTAGTCGTGCTCGTAGACCCAGATGTGGTCGAGCCTGCGGAAGATGATGGTCAGCAGGAAATCCGACAGCAGACGCAGCCTTAGCAGGGGGATCGATGTCGAGTTCCGCGGTCTGCCGCGCCCGCGACAGCAGCGGCCCCATTACTCGCGTCTGGATCTCGACGAGAGGATCTTCCATGGGACCGATGTAGTAGTAGGACTCCGTTAGGTCTGTCTGCCTGCAGTGTTCAGGGGCATGAGGACTGTGTGGACGTACATGAAGTCAATCGTGTTCGGGCGAAGTTGGCGTTATTCGTGGCGGACGTGTTCGCCTCGGTGCCGCGCAAGGACCAGCGGGCCAAGAGCGACTGCTATCTGCGGGGACTGATGATGGACGGTCGCCGCAAGTCCATCCAGGCCATGGCCTCGCGACTGCCGGACGGCAACGAGCAGAACCTGCAGCAGTTCGTGAACCAGTCCACGTGGGATCCGGTGCCGGTGCGCCGGCGGATCGCCGAGCGGCTGGTGCCGCAGATCGGCCCGGACGCCTGGGCGATCGATGACGTGTCGTTTCCCAAGGACGGCAGGATGTCGGTCGGGGTTGCTCCCCAGTACTGCGGTGCGCTGGGCAAGCAGGCGAACTGCCAGGTCGCGGTCAGCGTGCACGCGGTCTCCGACACAGCCTCGTGCCCGCTGAACTGGCGGCTGTTCCTGCCCAGGGAGTGGGCCGAGGACACCGTCCGGCGACGGCGGACCGGCGTGCCCAAGGACGTCGGGCACCGGGAGAAGTGGCGCCTTGCCCTGGACGCCCTGGATGAACTGGCCACCTGGCAGCTGGTGCCGCCGGTCGTGGTGGCGGACGCCGGCTACGGCCAGAACGCCGACTTCCGCGCCGCCCTGGCCGAGCGGGAGATCCGTTACGTGGTCGGCATCCGCGGCGATCTGACCGTCCAGCCCCATGACGCCCTCCCCGAGGCCCCGCCTGGTCCGGCAACGGCCGACGGCCGGTGCCCCGCTACCGGCAGCCACCCGTTCCGGTGGCGGAACTGGCCACGGCCGCCGGACGGGACGCCTTCAGCGAGGTGACCTGGCGGGAAGGCTCCCGCTCCCCGATGACCTCCCACTTCCTCACGGTGCAAGTCCGGCCGGCCGGGGTGCGCCCGCGTCGACTGGCCCAGCAAGCCGCGGTGGCCGAGCACGGCCGGTGGGACGGCGTCCTGCCCCCGGTGCAACTGCTGGCCGAATGGCCCGACGGCGAAGACAAACCGACCCGCTTCTGGCTGTCCGACCTGCCCGACGACACCCCGATCCCGGACCTGGTCCGCCTGGCGAAGATCCGCTGGCGCATCGAGCACGACTACCGCGAACTCAAGCACGGCCTGGGCCTGGAGCACTTCGAAGGCCGCTCCTGGCCGGGCTGGCACCACCACGCCACCCTGGTCACCGCCGCCCACTCCTTCCTGACCGAACAGCGGCTGAGCCCAAAAGCCGACACACCGGACTCACCCTGTACCAGATCCTCGACATCCTTCAGGACCTGCTGAACTGCTGGACCGGCATCTGCACCACCTGCCACCGACCTCTGCCCGGCAGGACCACGCCAAGATCAAGACAGACCTAACGGAGGCCTACTAGGGGGTGACGAAGTGATAGCCGGCGTCGAGCAGGCGGGGAAGCACCAGGCGCAGGGCGGCCACTGTCTGGGAGCGGTCGCCTCCGCCGTCGTGTTCGAGGATGATCGATCCGGGATGGGCGTGGGCCATGATTCGCTCGACGATGGCCGAGGTGCCTGGTTGTGACCAGTCGTGGGGGTCGACGGACCAGTCCAGCAGTCGCATGCCCATCTCGCGGCAGGTGGCCAGGGTTGGCTCCGACCAGGCTCCGTAGGGGGCACGGAAGATCGTGGGGCGCTGGCCGGTGACCTTCTCGATCGTGTCGCTGG
>NZ_JBSFIH010000143.1:0-2297 GCF_053597455.1 Streptomyces sp. NPDC001393
ATCGCCAGTCCGACCCGAAAGCAGCGGGCGCCCAGCCACTTCCACGCCCTCTGCACCGCCACCAGCTGACCCTCACAAGATCGCCAACAGAGTCACGGCATTGGCTTTATCCATCAGGCTCGAACGTCGACTCGGACGTGATCACCCAGATGGGTATTCACCGGACATGAGGGCGGCCTTCGTCCGATCCTGTGCTCCGACCAAGGTGCACGTGATCACAACGAAGGCCGTGAGGGTGAGTCTGCTGCCTGATGCTGTCCGCAGGGAGGCGTTCGCGGAGGTGTCACGCTTCCGGGGTGACTTCTACGCATGTCTGACCGGTCGGCGCGATGTGTTGTTCGAGCTGACCGACGCGCTGTTGTGCGCGGACGGGCCGGTGACGGCGCCGGTGGACCTGTCGCTGCTGGCCGAGCACCGGCGTGGGCACGGCGCGCTGTACGGCGCTCTCAACCGCGGCCGCCTCGAAGCCGACAGGTTGCGGCGGACGCTGGCCGCGCTGCCCCAGCCGAAGGCAGCCGACGATCGGCTCGTCCTGGCCGTGGATGTGAGCAACTGGCTGCGACCGGATGCCGAGTGCAGCGCGGACAGGCTGTTCTGCCATACCTTCGGCCGGGGCCGGGACCAGCACCTGATGATCCCGGGCTGGCCGTACTCGTTCGTTGCCGCGCTCGAATCGGGCCGCACCTCCTGGTGCCAGCTGCTGGACGCGGTGCGGCTAGGCCCCGAGGACGACGTCGCCGAGGTCACCGCCCGCCAGGTCCGCCGCGTCGTCGAGGACCTGGTCGCCGGCGGGCAGTGGCGCGGGGGCGATCCGAACATCCTGGTCGTCTTCGACGCTGGCTATGACTCCCCGCGGATGGCCTACCTTCTCGACGGGCTGCCCGTCGAGGTCCTGGGTCGGATGCGCTCGGACCGCGTCATGCGCCGGCCGACACCCACGCAGCTGGAGTACGCCCGGGCCTATCCTCAGGGAGGGCGCCCTCCGAAGCACGGCAAGGAGTTCCGCTTCGCCAAGCCCGAGACCTGGGGCGAACCCGACGCGGCGACCGTCCAGGTCACCGACCGCTACGGCACAGCCCGAGCGATGGCCTGGAACCGCCTCCACCCCCGGCTCACCACCCGCTCCGCCTGGATCGATCACGACAGTGAACTCCCCATCACCGAAGGGACATTGATCCGTCTGGAGGTCGACCGCCTGCCCGGCGGCGGAGACCCGCTGCCACTGTGGCTGTGGTCCTCTGCCACCGGCATGACCGGCTCCGACGTCGATCTACGCTGGCAGGCATTCCTGCGGAGATTCGACCTGGAGCACACGTTCCGGATGATCAAGCAGACGCTCGGCTGGACCCGGCCGAAGCTCCGCACGCCGGAAGCGGCGGACCGGTGGACGTGGCTGATCATCGTCGCGCACAGCCAGCTCCGTCTCGCCCGGCCGCTCGCCGAGGACGTCCGCCGGCCCTGGGAACGGCCGACGGAACCGAACAGGCTCACCCCGGCCCGGGTCCGCCGGGGGTTCAGAAACCTCCGCCCGGCCTTGCCTTGCCCAGCTCGTGCGCCCAAACCCACCCGGCCCGGCCCCGGCAGGCCACTTGGCTCGAAGAACCAGCGGCCAGCCACCCGTTACGACGTGGGCAAAACCGTCAGGCGCCCGGAGACCCTGCTCGAACGCGATCACGTCAGACTGCAGAGCACCGGATCCGGTCCTGTCGGCCGCGCCGGGCAGAATGCGGTCCCGTGAGCCTCCACTTCGAAGTCGTCTTCACCTGCTTTCTCCGGGACGACACCCCCGACACGGTCCTGAATGCCCTGCGATGGCACCTCGGTCTGACCGCCGAGCGCCCGACCGGGCTCGACCCGGACGAGCATTCATACCCGGTCCTCGCCCCGGACCCGGACAGCCGCCTGCCGGGAGGAGACTTCGCGTCCCTGCGGCATCAGTCCCGCGGCTCCCTGGCTGGCCGCGAGCTCTACGCTTGGGGCTTGTTCAGCCGCAATTTCTGGCTCGACGACGAGATGGGCGAGCTCGTCACCATCCTTGACCTGCTCGCACCCCACATCGAGGAACCCGGCTACGGCGGATACTTCCGCGAGAAGTACGACACGGAGCCGACCATCTTCACCTTCGGGAACGGCACCTACGGGCCGCTGAAGCTCTGATCAGCTCCAACCTGATCGTCGAAACGTTAAAGAACAAGCTAAGCCTTTTGTTTAACCTCGCAGGTCACCCGACCTGCTGATCTTGGTTCGTTTTCGGGACAGCAGGGCGGCCGTTCTTCACGCTTCGAGGTGTCGAGCAA
>NZ_JBSFIH010000144.1:0-2154 GCF_053597455.1 Streptomyces sp. NPDC001393
TGGGGGTCGAGCCCGTACTCCGGGAACTGAACATCCCCTCCTCTACCTACTACCGGTGGCGCCAGGCCGAGACCGAGCCGTGCGAACGGCACCGTCGGGACGCCGAGCTGACGGGCAGGATCCGGCAGGTCCACGACGAGTCCGGCGGGATCTACGGCTCACCCCGCGTGCACGCCGTCCTCAAGCGTGAGGGCATCCACGTCGGCCGCAAGCGCGTCGAGCGGCTCATGCGCCAGGCCGGCCTGGCCGGGATCAGCCCCCGCCGGGACAAGGGCTTCACTCGTCGTGACCCGGACGCCGATCTGGCCCCTGACCTGGTACAACGCGACTTCACCGCGAACGGGCCGAACCGACTGTGGGTCACCGACCTGACCATGATCCCCACCGAAGAGGGGCCGCTGTGGCTGTCCGCGATCCGCGACGCGTACTCCCGCCGGGTCGTGGCCTGGGAGACCTCCGCCCGCGCGGACGCGGACCTGGTGCTTACCTCGCTGGAGTATGCCCTGGCCAGCCGCGAAGTCGCCCCCGGGGAACTCGTCCATCACGCCGACCACGGCTGTCAGGGTGGATTCAACTGGTCGTCGCAACACCCTGATCTCGGAGGTGTGCGACGTGGCCACGGCGGACTGGAGTTTGAAGACCAGCGATGTTCCGGAGGGGCGGCGTCGGCAGTGGCGCGCTGACCGTGCGTTGCGGCCGGCGATGCGTTCGCCGGGGCGGCCTGATCCGTCTCGGGTCGTGCAGCGCCAGTTCTGGCGACTGATCGCCACGGGGGTCACGACGGCCGAGGCGTCGCTGGCGGTCGGTGTGTCGTGGCCGGTGGGTGCGAGGTGGTTTCGTCACGCTGGCGGCATGCCTCCGATCTCGTTGGCCGAGCCCTCGGGCCGGTATCTCACGTTCGAGGAGCGCGAGGAGATCGCGATCCTCAGGGCGATGAGCAAGGGTGTGCGCGAGATCGCCCGCGCCCTGGGGCGTGACCCCGGGACGATCTCGCGCGAACTGCGCCGCAACGCCGCCACGCGCAGCGGCAAGCAGGAGTACCGCGCGACGGTCGCCCAGTGGAAGGCTCAGCAGGCGGCCAAGCGCCCGAAGAGCGCGAAGCTCCTGGGCAACGACCGGTTGCGTGAGTACGTTCAGGAGAGGTTGTCGGGGAACGTTCACCGGCCTGACGGGACGGTCGCCGCAGGACCGCAGACGCCTCCGTGGAAAGGGCTGAACAAGCCGCACCGGCAAGACAGGCGGTGGGCGACAGCATGGAGCCCGGAACAGATCTCGCACCGGTTGAAGGCCGACTTCCCCGAGGATGAGTCCATGCGCATCAGCCACGAGGCGATCTATCAGTCGCTGTTCATCGAGGGCCGTGGTGCGCTCAAGCGTGAGCTGGTCGCCTGCCTGCGCACTGGGCGGGCGCTTCGAGAGCCTCGGTCAAGGTCACGTAACAGGCCGCAAGGGCATGTCACCGCGGATGTCGTCCTCAGTGAACGTCCTGCAGAGGCCGCAGACCGCGCGGTCCCGGGGCATTGGGAAGGCGATCTGATCATCGGGACGGGCCGGTCCGCGATCGGCACGCTTGTCGAGCGCAGCAGCCGATCCACCCTCCTGGTGCATCTGCCGAGGATGGAGGGCTGGGGCGAGGTGGCGCCCGTGAAGAACGGCCCGGCGTTGGGCGGTTACGGCGCCGTCGCGATGAACACTGCCCTGACGGTGTCGATGACGAAGCTTCCCGAGCAGCTCCGCAAGACACTGACCTGGGACCGCGGGAAGGAACTCTCCGGGCATGCCCAGTTCGCGCTCGAGACCGGGACGAAGGTGTTCTTCGCCGATCCGCACTCGCCCTGGCAGCGACCCACGAACGAGAACACGAACGGGCTGCTGCGTCAGTACTTCCCGAAGGGCACCGACCTGTCCCGGTGGTCCGCCGAGGACCTCGAAGCCGTCGCCCTGGCGATCAATAACCGACCCCGCAAGATCCTCGGCTGGAAAACCCCGGCCGAGGTCTTCCAGGAGCAGCTACGCTCACTACAGCAGCCCGGTGTTGCAACGACCGGTTGAACTCGCCCAGCACACGTCCGTGAAGCTCACAACGCGCCTGGTCAGGGCCGGTATCCAGGCGTCCATGGGCTCAGTCGGCGACTCGTTCGACAATGCCCTGGC
>NZ_JBSFIH010000145.1:0-2063 GCF_053597455.1 Streptomyces sp. NPDC001393
CGTGCGCCCAGCAGAACAGGAGGTGACACCGTGACGTAGCGGTGTTCTTGCTGTTCGGAAGCTCGTCGTCGCCTGCCGGTGGAAGTCCGGTCCGGGTAGCTGCCAGGAGGCCCGGTAGCAGGCTGGCGGCGTCGGAGGGAAACGTCCGGCGTCGAAGCCCAGCGTCAAAGGCCCTGCAAGGGGGAGCGACGATACGGTCCGTAGCATCACGCGAAGCCTGCGGCGTCGTTACTCAGCCACCCTTTCGGGTGGAACGAGGGAGTGCCGAGCCCTTCGAAATCGGGGCGAAGGCCATGGAAGCGGTGAAGATCCTGGACGGGCAGCCGCGAAGGACTCCCCGGCGTATGGGGCGCGGAACGTATCGAAGGTGGCGACGGGAACTGGGGAGGCCCTCCCCGGCCCGATGACCTGCGGATAGACGTCATCGGAAGCAGCGCGTCCTATAACCGGTGACCCCGGGAAGTGGACGCGGGCCGGGTGGGCGTCGGAGGTGGCCGTAGTACCGCTTGCAGCCGGGAGACAACACAACTCCCGGTGAGGGAAGGGCCACTGCTTCGTCGGTGCGTCATGAAGTGAAGGAGGGGCTCGGTGAGTGCCCGTGCGGCTATTCCCGCCGTCGGGGGACGTACTCCCTCGGACAAGGTCCGTGCCTTGCAGCATGCGCTTTACCGGGCGGCCAAGGCCGACCCCGGACGGCGGTTCCACGCGCTGGGAGACAAGATCCACCGCAGGGATGTGCTCCGGCGCGCGTGGGCCATGGTGCGTGCCAACAACGGCGCACCGGGCATCGACCGAACCACCCTGGCCCAGGTCGAGGAGCATGGCATCGATCGTCTCCTCGGCGATCTGGCCGACGAACTGCGGCAGGGGAATTACCGTCCCCTGCCCGCCTGCCGGGTGCTCATCCCCAAGCCGGGGGTGAAGGACGAGCAGAGACCGCTGTCCATCCCGACGGTTCGTGACCGCATCGTGCAGGCCGCGATGAAGATCGTGCTCGAGCCGGTCTTCGAGGCCGACATGCTGCCGTGCAGCTTCGGGTTCCGCCCGAAACGCTCGGCCCACGATGCCCTGCAAGTGCTCATCGATGAGCACCAGCGGGGCAGGCGGTGGGTGGTGGAGACGGACATCGCCGAGTGCTTCTCGGCGATCTCGCACGAGAAGTTGATGCACGCGGTCGAAGAGCGCGTCTGTGACCAGTCCGTCCTCAAACTCCTGCGGCAGATTCTCCGTGCCGGAGTGATGGAAGACGGGCAGGTGCGGCGGTCGGTGACCGGGACCCCGCAAGGTGGTGTGATTTCACCGCTGATGTGCAACGTCTATCTGCACCGGCTCGACCGGGCATGGGACGAGCACGATGGGAGCCTGGTCCGCTATGCCGACGACCTGGTCGTGATGTGTTTCTCCCGCAGCCAGGCCGAACGGGCGCTTGCCCGATTGGTCGAACTGCTGGGGGAGTTGGGGCTGAAGCCAAAGGCGGCCAAGACGAGGATCGTGCACCTGGAAGTGGGCGGGGAAGGCTTCGACTTCCTCGGATTCCACCACCGCCAGGTCCGCTCCCGAGGGCTGCACGGACGCCGACGTGTCGACTTCCTCGCCCGTTGGCCCTCGAACCGGGCGATGCAGCATGCCAGGGACCGGATCCGGGAGATCACTGCCCGGCGCCGGCTTCTGCTGCATCCGCAAGTGATCGTGGAGGACCTCAACTTGTTCCTCCGGGGCTGGATGGCGTACTTCCGGTACGGCCATTCCGCTCGACGCTTCAGTAAGATCGGCCGGTATACCCGGGAGCGTGTTGCGCACTTCATCAGCAGAAAGCACCGGCGCAGCCGGGCGTTCGGGAGATGGGTGCTGGCGGTCTCGTCCCCGCGGGATCTTGGCCTGATCAGCCCGTACGGAACCGTCGTTGCACCCAGGGCGGGCAAGCCCTGGCGGGAGAGACCGAATGCCGCCGGTGAACGGCGCCGGTGAGCCGTGTGCGGGAGAACCGCATGCACGGTTCGAAGCGGCGGGGGCTGGAAACGGAGCGGACGTACTCCGTCACCGCGCCAGCCCCCGACCCTACA
>NZ_JBSFIH010000146.1:0-1957 GCF_053597455.1 Streptomyces sp. NPDC001393
CACATGTAGTCGCGCTCTTCGTCGGTGACCATCTCCAGGGTCAGCTCGTCGTGGTTGCGCAGGAAGATGCCCCACTGGCAGCCGGAGGGGATGGCCGGTGTCTTGGCGAGGATCTCGGAGACGGGGTAGCGGGATTCCCGCCGTACGGCCATGAAGATGCGGGGCATGACCGGGAAGTGGAAGGCCATGTGGCACTCGTCGCCACCGGAGGAGTAGTCGCCGAAGTAGTCGACGACGTCCTCCGGCCACTGGTTGGCCTCCGCCAGCAGCACCTTGTCGGGGTACTGGGTGTCGATCTCCTTGCGCACCCGCCTGAGGAACTCGTGGGTCGCCGGCAGGTTCTCGCAGTTGGTGCCCTCCTGCTGGTACAGGTACGGCACCGCGTCCAGCCGGAACCCGTCGATGCCGAGATCCAGCCAGAACTTCAGCGCGGAGATCATCTCCTCCTGCACCGCCGGGTTCTCGTAGTTGAGGTCCGGCTGGTGCGAGAAGAAGCGGTGCCAGTAGTACTGCTTGCGTACCGGGTCGTACGTCCAGTTGGAGGCCTCGGTGTCGACGAAGATGATCCGGGCACCGGGGAACTGCTTGTCGTCGTCGGCCCAGACGTAGTAGTCCCCGTACGGACCGTCCGGATCCCGCCTCGACTCCTGGAACCACGGGTGCTGGTCGCTGGTGTGGTTCATGACGAAGTCGATGATCACGCGCATGCCGCGCTGGTGGGCGGCGTCCACGAACTCCACGAAGTCGGCGAGGTCTCCGAACTCGGGCAGTACGGCGGTGTAGTCGGAGACGTCGTAACCGCCGTCCCTGAGCGGGGACTTGAAGAACGGCGGCAGCCACAGGCAGTCCACGCCGAGCCACTGCAGATAGTCGAGCTTGGCGGTCAGGCCCTTCAGGTCGCCGACGCCGTCGCCGTTGCTGTCCTGGAAGGAGCGGACCAGGACCTCGTAGAAGACCGCTCGCTTGAACCACTCCGGATCCCGGTCCCTCGCGGGCGTGTTCTCGAAGGTGTCCGGGACGGGCTCATTGACGATCATATTGTGGGTGACCCTCCGATCTGCGGGTTGGACGGTCGCAGGACGCTGCTGTGCTCGCCCGGGGACGCGACGTCAGCGGCTTCCGCCGCACCACCCCCGGACCCCCGGCCGACGGTGAGCACATGCGCGCCCCCAGGCCCAAGGCGCACATAGTTGGCCCTGCCCCAGTGATAGGTCTCGCCGGTGAGCTCGTCGCGCACCGGCACGGACTCGTGCCAGTCCAGGCCGAGTTGCGGCATGTCCAACGAGACCGTGGCCTCCTGGGTGTGGTGCGGGTCGAGGTTGGCGACCACCAGAACCGTGTTCGACCCGCTCCGCTTCGAGTAGGCGATCACCGCGTCCTTGTCGGCGTGGTGGAAGTGGAGGTCGCGCAGCCGGCGGAGGGCCGGGTTCTGCCGCCGGATGGTGTTGAGCCGGGTGATCAGCGGCGCGATGGTACGTCCCTCGCGCGCCGCTCCCTCCCAGTCCCGCCGCTTGAGCTGGTACTTCTCCGAGTCCAGGTACTCCTCGCTGCCCTCCCTGAGCGGGGTGTTCTCGCACAGCTCGTAACCGCTGTAGATGCCCCAGGTGGGGGAGAGGGTGGCGGCGAGCACGGCCCGCACCTCGAAGGCCGGGCGGCCGCCGTGCTGGAGGTAGGCGTGCAGGATGTCCGGGGTGTTGGTGAAGAAGTTCGGCCGCATGTAGGCCGCCGCATCGCCCGCCAACTCGCTGGCGTACTCGGTGAGTTCGTGCTTGCTGTTGCGCCAGGTGAAGTAGGTGTACGACTGCTGGAAGCCGATCTGGGCGAGGGTGTGCATCATGGCCGGGCGGGTGAAGGCCTCGGCGAGGAAGATCACGTCCGGGTCCTTGCGGTTGACCTCGGCGATGACCTGCTCCCAGAAGACGACCGGCTTGGTGTGCGGGTTGTCGACGCGGAAGAT
>NZ_JBSFIH010000147.1:0-1922 GCF_053597455.1 Streptomyces sp. NPDC001393
AGGCCCTGCCGTTATGCGCCGAGCACCGAGGTGTCACCCGAACAGGAACCGTGTTCGACTGATCAAGCCCATCGAGCGGTAAGCGGAAGCCGTCTGAGCACATTCCCGTCTCCGCAGCCCGGTCGAGCGGGCCTTCGCGACTCAAGTCCTGGCGGATCTTCCGCCGCGCCCGCTGCAGCCCCAACCGCCTCACGACAATGACCAAGGCCGTCCTCACCCTGGAGGGCCATCGCTGAAGAGGCTCAGTCAGGTCCACACCTCCAACTACCGTGTCTACGGAGCGAGAAAGGTCTGGCGTGAGCTGAACCGGCAGGGACGCGTCGTGGCCCGGTGCACCGTCGAACGCCTGATGCGTGAGATGGGCATCCAGGGGGCGGTCCGCGGCAAGCGTGTGATCACCACGCTTCCCGGCGGGCAGGTCGAGCGAGCTCCCGACCGTCTCGACCGCGACTTCGCCGCCGCCCCCAACCGGTGCTGGGTGGCGGACTTCACCCACGTGAAGACCTGGTCTGCCACCGTCTACGTCGCGTTCGTCGTGGACACCTTCTCCCGCCGGATCGTCGGCTGGTCGGCGGCCACCGTCAAGGAGACGGTCTTCGTCCTGGACGCCCTGGAGATGGCGATCTGGCAGCGCGACCGCGACCAACAACCCATCCGGCCAGGCGAGTTGATCCATCACTCGGATGCCGGGTCGCAGTACACATCATTCAGGCTCGCCGAGCATCTGGACGCCGCCGGCATAGCCGCGTCCATCGGCTCAGTCGGCGACGCCTACGACAACGCCCTGATGGAATCGGCGATCGGCCTGTACAAAACCGAGTTGATCAAGCCTCAGCGGCCCTGGAAGACGCTTTCCCAGGTCGAGCTGGCCACCGCCGAATTGTTCGACTGGTACAACCACCGCCGACTCCACGGTGGGATAGGCCATATCCCGCCCGTCGAGTACGAAGCCAACTACTACACGGAACTCACGAAACCCCAGGTCACAACCACAATCTGAGATCTCTACCGAACCCGGGGCGGTTCACCCTTCACCCGTCCGCTGGACTTGATCGGACTGCCCTGACCAGCAACACCACATGATCACCAGGACTTTGAATTAGCCCTGCCCTCAGGGGTGGCCAGGGGTCGCGCGCATTTTCGCCATGGTCTGTGCGTGCCCTGCATGTTCCGTTTCGCAGCAGATCGTATGCGGCGCATTGTGTCTCCCTGGTTCCGCTTGCTGGCCAGCAGGGATCGTCTCTTCGCCATTTCGAGTCCTATGCTCTTGTGTCTGTTGCTGACTGTGTGAGTAGAGTGACGACCTGCTTCCGGTCAGTTGGGGAACTGCCTGCCGGCATCGTTCGGGCGGGGCGGGAGCGGATGACCAACACACGCTCAGCGCAACGGGGACCACACACGCACGTGCCGCAACGGGCTGGTCTCCTTGTGCCTTGAACACGGGGGGAATTTCGCCATGCGTAAATGGCTGCCTGCTCTTGCCCTGTCCACCGCTTTCGTCTCTTCGGTTCTGGCGGCTCCGCAGGCTATGGCTCAAAACTCGAAGCCGGTGGCCGAGAAGGTGCCCGGCACCAACGTCGAGTTTTCACCGAGCGCGGCGCGCGACCCGCAGACGCGTGCCCTCGCGGCGGCCGATCCCGCGGCGGTAGAAGCCGGCGGCCTGCTGTGCGGGAGCGGATACCAGCTGGGTGTGGTGAACCGGCTTCCGGACTCCCGACGGTTCGGAACCCTCTTTACGTACATCAAGTGGGGGCCGGGCGGGCGGCCGGGCCGGGATAACGGGGCATGCGCCGTGTTCGACAACAACCTCGGGTTCAAGGAGCACATTGAGGTTCCCCCGACATGCGGGGCGAGGTGACAGCAGGTCAGATAGGGCTCATGAGAGGAGCTCTGACGATGCCTGCCCCGAGGAAGTACCCGCT
>NZ_JBSFIH010000148.1:0-1757 GCF_053597455.1 Streptomyces sp. NPDC001393
TCCGACCCGAAAGCAGCGGGCGCCCAGCCACTTCCACGCCCTCTGCACCGCCACCAGCTGACCCTCACAAGATCGCCAACAGAGTCACGGCATTGCCCCTAGCCGCGGTTCGGTGCCTCACACCTGCTGCGAGAGGCGCCGGAAGCACATGAGCGCCGCGGCGATGCTGGGCGAGGGCAGGGAAGCGGCCGACCTTGTGTTCGCAGCGGTGGTGGAGGCGGCGGTAGCCGGCGAGTCCGGCCATGGTGCGTTCGATGGTCATGCGGTGGCGGCCCGTTCGCTGGGACTTGTCGATCCCTCTGCGGGCCATCCGGTGTCGGATGCCTCGCGCCGAAGCCATCGCCCCAGCTGGGCATAGCTGTTGCTCTCGTCGGCATGCAGCTCGGCCGGCCTTGCCGACGGGGCCTACTGCGGGACCGAACGTGTGGGGTGCCCTGCACGAGCGGCACACGTGCCTGGCCTTCGTGGGCGTTGGCCTTGGAGATTCCGACAGCCAAGGGCATTGGGGCCGGCGGCGCGTGCTGTGTACCGCCGACGCCCCCGGCGAGAGCGCAGAACGCCGTACTCCGATCCTACGACCAGGCGAAACTCGGTCGTGTCGCCCACAGGTGGGCGGCGAAAGCCGCTATCTCGGTCTGGTCCGAACAGTCAGCCGGAGAACAAGGGGACGGCGCATGAGGGCAGACTGCAGCACTCTTCAGACATCGCGGCGTGGCTTCCTCCTCACGGGGAGCGCACTGGCATCCGCCCTGGCCGAGCCCCCCGTGGCACAGGCTCTGACCCGCGCCCGGGCTACGCCCGGTGGCGTACCCGGGCCGCTGCAGCACCCCGTGGTGACGCGTCCGGAGGATTGGCAGGCCGTGGCCAAGGAGCTGGACGGGGCTGGGCATATGGGCGCGGACGGCGCCGTGTACCGTGCGACGTTTCCCCGGTACGACCTGAACCTGTCCTCGTATGGGGTCAGCGGCTTGGTGGAGGCGTCGTACGCTGCGTTCGCCCGCTACCCCGACGGCAGCACGATGCTGATGGGGGACGTGGTCGCCACCGAGGCCGAGCTGCAGAGGGTCACCGACGCCGTCCAGGGGCACGGCCTGGAACAGTCCGCCATCCACAAACATCTGCTCGCCCACCGGCCCACCCTGTGGTGGACGCATGTCCGGGGAGTCTCCACCGACCCGGTGGCCCTGGCCTTCGCCATGCGCGCCTGCCTGGACGCCACCGCCACCCCCGGACCCAGGGACCCCGACAGGACCCCTCCGGCCGGTCTCGACACCGCCGCGATCGACGCCGCGCTCGGCGCGAAGGGCGTGAGCGAGGACGGCTACCGCTTTTCCTTCGCCCGCAGGGAGACCATCAGTGACGACAGCCGCGTGGTGCCGCCCGCCATGGGTGTGACGACCTCCTTCACCTTCTACTCCGTGGGGAACGGCCGTGCCGCGGTGAGCGGGGACTTCGTCCTGACCGCCGACGAGGTACAGCGTGTCATCAAGGCCCTGCGACACGGCGGCATCAAGGTCGTCGAGCTGCACAACCACGCTCTCAGCGACAACCCCCGCCTCTTCTACCTCCACCTCTGGGCCGTCGGCCACGCCGTATCCCTGGCCCGCACCCTCGGGACAGCCAAGACGGCCACCAACCTCGCCGTCCAGTACTGAGCCTTTTCGTGCGCCCAGCAGAACAGGAGGTGACACCGTGACGTAGCGGTGTTCTTGCTGTTCGGAAGCTCGTCGTCGCCTGCCGGTGGAAGTCCGGTCCGG
>NZ_JBSFIH010000149.1:0-1713 GCF_053597455.1 Streptomyces sp. NPDC001393
AAAGTGGATCTTGAGCGTGAGATGATCTTGGTTCGTGGCACGTGGAGATCTGACAGACGCGCAATGGGCGGTGCTGGAGCCGCTGTTGCCAAAGGGCAAGAAGCCCGGACAGCCGCCGACATGGGCCAGGCGGCAGCTGATCAACGGCATACGGTTCCGGGTCCGCACCGGGATCCCGTGGCGGGATGTGCCCGCCGAGTACGGGCCGTGGGGCCGGGCGTACGACCTGTTCCGCCGCTGGCAGCGGGACGGCACCTGGCAGCGGATCTTCACCGAACTCCAGGCCCGGGCCGACGCGAGAAAGCTGATCACATGGGACATCAACGTCGACTCCACAGTGTGCCGGGCCCACCAGCACGCCGCCGGCGCGAGGAAAAAGGGGAGCTTCAGAAGGAGCCGCCCGGCGGCTTCTGCGTCGAGCCGGAAGACCACGGGCTCGGGCGCTCGCGTGGCGGTCTGACCACCAAGTTGCACCTGGCCGTCGAACAGGGCCAGAAGCCCATGTCCATCGTGATCACGGCCGGGCAGCGGGGCGATTCCCCGCAGTTCGAGCCGGTCCTGAACAAGGTCCGTGTCCCGCGTCTTGGGCCGGGCAGGCCGCGCACCCGACCCGATCGCGTGCGCGCCGACAAGGCATACGCCTCCCGCAAGAACCGCGGTTACCTGCGTCGTCGCAGGATCCGCTGCACCATCCCGGACAAGGCCGACCAGGCCCGCAACCGCAAGAAACGCGGCTCGTTCGGCGGCAGGCCGCCGAAGTTCGACCCGCAGGACTACAAGGCTCGGCACGCGGTCGAGTGCGGCATCAATCGCCTCAAGAGGCACCGGGCCGTGGCCACGAGGTACGACAAGCTCGCGGTCCGCTACGAGGCCACTGTCCTCATCGCCGCAATCAACGAATGGTTGTGAACGCCCTGTTGTGAAGACGCATCGGCTACGTCGACGCGAAGCGTTCTGCTGTCAGCCAAGACTGTCGCGCCTCCGAAGGCATGGGCGACAGGATCGTCACATGCAGCCGATCTTCGTTCTCGTGCACAGTCCGTCCGTAGGTCCCGCGACCTGGCACCCTGTGGCCGAACACTTGACGGCGGCGGGATACCAGGTGCGGGTGCCGTCCCTGCTGCACATAGGCGTCGTTGCTCCGCCCTTCTGGCCCCGCATCGTGGACGCCGTCCGCGACGATCTGCGGCAGGTCCCGGCCGGCAACCCCGTCACATTGGTGGCACACAGCAACGCAGGCTTGTTCCTCCCGACCATCCGCTCGGGCATCGACCATCCGGTGACCAGCTCGATCTTCGTCGATGCCGCGCTGCCGGCCCGGACCGGACCGACCCCCGTCGCCACACCCAAACTGCTCGATTTCCTACGCCCGATGGCTGTGAACGGCAGGCTCCCGCGCTGGACCGACTGGTGGGACGAAGCAGACGTCGCACCCATGTTCTCCGATCCGCTGGTGCGGCAGACAGTCGTTGAGGAGCAACCCACCCTGCCACTGTCCTACTACGAGCAGCACATCCCAGTCCCCGACGGCTGGGACGACCATCCCTGCTCCTACTTGCTGTTCGGTCCTCCGTATGACGACCTTGCCGCCGAGGCGCGCGAACGCGGCTGGGCCGTGGCACACCTGCCCGGCGCACACCTCCATCAGATCATCGATCCTGCTGGCACCGCCAAGCACCTCGTCGAACTCGCCACCACGACTTGATCCACTTC
>NZ_JBSFIH010000150.1:0-1704 GCF_053597455.1 Streptomyces sp. NPDC001393
GCCGGCCTCTACCGCAACATCTCCGGCAACCTCGCCCTGGCCTACGGTCTGATCACGGCGGCGCAGCAGGCGGACCTGCCGCTGTTCCTGGGCTCGTATCCGATCACGCCGGCCTCGGACATCCTGCACGAGCTGAGCCGGCACAAGAACTTCGGTGTGCGGACCTTCCAGGCGGAGGACGAGATCGCCGGGATCGGGGCGGCGCTGGGTGCGGCGTTCGGCGGCTCGCTGGCGGTGACGACCACCTCCGGTCCCGGCGTGGCCCTCAAGAGCGAGACGATCGGGCTGGCGGTGAGTCTGGAGTTGCCGCTGCTGGTGGTGGACATCCAGCGGGGCGGGCCGTCGACGGGGCTGCCGACCAAGACCGAGCAGGCGGACCTGCTGCAGGCCATGTTCGGCCGCAACGGCGAGGCCCCGGTGCCGATCGTGGCACCGCGCACCCCGGCGGACTGCTTCGAGGCCGCGCTGGAGGCGGCCAGGATCGCGCTGGTCTACCGCACCCCGGTGATGCTGCTCTCCGACGGTTATCTGGCCAACGGCTCCGAGCCGTGGCGGATCCCGGACCTGGAGGAGCTCCCCGATCTGCGGGTGCAGTTCGCTTCCGGCCCGAACCACACGCTGGCCGATGGCAGTGAGGTGTTCTGGCCCTACAAGCGGGATGCGAAGACGCTGGCCCGGCCGTGGGCGATCCCGGGCACGCCGGGGCTGGAGCACCGCATCGGCGGTATCGAGAAGCAGGACGGCACCGGGAACATCTCCTACGACCCGGCCAACCACGACTTCATGGTCCGCACCCGCCAGGCCAAGATCGACAACATCACCGTCCCCGACGTCGAGGTCGACGACCCGCACGGCGCGAGCACCCTGGTGCTGGGCTGGGGCTCCACCTACGGGCCGATCACCGCGGCGGTCCGCAGACTGCGCGGCGCGGGCGAGGTGATCGCCCAGGCCCACCTGCGTCACCTCAACCCCTTCCCCCGCAACCTCGGCCGTGTCCTCAAGGGGTACGACAAGGTGGTGATCCCCGAGATGAACCTCGGGCAGCTCGCCACCCTGATCCGGGCGAAGTACCTGGTCGACGCCCGCTCCCACAACCAGGTCAACGGCATGCCGTTCAAGGCGGAACAGCTCGCCAGGGCTTTGAAGGAGGCCATCGATGACTGACGCCGGCAACGCGCTGCTGCACCTGGTCCCCAAGGCCGAGGCCAAGCAGTCGATGAAGGACTTCAAATCCGACCAGGAAGTGCGCTGGTGCCCCGGCTGCGGTGACTACGCCATCCTCGCCGCCGTGCAGGGCTTCATGCCCGAACTCGGCCTGGCGAAGGAGAACATCGTCTTCGTCTCCGGCATCGGCTGCTCCTCCCGCTTCCCGTACTACATGAACACCTACGGGATGCACTCCATCCACGGCCGCGCCCCCGCCATCGCCACCGGCCTGGCCACCAGCCGCCGGGACCTGAGCGTGTGGGTGGTCACCGGCGACGGCGACGCGTTGTCCATCGGCGGCAACCACCTCATCCACGCCCTGCGCCGCAACGTCAACCTCAAGATCCTGCTGTTCAACAACCGGATCTACGGCCTGACCAAGGGCCAGTACTCCCCGACCTCCGAACTCGGCAAGATCACCAAATCCACCCCCATGGGCTCCCTCGACGCCCCCTTCAACCCCGTCTCCCTGGCGATCGGTGCGGAGGCGTCCTTCGT
>NZ_JBSFIH010000151.1:0-1666 GCF_053597455.1 Streptomyces sp. NPDC001393
GACTCTGTTGGCGATCTTGTGAGGGTCAGCTGGTGGCGGTGCAGAGGGCGTGGAAGTGGCTGGGCGCCCGCTGCTTTCGGGTCGGACTGGCGATCCAGTCGGCGATTCGGGTGACGTTGCAGGCCAGAGCCGTCAGGACGTGCTGGACGTGGGTCTTGCGCAGGCCCCGGTAGCGGGTTCTGCGGAGGCCGCAGGTGCGGATGTTCTGGGAGAGGGTGGCCTCGATGCCGGCCCGGATCGCGTAGCGGTCCTGCCACTGCCGGGTCCGTTGGTCGAGGCGGTTCGCCTGCTGGATCTCGTGCAGTTCGCGGGTGGGCAGCAGGGCGAGCGAGCGCGGACGGACTTCGGAGTTGGTGCACTGGGCCCGGTCCGTGCAGGCCCGGCATGCGGCCTCGCCGAAGCGGACCTGGATGTAGTCGTGGCCGGAGATACGCAGTGGCTTCCAGGTCCGGCTGGTCTGCCCGCGGGGGCAGACGACCTGGTGGCCTTCCCAGTCGACGGTGAAGGAGGCCTTGTCGAACCCGTTCTGTGCTTTGGTCTGGTGGCTGGGGTCGGGAGCGACCGGGCCGAGCAGCGAGATCTGGTGGACGCGCTGGGCGCGTTCGATCCGCTGCGCGGTCACGTAGGCGGCATCGACCACGTGCTCGCCCGGCGCCAGGCCAGACGCGGCGAGGTCGTCGTGGATCTGGTCGGTGAGCTCGCCGTCCTGGACCGGGGCGATCGTCGTGGCCACGTGCACCACCACCTCCGGCAGGTCTGACGTGCACGTTTCCGTGAAATGGGTGCGGTAGCCGGACCATGTGGTGTCCCGCTTGACGCAGTAGTGCGCGTCGGTGTCGTACGGGGAGTCGAACCGCAGCGACGCCGGAGGCAGAGCGTGGCCGTCGCGCCAGCGCAGGCGTCCGCGTGCATCCCAGTAGTAGTGGTGCACCCAGACCCGGCGCAGGATCTCCACCTGCGGCAACGCGCGCAGCCGGGGCGGGGCGTCGGGCGCCCAGGCGGCGGCCAGGACTTTGCATCCGTCCCGGCCGAAAGCCTCGGCCAGGGCGGTGACTCCGGCCTTCCCGCCAGGGACCTTGCCGATCTCGACCTTGCGCCCGTAGCGCTTGTCCCACTCCGGCTCCACCAGCGGCAGCAGCCAGTCCGGGGCTGCCTGGGCGAGTTGCTCGAGTGCAGCCCGCAGGCTCTCGCCGGCCAACTCCAGGCGGCTGAGCCTGCGGACGGCGGCGAGCACGTGTGTGGCATCGGTGCGCTGGCGGCCTCCGGCCTTGAGCAGCCCGGCTTCGACCAGCCGGTTCAGCATCACCTGCAGCAGCCGGTCAGCCGCATCCCCCTCGGTCAGCCGGGCCCGGAACTCGCACAGCACCGAGTGATCGAACCCGGGATCGTCCAACTCCATGCCGAGGGCGTATTTCCAGTCGATCCGAGTGCGGACCGCATTTGCGGCAGCGCGGTCGGACAGGTTCTCCGCGAACTGCAACACGCTGACCAGCGCCAACTGCCCAGGCGACAGACCAGGGCGCCCATCACGCGGGTACAGGTCCACGAAGTCCTCGTCCTCGAACACCACGTCCAACCGGTCCCGCATCAGCATCGCCGGCGCCCCCTTCGGACACGCCGCCCACGCTGTCAGCACCGTCCGCGCCGGAATCCGCTGATAACTCCT
>NZ_JBSFIH010000153.1:0-1602 GCF_053597455.1 Streptomyces sp. NPDC001393
GAGCGTCGTGATAGGTCGTTGACATTCGCGTGATGGATGTCAACGAGCTTGTGCAGGCGGTCTTCTCGGGTCTGTCCCCGCTGGTCATCGAGGATGTGGCCGACGAAGGTGAGCGGATCTTGGTGCGGGCACGGACTTCGCTGGACACCGCGGTCTGCCCGGTGTGCCGGGCCTCGTCGGAACGCGTGCACGGCTATCACTGGCGGACCGTCGCGGACGTGCCGGTCGATGAACGACGGGTGGTGGTCCGTGTCCGGGTGCGGCGTCTGGTGTGTCCCACCCGCGGCTGCCTGCACACCTTCCGCGAACAGGTGCCCGGAGTGCTGGACCGATACCAGCGGCGTACGACCCGTCTGACCAGGCAAGTCAAGGCCGTGGTCAAGGAGTTAGCGGGCCGGGCCGGGGCGCGTTTACTGGCGATACTCGCGGTGAGCCTGTCGCGTCACACGGCCCTGCGCGCCCTGCTGAGGATGCCGTTGCCCACCGGGCGGGTGCCCCGTGTGATCGGCGTCGACGACTTCGCTCTGCGCCGGCGCCACCGCTACGCCACCGTGATCATCGATGCCGAGACCCATGAACGGATCGACGTGTTGCCCGACCGCACGGCCGACACCCTGGAAGCGTGGCTGCACGAACATCCAGGCATCGAGGTCGTGTGCCGTGACGGCTCGGCGACCTATGCCGAGGCTATCCGCCGTGCCCTGCCTGACGCGGTGCAAGTCGGTGATCGCTGGCATGTATGGAAGAACCTGTGCGAAGCCGCCCTGAGCGAGGTGAAGGCACACAGCGCCTGCTGGGCCACCGTACTGGACGCGCCGATCTACGACGGACCCCGCGCCCAGACCACCCTCGAACGCTGGCACCAGGTCCATGGCCTGCTCGACCAGGGCGTGGGCCTGCTTGAATGCGCCCGCCGCCTGCAACTGGCCCTGAACACCGTCAAACGCTACGCCCGAGCCGACCGGCCCGAGCGCATGCTCCGCGTCCCCAAATACCGTGCCAGCCTGGTCGATCCCTACCGCGAGCACCTGCGCAAACGCCGAAGTGAAGACCCCGGCGTCCCCGTCCAGCACCTCTTCGAAGAGATCAAGGCCCTCGGCTTCACGGGCTGTCTGAACCTTCTGCACAAGTACATCAACCAAGGCCGTGCAGACGCCGACCGCAGCCATATCTCGCCACGTCGACTCGCCCGGATGCTGCTGACCAGGCCCGACAACCTCAAGGCCGAGCAGCACGAGCTCCTGGCCAAGCTCACCGCCGCCTGCCCCGAGATGACCCAACTGGTCAGAGCTATCAGGGACTTCGCCCCGCTCCTTACGCCACACACCGACAACGCCGATGCGCTCACGCACTGGATCGCCCAAGTCCGAACAGTCGACCTGCCCCACCTACACGCCTTCACCCGGGGCCTGGACCGAGACATCGACGCCGTGATCGCCGGGCTCACGCTTCCGTACAGCAACGGCCCGACCGAGGGCGTCAACACCAAGACCAAACGGATCGCGCGCCAGATGCACGGACGAGCAGGCTTCACCCTGCTCCGGCACCGCATCCTCCTCGGATAACAGCACGCTCCGTCACCACCGAACGCGAGACAGGGCC
>NZ_JBSFIH010000154.1:0-1579 GCF_053597455.1 Streptomyces sp. NPDC001393
CGGAACGGGGCGAGTTGGCGGGTGATCTCTTCGCTCAGCCGGGTCTCGGTCGCGGTGACTGCGTCGATGCGGTCGAGCATCGTGCGGGCCAAGAATGCGTGATGGTCGGTGAAGCGGCCGGTCAGCGCCTGGGCCAGGGTCTCGGGGCCTTGTCCCCGAGGAGTGGACACCTGTTCGTGTCGTTATGCGGCAAGTGTCAGGGTAGCTGACTGCTGTTCGTAGGGGATCGGTGCCTGCTGTCCGTTCGCCGAGTGCCGTCGGCGGGTGTTGTAGCGGGTGGTCCAGCGGAAGACCGCCAGGCGGCAGGCGCGGGCCCCGTTGAAGCAGCGTGCGCCACGGAGCGTCTCGCGTTTGAGGGCTGCGTTGAACGATTCGGCGAGTGCGTTGTCCGCGCTCGTGCCGACTGCGCCCATGGACTGCCTAACCCCCAACTCGGCGCAGACACCAGCGAATTCACGAGAGGTGTACTGCGCCCCGTGATCACTGTGGAACACGGCGCCGGCCAGGCTGACCCGGGTCGCGGCGGCCGCCTTGAGCGCGTCGGTGACCAGCGAGGTGCGCATGTGGTCGGCGATCGACCAGCCCACCAGCCGCCGCGAGAAGCAGTCGATCACCGTCGCCAGATACAGGAACTCGCCGTCACCCACCGGCAGGTAGGTGATGTCGCCGACATACTTCGTGTTCGGCTCACTTGCGGTGAAGTCGCGCCGGAACAGGTCCGGCACCGGTGCGGCGGACGGCTCGGGCACGGTGGTGACCTGGCGCTTGCGCAGCCGCAGCCCGGCGATGCCGAACTTCCGCATGACCCGTCCGACCCGCTTGTGATTCACGCGCTCACCGTCGTCGCGGAGCTCGGCGGTGATGCGAGGCCGACCGTAGGTGCCGTCCCACTCGGCATGCACGGCCCTGATTCGCCCGGCAAGCGCCGCGTCCGCCCGCTCACGTGCGGTGCGGGCCGCACGGCCGGCCCGCCACTTGTAGAAGCTGGACCGGGCGACCTCCAGCACAGCACACAACCGCTTCACGCCCCAGGCGCGGTGGTGGTCCTCAATGAACTGGCAGCGGTTCACCAGGTCATCTCTTGTGCGAAAAACTTCGTCGCCTTGCGCAGGATGTCCCGTTCGGTGGCCAGCTTCTGGTTCTCCTTGCGCACGGCCTTCACTTCCGCGCGCAGGGCCGCAATCTCGGCCTCCAGTTCCTGCCTCGTAGCCTCGCTCACCGGGACATCCTTCGTGTTCGTGCTCGCCGTGCCGCCCTCACCTCGGCGGACCCGCTCGGCCCGCACCCAGTTGCGCAGCGTCTCCCGGCTGATCCCCAGGTCCTTGCCGATGCCCTCGAAGGTATGGCTCGGGTCCGACAGGTACAGCGCGACCGCGTCAGCCTTGAACTCAGGCGAGTAGACCTTCATCACCATAAAAGATGCCTCCTACCCGGCCCCCACCGGGGCCGGGATCAGAGGTGTCCACCACTCGGGGACAGGTCCCCTCGCGCTTGGCTCGCATGCTGGCCTTGGCCATCTCCGCCAGCACCCGCGGATCACGCTCTCCTGCGATCAGTGCCTCCAGCATGGCGCGGGCGG
>NZ_JBSFIH010000155.1:0-1534 GCF_053597455.1 Streptomyces sp. NPDC001393
GCGGCGAGGCCCACCGAGGCGAAGAGTGCCAGCTGGGTGGTGAGCAGCAGGCCGACCCGCCCGCTGACGGCCCGCCAGCTCTGCCTGGCCAGCCGCGGCCACCACCACACCGTGCAGACGAACAGCAGCACGGCGAGGACGATCGCCAGCATCAGCACTTTGTTGCTCGTGAGACCCATGAACTGTTTTCCTGACTACGCTTTCCGCCCGGCGCCGCCCACGCGTTGCATTGCGACGGCTTGCCCGGGGCTCATATGTGCAAAAGTGCAAGGGCTGCGGAGCACAGTGATTTCTGGTCGGTTCAGTGTCCGGCGGGCGGCTGGATGTAGTCCTCCAGGCGGGCCACCGCGAAGCCCTGTTCCTGGATGCGCCTGAGCAGATTCGCGAACATCTCCGTCATGGTGGCGCCCTTGAGCTCCGCGGGGCCGCGGAAATGAGCGAGGATGATGTCACCGGGACGCAGCTTCTTGCTCGGGTCTTGGTACTGCAAATTGCGTACCTGCATGGACTCACGCCACCAGACGATCGCGCGCGGCCCGCATGCGCCCACCGCGATCTTGGTGTTGCTGTTGTACGCCCCGTAGGGCGGCCGGAAGAGCAACGGGGCGGTGCCGAACTGCTGGGTGAGGATCTTCTGGTCGCCGCACACCTCTTGCTTCTGGCGGGCCAGTGGGATGGTGTTCATCGCGGGGTGGTGCAGGGTGTGGTTCTGGATGTGGTTGCCCATCGCCTGCAGTGGCTTGAAGTACCCGTAGTCCGACTTGATGGCGTCGTTCATCAGGAACATCGTGATCGGGATCTTCAGGTCCCGCATCATCTCGATGAACCTGGGGTCCTTCTCCAGTCCGTCGTCGACGGTGATGAAGACGACCTTCTGGGATGTCGGTACGTGCGCGAAGACCGGGACCGGGCCGGTCGCGGACAGTTTGATGGGTTTGTCCGCCGGGGGCTCGGGAGCCGGGGGCAGCGGCGTCAGGCCCCACTTCTGCCAGGCGGCAGGCTCGGCCGCGACGTGCGACGCGGTCCCGGGCGTGCCGCCGACGGTCGCCGACGCCGACGAGGTGGTCGCCGGATCAGTCGCGTTGCCGCCGCTCGTGCTGCAGCCGCCCACGGACAAGGCCAGTAGCACGCTTGCCAGCGGCGCGTAGAACCTGCCGCCTGTGTTGCGTCGCTTCACCGCACCGGTCTCCTGACTGCAAAGCTGACCATGACTCTGATGGGAAGGTAACCGCGGCATGAAAGGCGAAGTTCAGTAGCATGAAAGGCGAAGTTCAACGGAGGGTGAGAAAAGGACCAAGGCCGACATCGCCCCCGGCACCATGCGGGCCATCACAGCCGACAGTCATGACGGCCCGGATCAGGTGGAGACGCCGCAGGGTGCGCGGCCTTACCGCCGTACGAACTGGGTCTCGGCGGCACTGACGTCCGTGATCGGCATTGGTGGCGGGCGGCGGGCGGTGTCGCTGACCTTGATCAGGACGGCGACGAGCAGCCAGTTGGCGACCATGGACGAGCCGCCCTGGGCGAGGAAGGG
>NZ_JBSFIH010000156.1:0-1470 GCF_053597455.1 Streptomyces sp. NPDC001393
CAATACCGGTAACTTACGGGCAATCTTGTCGTTGTTGTTGGTGTGCCAAGAGCGGGTCAACTGAAGTCATCCGGTGAGCGACTGTCGGACCGGGTCGCGGTCGGGGTGCTGACACAGGCGTTTCCTCAGTCGCTTGTGGATGAGGTGCTGGCGGAGACGGGTCGGGTGCAGCAGCGGAACCGGCTGTTGCCGGCCCGACTGGTGGTCTACTTCGTGTTGGCGATGTGCCTGTTCTCCGGGCAGAGCTATGAGGAGGTCGCCCGGCTGCTGACCGCGGGTTTGCAGGGTGCCCGTCGCTGGCGTGGCTCGTGGGTGGTGCCGAGTACGGCAGCGATCTGGAAAGCCAGGTCTCGGCTGGGGGTGGCGCCGCTGCGGCAACTGTTCGCGCGGGTGTGCCGCCCGGTTGCCACACCGGACACTGAGGGCGCCTTCTACCGCGACTGGCGGCTGATCGCGATCGACGGCACCACGTTCGACCTGCCTGACACGAAGGCGAACGTGGAAGCGTTCGGTCGTCCGCCCCGTTCCGGGCGCGGTGAACGGGACGTCGGCTACCCGCAGTTGCGCATGGTCGGCTTGGTGGAGTGCGGCACCCATGCCGTCTTCGATGCTGCGATCGGAGCTCTGCGCACCGGAGAGCAGGCTCTGGCCCGGGCGGCCCTGGGGTCCCTGCGGCCGGGGATACTGCTGCTGGCCGACCGCGGCTTCTACAGCGTGGACCTGTGGCGCACGACCGCGGCCACGGGGGCGGACCTGCTGTGGCGGGTCCGCAAAGACCTCGTGCTGCCGGTCGTCGAGCAACTGTCGGACGGTTCCTACCTCACCGAGATCTTCGACCGCAGCGACATCCACCACACCCGTCGCGGGGTGCCAGTACGCGCAGTGGAGTACACCATCGCCGGCCATGAGGGCGTCTACCGGCTCATCACCACGATCCTCGACCCGGACAAGGCCCCGGCCGCGGACCTGGCCGCCCTCTACGCCCAGCGATGGGAGTTCGAGTCCACCCTCGACGAAATCAAGACCCACCTCGGCGGGTCGCAGCTGGTACTGCGTTCGCAGCACCCCGACGGGGCCGAGCAGGAACTTTATGGCTTCCTGCTCGTCCACCACGCCATCCGGCACCTGATGCACCAGGCCGCACGGCAAGCCGACCGGGACCCCGACCGGATCTCCTTCACCCGCTCACTGCGCGTCGTGCGTCGCCAGGTCACCGACCAGGCGGCATTTTCCCCCCGGCAGACTCGCACGCGCAGTCCAAGCCACCCACGCTGAACTCCTCGAACGCCTCCTGCCACGGCGGCGCCGCCGGGCCAACCCTCGCGTCATCAAACGCAAAGTCGCCAACTGGCCGCTCAAACGCGCCGCCCACCGGGCTGCAGACCATCCAACCACCGCGGCCATCACCCTCGTTGGCGCCACCAAACCCAAACGAGTCAAACGAACACCAAAGCCCTAAGTTACCGGTAT
>NZ_JBSFIH010000157.1:0-1451 GCF_053597455.1 Streptomyces sp. NPDC001393
AGCTTGATCATTAACCTCGCTGCTGTTTCAGGCGGACATGTTCGGTGAGGGTTTCGATTCGTTTCACGGTCTTTCCCGGCTCGTGACGTGGGGCTGGCCTGCGGTTCTTCGAGCCGGGTGGGCGTCCTGGTCCGGGCCGGGAGTGTTTGGGCACGCTGGCGGGACGGGCGGTCTTCACGCGGAGGTGGCGGAACCCCCGGCGGACTCGGGCGGGGGTGAGCCGACGTGGCTCGGTGGGCTGTTCCCAGGGCCGGCGCAGGTCCTCGGCGAGTGGCCGGGCGAGGCGAAGTTGGGTGTGGGCGGCGATGATCAGCCACGTCCACAGGTCGGCCGTGTGCGGATCGCGGACCTTCGGCACGGTCCAGCCCAGGGTCTGTTTGAACAGCCGGAAGGTGTGTTCAAGATCGAATCTGCGGAGGAACGCCTGCCAGCGCACATCGACGTCTGCGCCGGTCATCCCGGTGCGTGAGGACCACAGCCACACCGGCTTCGGGTCGCGGTCACCGGGCAGGTACTCGACCTTCAGCCGGATCAACGTGCCGTGGATCAGAGGGAGTTCACCGCAGTGGTCGAGCCAGGGGCCACGGGCCTGCAATCGGGGGTGCATCCGGTCCCAGGCGAGGGCTTCGGCCGTGCCGTAGCGGGTGGTGTCGCACGTCGTGGCCTGGTCGGGGGTGTGCCAGGACTCCGGCTTGGAGAAGGTGAGGACGCCGCCGTGCTTGCGGGGCTGTCCGCCACGCGGGGTGGAGCGGCGCGGGCCGGCATCCCGGAGCATGACCCGGTCCGAGCGCAGCCGGCCGACCAGCTCGACAGGCAGGTCGGCCAGGACGTAGGCGAGGCGGGTGACGTCGTAGCCGGTGTCCATGACGACGAGGATGTCCGCGTCGCCCGGTCGCCACTGCCCGGCGTGCACCAGCCGGGTGACCACCTCGCGCAGCTGGGTCGCGGTCACCGCGGTGGCGTCGTCGGAGGGCCCCAGTCGGATCGCGTCCAGCACGGCCGTCCAGGACGTGCGTCCCGTTTCCAGTGCGGCGACGAAGGAGTAGGGCCAGCCGGGGATGAACTGGTCCGCGCTGCGGCCCCGCCCATAGACGTGGCAGAACAGCAACTCCGGGCTGGTGGGGGCGTCGGGTCGCAGCCAGTTGCTCACGTCCACCGCGAGCACGATCCGTCCGTCGGCGGCACGGGGCAGCGGCGTGGAGGCAAGGAGCCTGCGCAGGCGGCGTGGCTCCAGCCAGCCGTGGTTGATGGCGTCGTACATCGCTCCGTGCCCGCGCCGGTGCTCGGCCGTGAGCGTCAACTCGACCAGTGACGTCACCGGGCCGTCCGAGCACAGCACCGCGTCGGTGAGCTCGAAGAGCGCATCCGCCCGGGTGTAGAGGCAGTCGTAGAACTGGACACGAAAGTGGGACAGGACACCCAACGCGGCGTCAGCGGACTGTTCAGCGGCG
>NZ_JBSFIH010000158.1:0-1430 GCF_053597455.1 Streptomyces sp. NPDC001393
TGAATGCCTTGGCGACGAGTCGGCGCAGGCGAGTGTGGTCGGGCGGATCCATGTTGAGCAGGTGCGCGTCGAGTTCAGGGGGCATGGAGGATCTGAACTCGCCGCTGGTTTTGGCGTTTGCCTTGTTCAGGGAGAACCGGGGGTCTGCCAGAGCTGCGCGGGCCTCGGCGTACCGAGTGATCAGCCACACGGGTTCGCCGTCGGGAGTGGTGGTGCGGTGGACCGGGGCGGTGTCGCGGAGCTGGGCGTAGGCGCCGTGTGGGTCGGCGACGAGTGCTTCACTGAGCAGTGACGAGACGCTGCCGGTCTGTTTGTTGTTGCTCATGCGTCTGTTTTCGCCGACCGGAGCCGCTCGAGAACGGCGGGGATGACGGTGGAGGTGCTGAAGGCGTCGGCGACCCGGGTCAGACGAGCACCTTCCTTGTTGAGGTCGCCGTTGGCGGCATCGTCGATGTCAGTGCCGTGTCCCCCTGACGCCTCGTGGCCGGTAGACCGAGCCTGAAGGGCTGCTGCGATCTGCGCGGCTTCTGCGACGGCATCCGCCTCGTCGCCGGTGATGTTCTGGTTCGCCGCTACTTCTCGTGTCATGCGGCTGATTTCCGGGTCATGGTGGGGACGAAGTCTCATATCGCCATCCAGTATCTCGATCACCTGGCGACCGAGGAAGAACCGGAGGTCGGGAGCCAGTTCCCTGCGGGAGGCCGGCGGGGCGACGAGGACGACTTCGGGGAAGGCACGGGTGATCGCCTGCCAAAGGGGGTAGTGGCGGTGGAAGGTGCGGTAGTCGGACATCCACGCCATGGCCCTGCCGAGGCCGACGCCCCAGGCGGGCATGGTGAACCCTACGGCGAAGAGAGCGGCCGAGACACTGGCGAACGTAGGGGCCACAAGGGAGTTGACGAAGCCGAGTGGTGAGATGCCGAGCTTGCCCCAGATGAGGGAGATGACCTTGGGCAGGCAGTAGCCCAAGCCGGCGACTGCTCCCACCGTGACCATGCACAGGCCACGGCGCAGCCAAGGCTGACCGACGACGCCGAAATCACCGACCTCAACGAGGAACTCAAGGAAGTCCTGCCAGAACACGTCGGCGGGCATCGCCGTCCGCCGCCAGGGGACGGCGGCGTACTCGGCCACCGCCCGGCGCAGCCACTCGCCCAGTGTGCCGCACGAGTCGTCGCACACCCGCAGCGCCCGCAGCCCGCACGCCAACGCGGCCCGGCGGACAGCCAGCAACCTCGCCGCCCCGACTGCTTCCCTTACCTGGGCGCCGGTGGCTTCGGCCAGAACCTCTGTCACCGCCATCGTCGCCCACTGGCCATGATGCCAATCCAGATTCACAACCCCGGCGAATGCTTCGTACGGTGCCTGCGGCGACACCGGGAAGCGCGGCCACGCCCCTGTCAGAGCCCGCTCGGACAGCCGCCGACTCG
>NZ_JBSFIH010000159.1:0-1389 GCF_053597455.1 Streptomyces sp. NPDC001393
GAACGCCTGCGGGTTGGCATAGCCGACGTCCACTCCGTGCTTCCTGACGAGGTCAGCGGTCTCGAACATCGTCTGTGCCAGGTAGTCGGCCACGCTGTTGAGCCGGTGGGGCTCGCAAAGTCATCGCTGCAGCTCAAGCCGTGTATCGGTACTCGTTGATGACCCCGCTGAGGACGCGGGTGCGCAGGGGCCTGCGGGGCACACGATCGCGCAATACCGCTGGCTGTTCCCGGGCTTCGGGTGGTCGTTGGTCTCGTGATCGGTGTGGCCGATGCGTGTTGTAGTGCTCCTGGTACTCGGCGAGGACCTGGTGGGCGTGGGCTTCGTTCGTGATCAGGATGTGGTCGAGGACCTCGCGCCGGATCGTGCCGATCACTCGCTCGCAGTGGGCGTTCATGCGCGGCGCCTGTGGCGCGTTGAGCAGCACGTCCATGTCTTCGGCCTCGAAGACGGCGTCGAAGGAGTTGGTGTACTTGCTGTCGCGGTCGCGAAGAACGAAGCGGAGCGACTCGACGCGTGCGCCGAGGTCGGCGGTCAGATTGCGGGCCTGCTGGGCCGCCCACTGCGCAGTGGGGTGAGCAGTGACGCCGGTGATGTGGAGCCGACGGGTGCTGTGTTCGAGGAACGCCAGCGCGTACAGCCGCCTGCCGGTGATCGTGTCCACGTGGAAAAAGTCCGCCGCGATGATCCCCTCGGCCTGGGCGGTGAGGAATTCGCGCCAGCTCGGGCCGATACGGCGAGGGGCCGGGCCAATGCCGGCCGCGTGCAGAATTTCCCACACCGTGGACGGTGCGATCGGATGCCCCAGCCTGGCCAGCTCACCCTGGATCCGCCGGTGGCCCCACCGCGGGTTCTCCTCTGCCAGACGCACAACCAGCTTCCGGAGCGCAGCGGCCGTGGGAGGGCGGCCGGTGCGGCGTCGGCCGACGTAGTCCCACTTCTTGGCGATCAGCCCGCGGTGCCAGGCCAGCAGCGTCCCCGGCCTGACCGGGAAGACACAGCTCCAGCGCCGACGGGGTATCAGCGACGACAACGCGGCCAGCCAGAACCGGTCCGCGGGCTCGTAGCGGACCGGACCGGCGAGTTGCCGTCGCAGCACCGCGTTCTCGTGCCGCAGCACCAGCAGTTCGGCGTCCTTGGCCGTGTCCCGGCGCAGCAGGACCGCAGGCACGGACAGCATCGCCCGGGTGGCCCGGTACAGCAGCGAGACGATCACTGATACAGCATCCCAGCCACCGCCAAGGGGTCCCACACGCGACCTCCCACCTGCAGCGATGACTTTGCGAGCCCCACAGGACACAGCCGTGATCCCGTTGACGCTGCTGCCTGGCCGCACCGACACCACCCGCATCGGCCGTGACCGGCTCGAACTGCTCACAGCCCTTATCG
>NZ_JBSFIH010000160.1:0-1378 GCF_053597455.1 Streptomyces sp. NPDC001393
TGAGCTGGGGGTGGCCGCAGAGACCAGCGAGAAGCGACTGTTTACTAAAAACACAGGTCCGTGCGAAGCCGTAAGGCGATGTATACGGACTGACGCCTGCCCGGTGCTGGAACGTTAAGGGGACCGGTTAGCTCCATTTCGGTGGGGCGAAGCTGAGAACTTAAGCGCCAGTAAACGGCGGTGGTAACTATAACCATCCTAAGGTAGCGAAATTCCTTGTCGGGTAAGTTCCGACCTGCACGAATGGCGTAACGACTTCTCGACTGTCTCAACCATAGGCCCGGTGAAATTGCACTACGAGTAAAGATGCTCGTTTCGCGCAGCAGGACGGAAAGACCCCGGGACCTTTACTACAGTTTGATATTGGTGTTCGGTTCGGCTTGTGTAGGATAGCTGGGAGACTGTGAAGCATGCACGCCAGTGTGTGTGGAGTCGTCGTTGAAATACCAGTCTGGTCGTGCTGGATGTCTAACCTGGGTCCGTGATCCGGATCAGGGACAGTGTCTGATGGGTAGTTTAACTGGGGCGGTTGCCTCCTAAAGGGTAACGGAGGCGCCCAAAGGTTCCCTCAGCCTGGTTGGCAATCAGGTGTTGAGTGTAAGTGCACAAGGGAGCTTGACTGTGAGACCGACGGGTCGAGCAGGGACGAAAGTCGGGACTAGTGATCCGGCGGTGGCTTGTGGAAGCGCCGTCGCTCAACGGATAAAAGGTACCCCGGGGATAACAGGCTGATCTTCCCCAAGAGTCCATATCGACGGGATGGTTTGGCACCTCGATGTCGGCTCGTCGCATCCTGGGGCTGGAGTCGGTCCCAAGGGTTGGGCTGTTCGCCCATTAAAGCGGTACGCGAGCTGGGTTTAGAACGTCGTGAGACAGTTCGGTCCCTATCCGCTGTGCGCGTAGGAGTCTTGAGAAGGGCTGTCCCTAGTACGAGAGGACCGGGACGGACGAACCTCTGGTGTGCCAGTTGTTCTGCCAAGGGCATGGCTGGTTGGCTACGTTCGGGAGGGATAACCGCTGAAAGCATCTAAGCGGGAAGCCTGCTTCGAGATGAGGACTCCCACCCACTTGATGGGGTAAGGCTCCCAGTAGACGACTGGGTTGATAGGCCGGATCTGGAAGCCAGGTGACTGGTGGAGGTGACCGGTACTAATAGGCCGAGGGCTTGTCCTCAGTTGCTCGCGTCCACTGTGTTGGTTCTGAAACCACGAACAGCCCCGCCGAAACGGTGGTGCGGCGATGTTCGACAGTTTCATAGTGTTTCGGTGGTCATAGCGTGAGGGAAACGCCCGGTTACATTCCGAACCCGGAAGCTAAGCCTCACAGCGCCGATGGTACTGCAGGGGGGACCCTGTGGGAGAGTAGGACGCCGCCGAAC
>NZ_JBSFIH010000161.1:0-1360 GCF_053597455.1 Streptomyces sp. NPDC001393
ACGAGGCCGACCAGGTGATCGAGCACCTCAAGCACAAGGGTCTCGGGGTCGGGTTCGCCTGCCGGGTGCTGGGGCTGTCCGAGTCGGCGTATTACTGATTTCGGCGCTTCAGGGTGATGGTGGTGGGAGGTCGAGGGAGAGTCCGGTCCCGGCAACGAAACCGTCAAGGAGATCCGGGCGGTACTGGAGGCGTTTGAGTCGGTTGCGGACGAGGGCTTCGAGCCGGTCGAGAGCCACGCTCGCGAGGTTGGCGAGACTGCGTTTGACGTGGGCCCACAGGTACTCGACCGCGTTCAGTTCGGGTGCATAGGAGGGCAGGATGAACACCGTCAGCCACTGCCGTGCCTCGATCAGCTCGCGCATGGTGTGGGAGACGTGGGTGTTCAACCGGTCCCATACGAGCACGATCGGTGCCTTGACCAGCTGGTGCATCCCGTCGATCAGGCGGATGTAGTCGTCCTCGGACAGGCTCCGGCGCTCGCCCTTGCGTCCGGTGTGCAGCCGCAGCCGGTTGCACAGCCGGGTCCTCGAGCCCGGACGCGTCGCGATCAGCCCGGCGACGGAGACCCTCCCGGAACGGCGGCCGGACACTCTCACGACCGGGGTGATGCCCCGCCTGCCCCAGGTGCGGCCCTTCGGCGGCCTGCGGGTGAACCCGGCTTCGTCCTCGAAGCAGATGAAGCCGTCACAGGCCGCCCGGGCGCTTTTACCTCCCCCCACGTCGCCTCCTTCCACACGGCGATGGCCTGCTCGTCGCGTTCCGCGGCTCTGCGAGCAGGAACCTGCGGGGTGAACCCGAGCCGGCGCATCAGCCGGGTGGCTCCCGAGACGCTGTAGGAGACGTGGAACTTCCTGCCGATCAGCGTCGCCACCCGCGCACCGGTCCACACCTGGTCTTGGTCCCAGCCGTGCGCAGCCGGCCCCTCCTCCAGGTACGCGGCCAGCTTCTCCAGGCAGCGCGGGGACAGCCGGCACCGCGATCCGCTCGGGCCACGGGAGGCCAGAGCCCGAACACCGCCGTCCCGCCATAGCTGATGCCATTGATAGGCCGACTTCGGGCTCACCCGCAGGCGCCGTGCCACCTCCAGCGGCTTGATCCTCTGCTCGAACAGCTCGGCCGCCTGATTCCGTACCGTCTCCCGGCGCCGCCGTCCCGCAGCAGACAGCCCGCCCCCATCCCCATATCTCACACACCACCAGATACAGCCAGCACTGCCAGCCCATCAGGGACTTCGAGCGAGTTCACCCTGACGAGCCGCAGTCAGTACGCACGCAAGAAGCGGCCGAAGTCGGCCCGCCGGCTGCGCGACGAGCAGCTCATGCCGCTGATCGAACAGGTCCATGCCGAGTCCGGCGGCAC
>NZ_JBSFIH010000162.1:0-1353 GCF_053597455.1 Streptomyces sp. NPDC001393
TCAGACGTCATCCGCTTTCCGAACGTGATCGTTTGGTTCGGGCTGGATGGGCATGAACTCCGGTTGATGACGGGAGAGATGGGGGCGGTTCGTCCGCTCGCGTCGCTCGTGGAGGTGGCTGGTGCCGTCGGTGCTCGGTCTGCTGGAGGCCCGGGAGAAGAAGGTCCGGGAGGAGGTGGCACGTCTGCGGGAGGAGGCCGAGCGGGTGCAGGCCGCGCTCGGCGAGGCGGAACGCGTGCTTGAGCGTCTTGTGGATGCCCGTGTGACGGTGGCCGAAGTGCTGGCCGAACCGTCCTGCGCGGTCGCGGAGCCGGCGCGGAGCGCGGTAGCGGGGGCGACGGTGCCGCACCGGGCCGCAGGCATGACGACGTCGGTCCTCGCGCCGGACTACCAGCACATTGTGTCGGTGCTGGAGTCGGAAGCGGGCGCCGAGGGCATGCGCTGCCAGCAGCTGGCCGCGGCTCTGGGGCTTCAGGCGGTCCCGGCGAAGGTCGAGGGGCTGCGGTCGAAGGCGAAACGCCTGGTGGAGCGGGGGTGGGCCCTCCAAGTGCGGCCGGGGGTGTTCACCGCGCTCACGGTGCCGTCCGGCTGAAGGCACGTGGGCGACGTCCGGCCAGACGGCCGCTCATGAGCATGGTCATCGACCACAGCACCATGGCCTCGTGCATGGCGGGCAGCGTCTCGTAGTCACGCACCAGGCGACGCGAACGCATCAGCCAGCTCAGCGTCCTCTCCACCACCCACCTGCGCGGCAGCACCACGAACCCCGTCGTGTCGTCGGAGCGTTTGACGATGTCGAGAGTGAGGCGGAGTTTCTCGGCCGCCCAGTCGACCAGACGCCCGGCATAGCCGCCGTCCGCCCACACCAGACGGACGGAGAAGTACATCGTGCGCAGCCGCTCCAGCAGCCCGACGGCGGCGTCGCGGTCCTGCACGCTCGCCGCGGTCACCGCGACAGCCAGGACCAGGCCGAGGCAGTCCACCACCAGGTGCCTCTTGCGCCCGCCCACCTTCTTCCCGCCGTCCCACCCGGACGTCGGACGCGGAATGTTCGTCGCGGCCCGCACTGACTGCGAGTCCACGATAGCGGCGGTCGGGTCCACCATACGGCCCTCCTTCTGGCGGACCTTGTCGCGAAGCCGGTCGTGGAGTTCGGCGAGCAAGCCCTTGACCTGCCAGCGGCGGGCGAACGCATGCACCCGCCGATACGGCGGGAAATCCGCAGGCAGGTTGGCCCACTTGACGCCGTTGTCGACGACATAACGGACGGCGTCCAACATCACGCGGTGGCAGTAACCCTCCGGCCGCCCGCCCCGCCCCTCAAGCCACGCGGGCACCGGCAGCAACGGCCGA
>NZ_JBSFIH010000163.1:0-1306 GCF_053597455.1 Streptomyces sp. NPDC001393
GTGCTGGTCACGGGTGGCGGCTTCGGGGTTGTGGCAGATCACGAACCGTTCGGTGTCGGAGATCCGGACCTCCTTGACCCGCATGTTGTGGGCGATCTCGCCGTAGCGGCCCTGGCGGGACAGGGCGGCCTTTACCTGCGGGCTGCTTGAGCGGAGTTTCTCGCCGACGAAGGCGTTCTCGCCCTGGCGGAGGTAGCGGCGGTTGCGTTCGCTGGAGAATCCCCGGTCGGTGACCCACACGATCTTGCTCAGGGTCCAGTCCCGCATGTCGTCCTTGACCTGCCGGATCAGCTTCTGATCACCGGTGTTGCCGGGCCAGGACCAGACGCGAACCGGGATGCCGTCTCTGGTGACGGCCATTCCGATCACGATCTGCGGCAGGTCGTCGCGGGAGTCCTTCGACTTGCCGAAGGTCCGGTACCCGGCCTGGTCCGGGGCGTCGCCGCTGTCGTCCGCGTCGGCGGGAGTGTCGTCTGCGGCGGGCAGGAGGCGGCCCTTGTCGTCGCGGGCGACGAGCTCGTCGGCCTCCTCCAGTTCGAAGTAGGTGCTGGTGGTGTCGAAGAACAGCAGATCGACCTCGAGGTTGAGAAGGTTCGCGACCTCGTCGAACACCCGTTTCTCCAGGTCGTCCTGGACTTCGTGGAGCCAGTCCATCGCCCGGTAGCAGGCGTCGTCGTCGGTGGCCGGCAGGCCGTCGACGTGCACGTCGTGCGTGACCCAGTCCGCGGCGGCCAGCTTCGACGACGGGGCCAGGGCCCGGTTCGCGACCATGGAGAACAGCACCCGCTCGGTCATCGACATGTCCCGGCGTCGGCCCCGCTTGGGCTGCCCGACCTGCCCGACAATCTCGTCGATCTTCAGTCGACGCCACAGATGATCGAGGACGTAGGTGCCGCCGAACGGGACCGAGGAGACGAACTCCAGGTCACCCGCCGCGGTCGACGCCAGTGCCTCGCCCGGTTCCAGCAGCCGCGATAGAGACGCGACCAGGCGCTTCACCGCGTCCCGGTCGAGGTCGTCCTCACGGCCGAACGAGAACAGCACCTTCGGGACCGCCCGGCCCTTCGCCGGATCCCACTCGTTGTGAGCCAGGTGCAGGTACCGGACCGTGCCGGACTTGTTCTCCCGCTTCGTCGTCTTCACGTACACGACTCCAGACCATACGGAACAAGACCAGTTCAACGCAGGTGAAGCCGGAAAATCGCGTCTCTAGGCGAATCCGGCCGTGTCACCAGACTCCAGCCCGCTGACCTGCACCTTCACCTCGCAAGGGACTCCAGAACCCCTGAATTGCGCGGAACGCAGG
>NZ_JBSFIH010000164.1:0-1297 GCF_053597455.1 Streptomyces sp. NPDC001393
CCCTCCAGGGCGGACTCCAGCACCCGCTTCGTCAGCTGCTGCAGCAGCCCGCCCTCGCCGGTCAGCTGCAGGCCATCGGAACGGGCACGGTCGACGAGCATCGCGATCAACTGCTCGTCCGACACCGCCTCCGCAGCCGACTCGGCGACCCGCTCCTCCACGGCCTCGTGCTCGGTGATGGTCTCGCTCATCAGGCGTCTCCTTGATCATCGGATCCGCCGTCTATTGGACACTCCCGCTCCTTCCTGTCGATCCTGCCGGTGTCGGTGCTGGCCCTGTGGGTCTCCCTCGGCGGGTTCGCGTTCCACAAGATCCAGGCCCGCTTCACCGCGGTGCACATGCTCCAGGTCAGCCTGGCCACCTGCGCCATCGGCCTTGTCGTGGCCGCCTTCGTCGGCCTGTGGCCCGCCAGCTTCCTGATCGGCCTCGGCGTCGGCGTCTCCATGGCCTCCGGCGACGCCTACCTGCTGGGCAGCGTCCCGCCGAAGGACGTCGCGCGCGCCGCGGCCCTTCAGGAGACGGCCCTCGCGGTGGGTGCGGCGCTGGGCGTGGCAGGTTTCGGCGGCGTCTTCGCCGCCACCGGCTCGGTCGTAGGGACGGCCGTGATCACGGCGGTCATCGTCGCCGTCGTCGTGGCGGTGCTGCGCTGCAACCGGGGCGTCTTCAAGGCGTAGCCCGAGCGCCTCGCGGGTCACGCGGGTGGCTACCGGTCCGCCGGTGGCCACCCGCGTTCCGGCGTCAGGCGAGCGTGGGGAAACCTCGCCGACCACGACTACGGCTACCGGCGCGTCAAAGACCACGGTCAAAGACGGCCTCGTCTTCCTCTTCAGCCGCTCCCGTCTGACCATCTACGCCATAGGTGTCGGCCTTCTCAACGTGGCATGCGGAGCCTTCCAGACCGCCTTTCCGATTGTTACTCTCCGTGGTCCTCTGGATCTCACCGAGGGTGAGTACGGCCTCCTGCTCGAGTGCTCCGGCATCACCGGCCTCGTGGTCGGCCTGCTGGCCCCGCGCCTTGTCAGCGGGGCCAGCAGGCCGGAGCAGAGACCCACCTGCCCGTCCGCGGCCTGCTGGCACTGTCCAATACCAAGACAGCCGAGCCTGAAGCCACAGCCTGCCGTGAAGCACTCTTCCAGGTGCAACGGAGAAAATCTGTCATGACTGAGGTAGACATTGGCCATCCACAGGGCTACGGTTTCTACCGTACCCAGGAAGTCGAAGTGGGTACGGCAGACAGGAACTGCCGTACATGCAGGTCAAGCAGGACGCGACCCGAAGGGGTCGCGAGCAGTACCCG
>NZ_JBSFIH010000165.1:0-1192 GCF_053597455.1 Streptomyces sp. NPDC001393
AGGCGAATCCGGCCGTGTCACCAGACTCCAGCCCGCTGACCTGCACCTTCACCTCGCAAGGGACTCCAGAACCCCTGAATTGCGCGGAACGCAGGACCTCGCTTACGCCCCTTTGGAGGCCACCGTTCAGGAGCTGGTGCGAGTCGCCGGGACGCGCTGGGCGATCGAGGAATGCTTCCAGGCCGCGAAGAACGAATGCGGCCTGGACCAGTACGAAGTCCGCCGCTACGTGGGTTGGTACCGGCACATCACTCTGGCCATGCTCGCGCACGCCTTCCTGGCCGCTACGGCGCACCAAGTCCGGGAAAAGGGGGCGGCGCCGGTGGGACAGCCGAGGCAATCGAGTTCACAGTGGCGGAGGTTCGGCGACTCCTGGCAGCTTGTCGTCCCCGACCCCCGCACCTGAGCGGACATCGAGGACGACACCACGCCCTGAGCTGGTCGAACTGGCGCCGACGACGCCAAGCGGTCGCCCGCCGTTGTCACTATCTGCGGCGTTGTCGCACGATCGAGGGGCGGCCTGCCGAAGGCCACCCCTGACCACTCCGCGGCCCGCTACACTCCAGCCGCCCGACGAAACCCGCAGGTCAGACAGCGAAATCCTGCTGGAGTACTAAACCCCGCTGTCCGCACCGAGTGCTTTGACCAGATCATCCACGCTGCGGGTGGACACCCCGTGCACGTACGCCTCCATCACCACGGCGAACAAGGCCCGATCGATCCGCCGGCGCCGCTCCAGCATCAACGAGAAGAACGACCCCGCACCTTCTGGATCTTCCTGCTCCAGATCGCCGGCCTGGGTGGTCAGCAGCCGCTCCCGGTTGCCATTGCGCCACGTCGTGTACTTTTCGGAGTGCTCGCCCGGTGCGGCACCGATGACCTCGGTTGCCTCGTCCCGGATGAGTTTCTGCAGGATGCGCTCGTACAACACCCTGATCGTCTCAACTCCGTCAGCCGTAACGTAGTGACTCCAGCAGCCGCATGAGGTCAGACTGGACGCAACCCCATCGTGCGCTCCTCCGGCCGAACTACCCGTTCACCTAGGCGCTGTTTCTCGGATCCCCTGTCACGTCAGGGGATCCGAGAAACAGCGCCTAAGACCGTGTCCTATGTGGTGATCGCTCGTTGGGCCGTCTATGGGGCGGGGTACGTGGAGTTGGATTGTTCCGGACGGCTTGTGGGAGATCGCCGA
>NZ_JBSFIH010000166.1:0-1168 GCF_053597455.1 Streptomyces sp. NPDC001393
GGCGGATCTTCCGCAGAGCGCGTTGCAGCCCCAACCTCATGGCCGTCATCGCCAAAGCCATCCTCACTCTGGAGAGGCAACGCTGAAAGGGCTCAATGGATGCCGTGCATCGCCGGTGCGCACCACTGGACCGGGTGCGCGGCATCGGGTCCACTCAGTGGCCGGCCTCCCGGCCGCGGTGCGGTGCGGGCTCCTGCGGGCGGTGCGCCTGCTGGTCGTTCGCGCGCACCGGGTACGCTCCACCGGCATCGTCCTGTTCGGCGTAGCGGTCCGTGCGAGCGCGGGAGTCGTCGGCCGCCTTGGTGAACGCGTCCTGGAGGTGGCGCAGCCGCTCGGCCGTGAGGTCGAGGGCCTCCACGTCCGTGCGGGACTCCCGCAAGGCCCGCAGCGCGGTCAGGTCGACCGCCTCCCGGGGTTCGGCCTCCGGCTCCTGGTCGTCGTGCTCGGGGTCGACGGCCGGGGGCGCGAGCAGCTGCTCGGGCATCGCCGCCTGCTGGTGTGCGACGACGTCGTACGCCGGGCCCCGCACGGCGGTGGTGGTGCGCAGCTTCTCCCGCACCACCGCACCGGCGAGGACGGCCCGGTCGTAGCTCAGTGGGAGGCGGGGTATCTCCCACTCCCCCGCTGTCTGGCCCGGGGCCCGGGGCGCAGCCGGCGCGCCGGGATCGGCCAGGGGTTCCCGGTCCGGGTCGGGCATGGGGGTTGGTGGGCGGCGCCGGGCGGGGAGGTCGGTCAGCGCCCACCGTGCTGTGTAGAGGCGGTAGCCGGACTCCAGGCCGCGCACGGTCTTCGGCTCGCTGATGTCCAGGCAGTGAGTGGAGATAGCGGCGGCCACGATTCTGTCGTCCAGGCCAGGGTCGCGGCGGCAGCCGCGCAGGACGAGAGCGAGGCGGCGGCGGGCTTCGGCGAGCAGGTGCCGGCGGTGGAAGCGGCCGCCGTCGTGCATCACGAACACCGCCACGGTGACGTCGACGGCCGCCAGGGCGACATCGACCACGGCGGCGACCCGGGCCCGGATCGCCGCAGCCGCGGCGCGGGCGTACTCGAACAGGGAGTTGATGACGTCGGCGGCGACCCCGGAGGTGCGGATCGCGCTCTCCTTCCACTCCTTGCGCAGCTTGGCGAGGGGCCGGGCCTTCTGCTTCGGCGGGCGCGTCATCTTCGCGGC
>NZ_JBSFIH010000167.1:0-1147 GCF_053597455.1 Streptomyces sp. NPDC001393
CAAACTGCGGTGCTCGACCACCCGGATCACCAGCCTCGTCCAGGCCGTCCTCACCCTCCATCTGACCAGCTCAGAGTGAAGATGGAAAAGGCTCACTGCTTCCAAAGGTGTGAGGGTTGAAACCTTGGCTTGGGAAGCTGAGGCGATCCAGGGCTTATTGCGGGGCTGACCTGCGGCGGAAGGTTGTCGATGCCTGGTGGCGTGTTCGTTGATTCCCCGGTGTTCCTCGCAGTTCCCCGTACGATCTGGCACGACCTATTTGTCCCGAACCGCTGGCTTACGGGCAACTTCTGATCTTCTCTCTAGCGTGTCTCCTCTGCGGGCCCTGGGGCGCTCGGGCTTGCTTCGCCACTTCCGCTCCCAAGTGGCAGAAGGCCACCACGGGCTGAGTGCCGCTCGCCTCGGAAGCCTCCGCTGACACCCAGGTCTATTCGTGCACGTTCGTGAAACTGGTTGATGGCATGGAACGCTGCGCTGTGAAGAGCTCCCCACTCGTCCGGAGTGTCATCCGCGTCCCCCCGCGCTACTTCTCCGAAAGCGGCCGTCGTTTCTTGTACGGCGTGGGCTGCTTCGACCACGTCATCCCCGGCCAGGAGCATTACCCGCTCAAAGGCGATTGCTTGCGCAGTTCCTGCTTGGGTGAGGTCCAGCCGCACGTCCTCCTCGCTTCGCGGCATGGTCCGTAGGCCCTTGCGGACTTTGTAGACCACCACGTTGGCGGCCATGGTGGCACGCACTTTGCTGATGTAGTCGGTGTATGTGTCGAGCTTCTTCTCATCCCAGCGAACGCGCCGAGTCTCACGCCGTTTGCTCCGCTCCGCCAACTGGTTGGTGACGAAAGTCATCAACGACCCCAGAAGCACGGCCGCAATCGTCACCAACTGTGAGAGGGCATCCATCCTGACCGCCTTCGGCCCGTTCTAATCCTGGCAAGGCGCTGATCTTATGCGCCCTCAGTGTCCAGGGTCGTGCTGCCCTCGAGCAGCACGGGCGCGTCAGGGCCGTACTCGGGGCTGCGCCCGCGGGTTCGGATGGTGAGTCACGCGGTCGGCGGAGTCTGATTCGAAAATCCACCACCTGCCCAGGTCAGACCGCGTCCGCTGATTGGAGGGACACTTGATAACCGAGCATGTTGAGCTGACTGACC
>NZ_JBSFIH010000168.1:0-1132 GCF_053597455.1 Streptomyces sp. NPDC001393
ACCAGGCAGCGGCCGAACAAGTGAACCTGAAACCACGTCAACCCGTTCTGACCAGCTAGTCATCCACTCCCGCACGTCGGGGGAACCTCACCCGGAGCCGATGGCCCGCGCCGGTTGCGAAAGATCCGGTGGACTCGTTCTGACCTGGCTCATGCCCTGCTCCCTCCGCGCGTCCTGAAAGCGTACGAGCCCCGAGTTTCCCGCTTTCACACCGCATATGCCCCCGGCGTCCTCAGGTATCAGGCCGTGGTCGTCCGGTCTCTGAAAGCGCTTTTGAAGCCAGGTTGGGGAACCCGGGGCGGACGGACTGGGAAGGTGGCTTGGTGGCTGGTGAGGGTTTGGGCCGGGACGAGGCGCTGCGGGCGGCGGAGGATGTCGCGCCGGTGGAGTCCGTCGACGTGGCCGCCCGGAACCTGGAGGAAGCGGTTCTCGGCGACTGGGGTGACATTCCTGTTCATCGACGTGATCAGGCAGGAAGGCGCAGGGCTGCCCAGAGCCGGCACGGCGCGGGTCGGGCGCGCGGCGAGGCGGAGGGCGGGTGCCGGCTGGTGGCGCCGGGGACGAACCGAGAAGCCGGCATCGGCGTACTGAGCCTGGTCCTGTCGGTGGCGCACGCAGCGCACGTACTCACGTACGTCGTCCGCGACCGTTTCACTACTGGATCTCCGCAGTGAGACTCACGGCCAAGTGCGCCGGCCCCAGTGGTAGAGGTCCACCAGCCTGCCGCCCTCGCCGTGCTGCTGCGAGGCGGCTCAGCTCACCCTGGCCTCCGGTCTGTTCTCGGCCGACGACATCGGCGGTGACACCTATGGCTACGCCTTGGGCTGGGGCAGGCTGTGCTCTGCGCGGAGCTCGCCGCGCTGGCGAGGGTGTCCTCGGGCCACGTGTACACCGCCCTCGAGGCGATCACTGAGCAGGCCTGCTGCTGATCAGAGGCCAGCTACTCTGCGTCACTCGGAAGACGGGCGAACGCGAGCTGGTCAATGTCGGGCAACTCTGATCATTCGGGGTTCCCGCTGCGGTCACCTACGGGAGGTGTGAGGTTCCCCCGACGTGCGGGAGTGGATGACTAGCTGGTCAGAACGGGTTGACGTGGTTTCAGGTTCACTTGTTCGGCCGCTGCCTGGTCGGA
>NZ_JBSFIH010000169.1:0-1095 GCF_053597455.1 Streptomyces sp. NPDC001393
ATCGCCAGTCCGACCCGAAAGCAGCGGGCGCCCAGCCACTTCCACGCCCTCTGCACCGCCACCAGCTGACCCTCACAAGATCGCCAACAGAGTCATGCCGTTGTTTTAGCCGGCGGGCGTACGCTGCTGTGGAGTGCTCCTGGGGGGGGCTGTCCAGTCAAGGGCTGATCTTGGTTGTTGAGGGTCAGTGGCTGGTGGTGGGGGTGAGGCGTCCTTCGAAGGCGATCTGGAAGGCGTTCAGGGGTGCCTTCCAGCGCATCGTCCAGCGGCGCCGCCCCTTGCCGGTTGGGTCCAGACTCATGAGCGCCATGTAGACGCACTTCAACGCGGCGGCCTCCGACGGGAAGTGGTCCCGGGCCCGGACGGCTTTGCGGATGCGGGCGTTGACGCTCTCGATCGCGTTCGTGCTGCAGATCACCTTGCGGATCTCGACGTCGAAGGAGAGGAAGGGCACCATCTCGGCCCAGGCATCGGACCACAGCTTGATCACGGCCGGATACTTGCTGCCCCACTTCTCGGAGAACTCCAGGAACCGCTCGGTCGCGGCCGCCTCGCTCGGCGCGGTGTAGACGGGCTTGAGATCCTTCGCGACCTTGTCCCAGTCCTGGCGGGCGCAGTAGTGGATGCTGTTGCGAATCAAGTGAACGATGCACGTCTGGACGACAGTTCGGGGCCAGACCGTCCCGACCGCGTCCGGCAGACCCTTCAGCCCGTCGCAAACCAGCATGAGGACATCTTCAACTCCGCGATCCTTCAGCTCGGTGAAGACCTGGAGCCAGTGCTTGGCACCCTCGCCGCCGTCACCGGCCCAGATCCCGAGGATGTCGCGAGTGCCCTCGACCGTGACGGCCATCGCAACATAGATGGGCCGATTGGCTACCTTGCCATCACGAATCTTCACGTTGATGGCGTCCACGAAGACCACGGGATAGACGCGATCGAGAGGGCGAGACTGCCATTCCGCCATGCCCTCCATCACCTTGTCCGTGATCGTGGTGATGGTCTGCTTGGACACCTCGGCGCCGTACACCTCGGCCAGATGCGCCGATATCTCTCCGTGGGTAAGGCCCTTCGCGGACAGCGACAGCACCATCT
>NZ_JBSFIH010000170.1:0-1076 GCF_053597455.1 Streptomyces sp. NPDC001393
TAGCCAGCGGTCTGCAGGGCGGAGCCGGACGCCTTCAGCTTGGTGTAGTCCGCGATCAGCGTCCACGGCCCGAACGGCGAACCGCTCTTCGACACATACACGCCCTTCAGCCCGCTGTCCGGGTTGGCGGCCATCTGCGCCGGGGACTGGTCGATGGCGTACAGCCGCGAGCCGTCCGCCGCCGAAGCGAACGTCATGTTGCCGACGTCGGCACTGCTGGTGGGCAGGTCACCGAGCCCGCTGACCGGCTTCCAGCTGCCGTCGTCCGCCTTCGCGTACAGCCCGTTGTAGGTGTCGCCGCCACGCCAGCCGACCGCGAGGAGAACCTTGGAGGGGTCCTTGGGATCGACGGCGATGTCGTTCGCGATGTTCTTGTACGGCGCGCTCGGGTCGTCCGCCTTCGAACCGCCCGGCAGATAGTCCGGGTTGGGTGTGAACTCGTGCGTCCACGGGCCGGACAGGGTGGTCGTGGAGTGCGACCAGACACCGGTGCTGGTCGCCGCCCACACCGTGGTGCCCGCGAACCGCAGCGCATGGATGACGGTGCTCTCCAGCTCGGCGCCGCCGACGCGGTCGCCGGGCTGGAACTGGCCGTGGCGCGGGTCCTTCAGGACGTACACACCCGTCCCCACGAAGGACGTCGCCCCGGTGTTGGACTCACCGGTCGCGTACCAGAGCCGCTTCTGGCCGTCCAGCGAGAGGGTGCCGGTCGACAGGGACGGCAGCTTGTCGGAGATCGGCTTCCAGTGCCCGCCGCCGGTCGTCGAGCGGAAGACACCGCCGTTGGCGCCGCCCGCGTACACATAGCCCTGGTCGTCGGCCGCGATGCCGGTGATCCGGCCGGTCACATAGCCCGCGCCGCCACTGGAGTTGGAGTTCACATCGCGGTAGCGGGGATCGTCGGAGTTGTACGCCCTCTTGGTGACGTGGTCCCAGCCGCCCGCCGTGTGCCTCATCGACTGCAGCTGCTGCCAGGCCGCCCCGTAGGCGCCGGGCGCGACCACGCCGGGCGCGGTGCGCGCCTCGGTGAACTGGGCGGTGGCCTCGGCGGAGTTCTCCGCCTCGTCGCCGCCGTC
>NZ_JBSFIH010000171.1:0-1024 GCF_053597455.1 Streptomyces sp. NPDC001393
GCGGGGACTGGCCGTGGACGTGCTGGGGCTGGTCATCGGCGTCGTGGTGCTGGCCGCCTCGGCCCACGACAACACCGCCGGCACCGCCCTGCTCGCCCCTGTTCCTTCGCACCCGAAACCCACACGACCAGCAAGAGCGCGGGATCGGCGACGAGATTGAACAGGTCATCGAACCGGCGATCACGATCGTCGGTCGCCCAACAGTGCAGCTTGGTCTGCATCTCCAGTACCCGGCGCTCGGCCTTGAGCAGCGCGAACTCCAGCGCGTCGGTATTCACCAGCGGCCTCCCGGCATTGCAGCATCCTCCCTGCAGACTCGCTATCCCCCTTCGCCATGCACGGAGCTTTCCTCCGCTCGGACTACTACGGGGCCTCCGCCCCACCTGCGGACCTCGGCCGGCAACGGGCCTGCCCTCGCTCTCCGGACCGGCTGCCGGGAAAACGGGGGCGACCGCAGGCGGTTCCCACGTTCACCATGTGCCGATCGGCCAGGTCGGCGTCCCGCTACTACCCCAGCAGCATCACCACGCCTACGCCGCAGACCTTCAGCGTGGCCTCCCCACCGGCAGTTGGAGACCGGCTTCGGAGTTGACCGCCCCGATGAAGCGAGCGGTCACGCACTGCACCCCGGGCCCATATCCGCCAGATTTGAGCCCGGTGCAAGACTTACGGGGCTTTACACGGGTTCCTCTTCGTACGCCTTCTGGCCTTGCTTGCCGAACCCGACGCGTCTGGCAGTACCGCGCCGTCCCGGCGTTGTCAGGGCTGCTTTCCGTCCTCACCGGCGTTCCCCGGCTCGGACTGCCCTCAGCTTCTACCCGGCCGGTGCGACGGCCCGGCGGTAGAGGTCTTCCACCTCCACTCGGTCACATGGCGCCTCGTGGCGCACCCAGCTGTTTTTGCGGCCTACCGGGCCGAGCAGTCCGCGAACGTAGTCCCGCATCCGCCGCCGGACCTCCACGCGGCAGAAGCGGGCTCCGGTCTTCAGGAAGAGTTCTTCGAGTTCCAAGTCCCAGGCATTCGT